>JBKOWZ010000195.1:0-60675 GCA_046724665.1 Actinomycetota bacterium
GCCTTTAGCAGCAGAGCGGCTCGGCAACGCCGCCGCAGGCGGGCTTGGTCATGCGTCCGGGCCGTGTCGTACTCGAGACTGTCAAGCCCCTCGGATCGAGGAGAGGGCGTCATGCCGCGTTGGTGTTGACGTGCGCCTGTACAGCGACAGCGACACGTGCTCAGCTCCGGCTCTGTGTCTGAGGCGAAGTGGTAGGTGTGGTTAGCCGAACCCGGGGTTGGGGTGTCTCCCATCCTGACGGGGCGACGGCCGGTGCGAAGGTGATCCGCGGGTTGACGCGACGATCCATGGTGACCGCCGAGCTACTGGTCTTCTTGCGCTCTGGCCGTCCTTTCGGCGCTGGTCTTGACCGTCGTGGCCGTGGCGAACGTCAGCACCGCGGGCGATCCGCAGCCTGGGCTCCTGGCCTTTTTCGAAACCGGCGGGTGAAACGCCGGCGAAGCGCGGCTCAGACGAGTGCGCCGCCGCCGTCGACCGCGACCACCGAGCCGGTCGCGTACGGATGGGTCATGTAGTTGATATAGGCGAGGGCGATCTCGTCGCTGTCCGCGACATGGCCGACGGGCAGCGTCTTGGCTGCGCCCTCGTACATCCCGTCCCGCTCCTGCTCGCTCATGGCGGACCACAGCGGGCTGCGCACCAGGCCGGGGCGCACGAGGTTGACCCGGATCGGCGCCAGTTCGATCGCCAGCGCGCGGGTCAGGGACTCCATCGCGCCGCACACGCTGGCCACCAGCGTCCAGCCGGGCGCCGGTGGACGCCACGCGGCTAGACCTCCGGTGAGCGTGACCGATCCTCCGGCACGCAGCTGCGGGACGGCCACGCGCACCGTCGAGAGGGCGCCGAAGTAGCGGACTGCGAAGAACGACTGCGCCGTCTCCAGGTCCAGCTGCGCCAGCGGGGTGACCGCGAGCGATTCGCCGGCGGTGTACACCAGATGATCGAACGGCCCGATCCGGCCGAACAGCTCCTCGAACGCCGCGGCGTTGCGTACATCAGCCGCATGACCGGTCGCCGACTCGGGCAGCACGGCCAGCGCCGTGTCTACGCTGGCCTGCTGTGCAGAGACGACGATCACCTCCGCGCCCCGCTCTGCCGCCGCGCGCGCCGTGGCCAAACCGATGCCCGACGTGCCGCCGACCACCACTACCCGTCCGATGTTCATATCTTTTGCATCCCTCGGTCGAAAGTGCGCCAACGCCTCCACGATCCGATCGGGCACCGCGCCGCGTCCAAGACCCTTCCGGTCGCGTCTGATGCCTTGCGGGTATCATCGGTGCGTAGGAGGTGCCTATGGACCTGGACCTTCGCAAGATTCGCTACTTCATGGCCGTCGCCGAGCACCTGAACTTCGGCCGGGCCGCACAGTCGCTGCACATCGCCCAGCCCGTGCTGTCCCGCCAGATCCGCGCGCTGGAAGACGAGTTGAAGGTGCAGCTGTTCACCCGTGACAAACGCGGCACCACGCTGACGGCTGCCGGGAAGCAACTGCTCGCGGATGCCGCCCCGCTGCTGACCAGCGCCGAGGCGCTGCGCCGCCGCGTCGGACGCGCCGCGCGCGGGTCGAACACGTTCATCGTGGCGTTCATGCCGGGCCTCATCGTGACTCCCGCGGTCCGCGCGTTCACGCGAACGCACTCGGACTTGGCCGTCGAGGTGCTTCGCACCAGCTGGGACGATCAGACCGAGGTTCTACGGGACGGACGAGCCGACATCGGCTACGTGCGCCTGCCCGTGGACCGCACCCGGCTCTCGATCGTGCCGCTGTTCACCGAGCCTCGCGGCGCGGTGTTGCCCGCCGACCACCGCCTCGCGGACAAACCGGAAATCCACTTCGCCGACCTGGCCGAGGACATCCTGATCCAGCCGCCCGACATCGTCCCCGAGTGGCGCACGCTGTTCGGTGACGCCCGCATACGCGTTCCCTCGGGCACGCTCACCGTCGAGGAGAAGCTGGAGCACATCGCGGCGGGCGAAGGCATCATCGTCCTGCCGCAGTCTGCCGCGACGTACTATCGGCGTCCTGACATCGTGTACGTGCCCATCACTGATGTCGCCCCCAACCAGGTTGCACTGGCCTGGGACGCCACGCGCCGCAGTACCCTCATCCGCGATTTCGCCCGCGCTGCGAGTGAATATGCCCACTGATAAGAATCGGTCGGTTGACCAGCGCGCCTCGACGCGGCAACTGCCGTCAGGAGGATCCCCGCGCGTGCGGGGGAGGCGTCCTTCGAGTAGAAAGACAATGCCCGATGAGGATTGATCCCCGCGCGTGCGGGGTGCCTGAGGTTTCGACCGCGTGGCTGTTTACCTCCCCCGAGCGATCCCCGCATATGCGGGGGACGCCGTCTACGAACCGGAATTCGAGTACCTCGCCACCAGGTTGATCCCCGCGTATATGTACGGGGCGCGTTACAGCAGGGGTGTGGTGGAGTGCTCGTGTCGTACTTGCTGCACCTACTGCACTTGCTGCACTGCTGTAGCTGAGGGGCGGATGATTGTATCTATATGTTATTGCTGAGGGGTTGTGGTTCCTCGTGCGTTACCTCGACGAATGCGACGGACCTTGGGCCGTGTTCGCGGCGATCGGGGGCGAAGGATAGGGGGTGGTCGTCCCAGCGTTCGCCGAACGGCGCGTCGATCGCGACCAGGTACCGCTGGGGCGGGTTCGGTCGGTGGCCCTGGTACGGCGCGGTACGCAGCGCTTCGAGAGCAGGCAGATCGCTCAGCCCTACCAGGACCGGCGCCGCGGGTGGGCAGGAGCGTCGGCCGAGAAACAGTGGTCTGGCGGGGCGACGCGTCGCTTCGGCCGCTTCTGTGATCAGGCTCGCCGGGCCGGTGAGGGCGGCGGTGAACACCGCGTCTTCGAGGTAGCCCTTGTTGCGGGGCTTGCTGCTGTCGGTGTGCAGTTTTCCGTTGGCTGAGCGCCATCCATCGACGCCGGCGACCTGGAAGTCGTTGGCCGGTTGGCCGGGATCATCGGCGCGTACGGCGATTTCCAACGCGGCCAGGTCCGCGATGTCGTCGTGGCGCGTGCGTCCCATCGCGTTCGCGATCAGGCCGACGATCCCTGACTTCGTCGGGAAGGGCAGGGTTGGCCGATCGGCGAACGCGGCGATGCTCCATGCCTGCATTGGTCCGTCGAGCCGTAGTAGCAGGGTCTTGAAGGTGTTGGGCGTGTTGGGGGTGTTGGTGTTGGGGGTCTTGAGTGTCTTGGTCATACCGGAACTGCTTCGCGTGCGAAGGCGAGGGCGGTAGTGCGGCTGACCAGGGTGTCGGCGTTGACCAGGTCTCCGGGCATCGCGGCGGGCAGGCGCGCCGCATCGCCGACGTAGAGGAGTTGGGCACCGCGCACGCCGTGATGGCCGTAGCCGGCGCGCAGGTGTGTCCAGTGGTCGGCGATCGCTGCGATCGCTGCTTCGCCTTCGTCGCTGTCGCGGCGCGGGCGTACGGGGCGGAGGAACGCGTTGGCCAGCGAGAGTGCCTGGTCGTCGCGCGCGACCGCGAGCACGAGCAGCGGACGCGTGGCCGGTGCGGTCGAGGACTTCTTTGCATTGGGCGTGGCATGGATCGCTGCGGTCAGCCACGCGCACGCTGCGAGGCGGGCGAGGCTTTCGTCGCCGGCGAGGTTCGCCACCAGCGCTTCGGTGTCCAGATTGGCGTAGCGGTAGAGCAGCGGCGCGGTCAGTGCGCTGGTGTCCAGGAATCCGGCACCGCGTTCGTCCAGATCGTCTACGGCGGTGAAGTAGTCCAGCTCGAGATGGTGCTCGCCCACCGAGAAGGCGTGGGCGGTGCTGGACGCTCCGTCCACATCGACACGCCGATCCTCCGCCAGGAACCGTCCGTAGAGCGCGACATCGACGCAGCGGGTCGCGTCAAGAGCGCCGAGTTGGGCCTTGCCCAGGTCACGGAACACCGGCGGGCAGTCCGCCTTGCGTTCGCGCGCGCTGCGCGGCGCCTTGGCGCTTTCGGTGTCGCCTGCCGATCCGATCCTCTCGATCGGCACCGCGCAGCTCAGCAGTTCCTCGCTACGCGCCGCGATGCCCGTCGCGATCTGGTCGATCTCCGACGCCCCGCAGAAAAGCAGCACATTGGTACGTTGGGAATCGCCCGTGGTGTCGAGAAGGCCCATACCCCACACGGTGTTCACGGCGAGGGTGAGGCTGTCCTCGTCGCTCAGCCGGTGCTGGTCCGTCAGGCGCGCCGCCAGCAGCCTGGGCAGCTGGCGGGTCCGTGCGGCCAGGTGCTCATCGGGGACCAGACTGTGCCGCGCGGTGTACAGGCGTTGTGCGCGTTTGAGGGATTGAGAGGAGATGCGTGTGCGCGTTACGCCGCCGAACACGGCGGTCTTCGGCTGGCCCAGTTCGTCGCGATTGAGCAGGCTCGGCGGGTACGCCTGGAGGATGTGCACATCGATCACGGTCATAGCGCTGCTTCTTCGGCCTTTCGGGTCTCCGACTGCACGTGCTGGTGCGGCGGCTGATCGGGCAGTGGGCCGAACATGCCGGTGCACCACCGGCGCAGCACGGCCTGCTCGTCGCCCTGGTGCCAGGAGCGCAGGTCGCGGTGCAGCCGGTGCCAGTCCATGGGAGTGTCGGTCTTGCTCAGGATGTCTACCGCCCCGATCAGCGTCCGCGGCAGGTTCGAACGTGCGGCGGTGTAAAGCGCCTGCCACATTCGCTGGCGCCGGCTTCGCTCACCCAGCGCGTGATGCAGTGCTCTGCCGAGATTCCACGCGCTGGACGCAGGAGGCTTGGTGCGATGCCGGGCGGACCAGAGGCACGCCGTGAGCAACGCGGCATCCTGCGACGCGCGCGTGCTTCCCGCGTGCCTGACCACCAGAGCCAGTGCGCGCAGGTCGGGATGGTCCGGCAGTCGTGGCAGCGTGCGACGCAACGTGGCCAGTTCGTCCTTGTCGAGCGGCTGTTCTCGGGCCCGTGTGCGCTCGAGCCACTGGATCAGTGCGCTCTGGGGCGCGGGCGGATCGATCATGCGACGCTCTTTCCTGCTGTCGTACGCGCGAAGACGAGTGCCTTCTCGAGCTGTCCACGGGCATGCGCAGCGATAGCAGCATGCTTATACATGTACGGGGTCTGCGCCACCGCTGTGCGCGCGGCCTGCGCGCACAGCGAACGCCACTGTGCCTGCTCCTCGTCGGTCATCGGGCGCTGCGCGAGACGGCCGAGCAGGGCACGGCCGGGAGCGTCGAGCAGATGCCAGACCGCCGTCGTGGCGCATTCCCGCCGACGAGCCGTGCGCGCCGTCGCCGTGTCCGAACCGGAGCCGGCCGCGCTCGCGATCGACGCGGCCGCGCGCGCGGCGGCATCGGCCGCGATCTTCGCGGGTTCCACGACGAGCGCGATCGAGGACGGGTCGGCCCAGGCGATGTTGTACGCCGACCAGTCCGTGTACTTCGACGTCGCCTCGACGGCTAGTCCGTAGACCGTGATCTGTACGGGATCGTGCCGCGCGGCGGCGGTCGCCTGCGGCAGGACGCTGCCCGGATTCGGCGCGGCGGCGTGGCGAATCAGGACCGCGGCGTCGCCCAGCGGGGTGCGCCCACTCTTGGCGCCGGCCAGAGCCCAGCCGTCTACGGCCTTGTCCGTCATGGTGGCCAGCACGTGCGGGTCGTGCGCGGCCTGCACGTCCCGGGGCACGAGCGGATCGACGGCGTTGTCGACCGCGATCTTCACGGCCTCGACCGTCCCGTCAGGCTCCGGCAGCAGCAGCACGTGTCGGCTCGTCCAGCTCAGCAAGCCGGCGGGGCCACGAGCGTCGGCACCGGGACGGACCGGTTCTCTGGCCAGGTAGCCCGGTACGTCGCCCGGGTCACGGGCGGCGCACGGCAGATTGAGCAGCAGGGTCCGCGCGACGGTCTGTGCTTCGGGGACGGCGGCCAGTCGGCCCACGAGCAATCCGCCGCGCCCGGACGCCCGCCCCGGAGGAGCCGCATTCAGCGACGGCGTGATTCCCGGGCGCGTGTGAGCGTGCAGCGAGATCAGCCAGCAGGCGGCGTCGGCGGGGCTGAGGCGCGCTGGATTCGTGCCGCCGAGATCGGTGTT
This sequence comes from Actinomycetota bacterium, assembly GCA_046724665.1. Lineage (GTDB taxonomy): Bacteria > Actinomycetota > Actinomycetes > Streptomycetales > Catenulisporaceae > Actinocrinis. The sequence goes on from JBKOWZ010000195.1 coordinate 6,063, forward strand.
GCGGTGGAAGAGCATGGCGTTGTTGCCGGTCGGCAGGTGCGGCATGAGTTCGGCCACGGACTTGACCGCGGTGCGATCGCCGCGCATGGCACCGTCCTGAAGAAACGGGTGCTGCGCGCCGAAAAGGTCGAACCGCGCGGCGTGGCGGCTCAGATAGTCGGTCACCTGATTCACCGGCAAGTGCCCGGCATCCCACCAACGGCGCCATTGACCGGGTTCGATCCCGGCGTGGCCGAGCGAGTCGCGCAGGATCGCCACGACGAGTCGCAGCACGCAGATCCGCACCGGAGGCGGCCCCGCGAACGCGCGCAACGAGTCGGCCTGCCGCACGAGCGCCGCCAAGCCGACGCGGTCCGCCGTGCCGTTCGCCAGCGTGACCGGAATCCAAGGTTCTGCTACGAGATCATACGTATCCTGACTCGCGCACATGGCCAGCCATGCTATTACGGGTGAAATGCCGGAAAGTACCCCGTTACCTCGGTCGGACGAACGGAACCATCCGATCGTGCCCTGTTCATCGCACACGGCTCGGCCGCAGGCGTCGAAGGATCCGGGATGCCAAGGGGTGCGTTGGCAGGGTCTGCGGAAACGCCGCCAACAGCAAGAACACCGTCACGGCGCACAGGAAGAGCGCCTTGCTGGTCCATGTCGGGGCGAGTCCGGCGCTCTGAAGGGCGGCCATGCACGCCACCAGGCCGAGCCACGACTGGACGCGTTTGAGTGCCGCGAGGGGAGCGAGGGGGAAGTAGGCCACGATGAGCAGGCCGAGCACGCATTCCAGGAGTGAGCGCTGCCGGTAGAACGTCGCGCCGAACGTGTCGAGATAGGCCACGGCGTAGGCGCAGCACGCCAGGACGGCCGGCCTGCCGACACCGTCGGCATCCCGCCACGCTCTGCGCAGGGCGGCGGGCGCCAGGGCGAGCGACGCGATCCACAGCGCGGTGCCGGGATAGAGCCAGCGCTCGGGCCCTGCGCTCGCCGGGCCGAAGTCCCAGGGGAAGGGACCGAATACGAAATCGATCAGATACTGCGGATGCTGCACCAGGTTGTGTGAGCCGTAACCGCCGTTGAAGGCGAGCGCGGTCCCGTCCTGCACCTCGAGCGTGCCGACCAGGCGGAACAGGGCGGTCAGCCGGGGAAGAACGACGATCGCGATCCCCGCCGCGGCGATCAGCGCGCCGACCAGATGCGTCGGCCGCGGGCGCAGCCTCGCCACCAGGGCGACGCTGAGGAACAAGGCTGTCGCAGGACGCAGATACAGGCACGCCTCGATGGCGAGCAGGGTGGCTAGGCCGGCAAGCCACAGCGGTGTGCGAGCTTGGACCAGGAGCGTCCACAGAACCAAGGCGATGATCAGCCCGTCCTTCAGCCCCCATGCGTCCCAGAGGAGCAGGGTGGGACTGAGCGCCACCGCGAGCCCTGCGCCGAGTGCACGCCGAGCGCCGGCTCCGATCGTTTTCACGAGGGCGTACGCGGCAACCGCGCCGGTCGCCGCCACCAGCGACAGCAGGAGTTTGGCCGCCAGCCACCCTCCCGAGGTCAACAGCTTGGCGAGCGCCATGAGCGCCGGATAACCCCAGAGCTGCGATCCCGACCAGGCGGCGAGGTCTTGCGTCCCGGGGTGCTGTCCGCTGTGCCATGCCTGAGCGATCACGCCGCTCGACCAGTCGTAGGCCCGCGCGTCGGGGAACATGGGTGAGCCGTTCGTCTGCCAGTGCATGATCACAGCCGCGGATACGTGTGCTGCGGCGGCGACGATGGACACCGCGATGATCGCCGTGGCTGTGATCGCGCGTGCCGACGTGGCGTTCGCCGTCGTGGGTGGTGCGGGCCTCGTCCCGATCATGGCCGCACAGCCTAGTGATCTTTGTCTGAATTGTTAGCGATCGGCGCGCGGTGAAATCTGCATTGGGTGACGGTCTTGTCTGACGCTGTCTCACATAAATTCACTCGTTGGATATTTGTCTTCGGTAGTCCGAATTTGCACGTCCGGGGTGGTCGGGCGGCGATGGCCGGCTGGCGGGCTCAACTTATGTTCACCCGATGGATATTTGTCCGTTGCTTTTACTGATCGCGCAGCCGCAGAGTGTGGGCAGATTTCGGTCCGATCGCCGCCTGCGCCGCGGGCGTTCGTGGTCTGCGGCCCCGCATGAGACTGGAGCACCGGATGAGGAGCCTGCGTTTCCGTCCCCATCGCGCCTTGTCGGCGAGGCGCACGCGAGGCGACCTTGTCCGCCGGGTGGCGGCCGTCGTGGTCGTCGCCGTCGTCGCCGCCGGGGCCGCGGCCTCGGCGCTGCTGGGCGGCCGTGCGCTGGCCCAGAACGCGGACTGCGGACCGGGCACCGCGGGCAAGGTGTATCCGGTCACTGACTGCATGCTCATGACCAGCACGAACACGATCACCGCCGGCGGAGAGCTGACGGTGTTCGGCGGTGGATTCAAGCCGGTGAGCTCGGTCTCGGTGCAGCTGCACTCCACGCCGGTGACGCTGGGATCGCTGACGAGCAACGGCCTCGGCTCGGTCGAGGGAGGGGTCACCATTCCGGCGAGCACTTCGGTCGGTTCGCACGAGCTCGATCTGAGCGGGATCAATCCCGACGGGACACGGCGGCTTCTGACGGCGAGCGTCCTGATCGAGGCCGCCACCTCGGCCTCCTCGGGGCTGAGCGCCTGGTTCTGGACCGGTATCGGCGTGCTCGTATTCGCCCTGGTGGGCATCGCGCTCGTGCTGGCGCGCGGCGGCCGCCGCGGACGGCGGGTCGGCTAGGCCGTGCGCCTCGAGAAGACGAGGCGTCTGCGGTACGGGCTTCTCGCCGCGGCTGTCCTTGCCGTCGCCCTGGTGGCGGCCGCCGGCTGGCTGCGGCATCAGGCTGCGATGGTCGGCCGCGAGCTCACTTCGGTGCGGGCCGACGCGGCGCGGTTGCGCAGCGATCTGACCCGCGGGGATGTGGCCGACGCGCGACGGGTTCTGGAAAGGGACAGGTCGCTCGCGCGGGACGCCAATCAGCGCGTGTCAGGATTCTTGTGGAGTATCGCGTCGAGCGTGCCGTTCGCGGGGCGCTCGGCGCGCACCGTTCGCGGGTTGGCGGGAGCCGCGGACCAGGTGACCCGCGTGGTCGCCCCCGACCTGCTTGACGCTGCGGCGACGGTGCAGGCAGTGCAGCAGGCGCGCGTCGGCGCCGCCGTCGATCTGCGCGCCGTCGTGACGAGCACGCCCGCGCTGGACGCCGCGCTGCGCGGCCTGACCGGTATCGCGCAGTCCCTCGACGCCCTGCCGCACGCGACCGGCGACTCGCGGGTGGACGGCGCGCTCGCGGCGCTCTCCCATCAGACCACTGTGTTGCAGTCCGCCGTCCGGCGGGCGGACACGGCAGCGCATCTGCTGCCTTCCATGCTCGGCGGCGACGGGATGCGGCGCTATTTCCTCGCCATCCAGAACAACGCGGAGGCTCGCGGGACCGGCGGCCTGGTCGGCGCGTACGCCATCGTGACCGCCGATCACGGCTCGGTGCGCTTCGAAAGCTTCGGCAGCAACGACGACATTCCTCCGCCTGGTGCAGGATTCGAGCCCGCCATCGCGGCGGGAGCGCCCTTCGACCGGTTCGTGGAGGCACAGCGGCTCGCCGAATCGAATCTCTCGCCGCATTTTCCCGCCGCGGCGCTCGCGTGGAGCGCGCAGTGGGAGAGAACCACGGGCGAGCGGCTCGACGGCGCCGCGGCGATCGATCCGGTTGGACTTGCGCACCTCCTTTCCGCGATCGGTCCGGTCTCCACGCCTGACGGCGGGTCGGTCACTTCGGCCGATGCCGTGCGTCTGACGGAACGAGACGAGTACGCACGCTTCGCTGATCCGGTGACACGCAAGCGGTACCTGGTCGAGATGGCGAGAGCGATCGCCGGCACCGTGGAGAACCGGCCGAGGTCCTCGACCGCCATGTTGCGGGCCCTGCGCGCGATGGTGGACGACGGCCGGCTGCATTTGTGGAGCGCCCACCTTCGCGAGGAGTCGCTGTTGTCCGCGACCCCGCTCGGCGGGACTCTGTCGGCCGCGACCGGGCCCTTCGCCGAACTGGTGGTCAACAACGCGGCAGGGACGAAACTCGACTACTACCTCGATCGCGACGTCGATTACGCGCTCGGCCCCTGCCGTGACGGCCGCCGATCGACCACCGTGCGAGTCACGCTGCACAACGACGCCCCTGGCAGTGGTCTGCCGCAGTACGTCGTCGCCCGCAGCGATGCCGGCGGCGGGCAGCGTCCGGTCGGCTCGAACAAGCTGCGCGTTTCGGTCTACGCGATGATCGGTGCACGCCTGTCCGGCGCCACGCTCGACGGCCGGCCGATCCTCGTCTCGCCCGGGATCGACCAGGGACACCCCGTGTTCTCGACCATGGTCGAGATCGGGGCCGGAGAGATAAGGGTGCTGCGACTGCGGCTGGACGAGCCGGCGGTCCACGTCGCCGCGCGGGTGGCCGTCCAGCCGCTCGCCCGGCCTCAGCACACCACCGTCTCCGATGCGGGATGTCAGTGACCGCGGTCGGCGGTCGGCCGTTCCAGGAGAGGAGCAGCGGGTGAATCGCGGGAAGCTTGCGGTCATCGGACAGGGATATGTGGGCCTCCCACTCGCCATGGGCGCCGTCGAAGCAGGGTTCGACGTCGTGGGCCTCGACGTGGACGAACGCAGGGTGAAACAGCTGGCGATGGGGGAGTCGTTCGTCGAGGACGTGGCCGCGAGGCGGGTAGCGGCGGCCCTGGAGACCCGCCGCTACCATCCCACCTGCGACGAGGAGGACATTTCAGGGTTCGATATCTGCGTCATCTCCGTGCCCACCCCGCTGCGCGACGGCGTTCCCGACCTCGGGTGTGTGGAGAGCGCGGCGCGAGCCGTCGGGCGGTACGTGACCAAGGGCAGCACCGTGGTGCTGGAATCGACCAGCTATCCCGGCACGACGCAGGACGTGGTCGGGCCGCTGCTGTCGGCGCAGAGCGGGCTGCGGGCTCCCGGCGACTTCTTCCTGGGCTTCAGCCCCGAGCGGATCGATCCGGGAAACCGCCGCTGGCGGCTGGAGAACACCCCGAAGATCGTGTCCGGTGTCGATGACGCCTCGCTGGCCATGGTGCGGGCGTTCTACGACAGGATCGTCGAGCGGACCGTGCCGGTCTCCTCGCCGCGCACGGCGGAGCTGGCCAAGCTGCTGGAGAACACCTTCCGCCAGGTGAACATCGCGCTTGTCAACGAGTTGGCGACGGCGGCCCGACGCATCGGCGCCGACGTCTGGGAGGCGATCGACGCCGCCTCGACCAAGCCGTTCGGGTTCATGCGGTTCGAGCCCGGACCGGGCGTCGGTGGCCACTGCCTGCCGGTGGACCCGTCCTATCTGGCCTGGCACGTCAAGCGGACGCTCGGGCGCTCGTTCCGGTTCATCGAGCTGGCCAACGACGTCAACAACCACATGCCGGAGCACATCGTCGCCCGCCTGTACGAGGCGCTCGGCAGGCGTGGCAAGACGTTGAGCGGCGCCCGGCTGCTGCTGCTCGGACTGTCTTACAAGCGCGACACCGGCGACGTACGCGAGTCGCCCGCGCTCGCCGTCGCCCAGGCGCTCGGCGAACTGGGCGCGCGGGTGCGGGCCGTCGAGCCGCACGCCGAGAGCGACCGGATTCCCTGCGAGATCGCACTGGTCGAGCTGACCGCGCAAGAAGTGGCGGCCGCCGACGCGGTGGTGGTGCTGACCGACCACAGTGGTTTCGACTACCAGCTGGTGGAAAGCCACGCGGTGTACGTCTTCGATGCGCGCCACCGCTGCCACGGCCCGCACGTGGAAGCGCTCTGATCGGTTCGCGGCGCGGTTCACCGTACGCCGGACGGAACGCTCTGCCGCGGCTGCCGGCTGGAAAGCCATTGGGCCGTCTGCCGGAGACCGTCATCGAGCCCTACTGGCTCGATCGCGGGGAACATGCGGCGCAGAAGGTCATTCGAGGCCTGTGAATCGTGTACGTCGCCGCGGCGCGGCGGTTCGTGCTCGACCTCGAGCGGACGTCCGAGCACCTGCGAGAGCCGTCGGACGAGTTCGAGCAGCGAGGTGCGGGTTCCGAAGGCCAGATTCACCGGCATTGCCGATGTCATGCCCTTGATGGCGGCGTCCGCGAGTACGCGGGCGACGGTGCCCACGTAGGTGAAGTCGCGGGTCTGGGTGCCGTCGCCGTAGATCCGCAGCGCCCGGCCGCGCAGGGCGGCGTCGATGAAGGCCGGCACGACGGCGGCGTAGGCGTGGTCGGCGGGTTGTAATGGCCCGTAGACATTGAAGAACCGGAAGGCCAGCACGGGAAGTCCGAAAGCGGCCCCGTACGCCAGGGCGTACGCCTCGGTCGCGAGCTTGCTCGCCGCGTACGGGCTCAGCGGTACGGTCGGCAGGTTCTCGTGCTTCGGCAGTTGGGCGGTCGAGCCGTATACCGAGGACGAGGAGGCGACGATCAGCGGCGTCGAGCGGGTGCGACAGGCTTCGAGTACACGCACGGTGCCGGTCGCGTTGACCTCGTGCGTGGCGATGGGATCGGCCAGGGATCGGGGCACCGACGGTCGCGCGGCGAGGTGTACCACGGCGTCCGCCGCGCCGACGATCCGGTCCAACACGGTGCGATCCAGGATGCTGCCCTCGACCAGCTCCACCCCGCTGCCGGCGAGATTCGCGGCCGAGCCGGTGCTCAGGTCATCGAGCGCCACCACCGAGTCGGTCTCGGCGCGTTCGGCCAGTTCCCGGCAGAGGTTGGCGCCGATGAAGCCGGCGCCTCCGGTCACCACGATCTTCATGTGTCCTGCCCTTCGAGCGGTGCGTCCTGCGCCGGCCACCATCCGTGCCGCAGGGCGATGGAGGTGTAGAGCTGATCGATGTCGGCGACGAGGCGCTGTGGGCCGAAGCGCTGTTCGGCGCGGACCCGGGCTTCGTGCCCCATGCGTTCGCGCAGGCCGTGATCCGTGAGCAGCCGGATGACGTGCTGCGCCAGTTCGTCGCTTCGAGGGCGCGCCAGCAAACCGGTCACGCCGTCCTCGACGACTTCCGCGACGCTGCCCACGCGGGTGGCCACCGCCGGCACCGCGGCCAGGGCGGACTCGATCAGCGACACGGGCATGCCCTCGTTGTCGGAGGTCAGGATCATGACGTCCGCCGCGGCGTAGACGGTTTCCACGTCGGAACGCCAGCCGGTGAACCGCAGCGGGGGATCCAGGCTCGAATCGGCCGACAGCGTCTCGGAATACGGGCCCTGACCACAGATCACGAACTGGGTGCGCGGGCAGCGTTCGCGCACGAGGCGCGCCACGGCCAGCAGCCGATCGGGTCGCTTGACCGCGACGAGTCTGCCGACGTACGCGACGACCGCGTCGTCTTGGGGCAGGCCGAGACGGAAGCGGGCCTCTCGGCGCGACGGCAGCGGACGCAGGCGGGTGCCCGGCGGCACCACGACATATTGCGGCGCGCTGCCGATCCCCGCTGCCACCAGTTCGTCGCGCACTTGCGCACCGACCGAGACGAGCCGGTCGCAGGTACGGGCAAGGATGCGTTCTGTTTGCGTCACCGCGCGTGTCCTGCCGGCCGGGAAGTAGCCGTGCAGCAGATGCCCGTGGAAGGTGTGCACTCTTGCCGGGACTGCCGCGGCGAGGGCGGCGAGTCGGCCGAGCGCGCCTGCCTTGGCGGTGTGGGTGTGCACGATGTGGGGCCTGAACCGCCGCATCGCGATGATCAGCTCGGCCAGCGCCCTCGCGTCGCCCGAAAGCCGCACCTGGCGTCCGAGGCCTGACACCGTGTGCGCTGCCACGTCAGGCGCGCACAACGCGACGTAGTCCGCCTCGTCGGAGGCGACGCGGCCCGCGTAGAGGCGTTGGTCGAAACGCGCGGGATCCAACCCGCGGGCGAGGACCGCCGCTTGGAGCGCGGGCCCTCCGACGTTCATCCGGGAGATGACCCGCATCACTCTGAGAGGTTCTGCGGATTGCGCGGCCGTGGCGGGAGATGCCGACACACGTGAGTGCATGAATGGAATATAACGCCCTGAGTGGTTCATAGCGGTATATTTGCCGCGATGACAACGACACGGTCCGGTGATCCGCCATCCGTCAGTCTCCTGATCGGTCAGCTGGGGCTCGGCGGGGCGGAGAAACAGGTCGCGCTCCTGGCGACAGGGCTGGCCGAGCGGGGAATCAGGACGCGCGTATTGGTGATGTTCGGCGGGGGACCGTACGAAGACGTCCTTCGGGCCGAAGGCGTACCGGTGGTGCACCTGCGTTTCCCCAGAATGCGTGCCCCGGGCCTGACACTGGACGGCACCACCGGCCTGCGTCGCGCTGCACGCGGAGCGCGACTGGCGATCGGTGCGGTGCGCAGGTTGCCCCTCGCCGTCGCCGCGGTCCTGCGGCTCGTCACCGAACTGCGCCGCGAGCGCACCGATGTGTTGCACGCCTTTCTGCTGTACAGCTGCCTGGTCGCTTCAGTGGCGGGTCCGCTCGCCCGCGTCCCCGCCCTCGTCTCGGGGCGCCGCGGCCTCGCGCGCGGCGCGTGCGAACGGCGAACCGTGCTCGCTCTGATCCGCGCCGCGAACCGGGTGACCGACCTGGTGATCGCCAACGCCGAGGCGGTCGCGGCCGATGCGCGCAGGGTCGAGGGGCTGGCGCCGGCCAAGATCGTGACGGTTTACAACGGCATCCCGGAGCAGGCGTTCGTACCCGTACCCGTGCCGGATGCCGACCCGGTCGCGCAGGCGCCCGTCATCCTGTGTGTCGCCAATCTGATCCGATACAAGGGCCATCACCATCTGTTGCGGGCTGTCGCGATGCTTCGGGAGCGCGATATCGACTGCACGCTGATGTTGGCGGGCGACGGACCGGAGCGGGAGCGGCTCGAACTCATGGCCGCCGAATTGGCGGTCGATGCCAGATTCCTCGGACGCCGGACCGATATCGCGGCGCTGCTGGCGCGTGCCGATGTCTGCGTACTGCCGTCGCTGACCGAAGGGATGAGCAACGCGGTGATGGAGGCGATGGCGGCGGGCAAGGCCGTCGTCGCGACCGACGTCGGGGGTACCGGCGAACTGTTGCGTGACGGCCGGGGCGTACTCGTGCCGCCGCATGACCCGCAGGCGCTCGCACAGGCGATCGCCCGCGTCCTCGGCGACCCGGAGTTCGCGGCGGCGCTCGGCTCGAAGGCGCGCCGATGGAGCCAAATCCACCTGCGCGCGGACGCGATGGTCGAACGCCATCTCCAGCTCTACACGCGCTTGTTGGAGGGCGAATGTGCGGCGTAGCCGGGATCGTCTCGCTCGACACGCCCGACACCGGCCACGTGCGCCGCATGTGCGACTCGATGATCCACCGCGGACCGGACGGCGCGGGCTACCACGACGGCCTCAACGCCAGTCTCGGCATGCGGCGGCTGGCGATCATCGACGTAGCCGGAGGATCGCAGCCGGTCTATAACGAGGACGGCACGATCGTCGCCGTGTTCAACGGCGAGCTCTACAACTACCGGCAGCTGCGCGACGACCTGATCGGGCGAGGCCACCAGCTGACGGGTGAAGGCGACAGCGCGTGCTTGCCGCACCTCTACGAGGAGTACGGCGACGAACTGGTGCACCGGCTGCGCGGCATGTTCGCGCTCGCGATCTGGGACGCGGGACGGGAGAGGCTGCTGCTCGCGCGCGACCGGGTCGGCAAGAAACCGCTGTACTGGCGCCACGACGGCAGATCGCTCTCCTTCGCCTCCGAGCTCAAGGCGCTCGTGGTCGATCCGGCGCACCGTCCGCCGATCGACCTCGTCGCCCTGCACCACTACCTGACTTTCCAGTACGTCCCGGCTCCCTGGTCGATTTACCAGGGCATTCACAAACTGCCGGCCGGCAGCCGGCTGGTGTGGCAGCGCGGCGCGGTCAGCGAACAGCGTTACTGGCGCGTGGACTTCACCCCGCGCCCCGTCGAGTCCGAAGAGGCCGAATGCGCCAGGCTGCGGGAGCTGTTGCTGGAATCCACCCGACTTCGCCTGGCGGGCGAGCGGCCGATCGGCGCGTTCCTGTCCGGGGGTGTGGATTCCTCCGCTGTCGTCGCGGCGATGTCGCGGGTCGGCTGCGGGCAGCTGCGCACCTTCTGCGTAGGGTTCGAAGATCGCCGCTTCGACGAACGCGTTCACGCACGCGCCGTGGCAGAACGCTACGGCACCGAGCATCACGAAATGGTGCTCACCACAGACCACCTCGACGTGCTGCCGACGCTGGCCCGGAATTTCGACGAGCCGTTCGCGGACTCCTCGGCGATCCCGTCGTTCTACGTGGCCCGGCTGTGCCGCCCACACGTGACCGTCGTGCTCAACGGCGACGGCGGCGACGAATGCTTCGGCGGTTATCAGCGTTACGCGCTGATCGCCGCCGCGGCGCGAATCAGGATGCCGAGACCGGCTCGCACGGCGCTCGCCGGCCTCGGCGCCGGTCTGTCGGGCCTCGCCTCGGGCCCGGGCCGCATCCAGCGGGTCGGGCGGGCGCTCGAGTTCCTCGGCGCGGGCGGAACGCAGCGGCGTTACGCGCGGCTGATGTCATACTTCGAGCCGCGTCAGAAGCTCGCCCTCTACAGCGACGCGATGCGGCGCGAACTGTCCGGCATCGACAGCGACCGGCTGATGTGCGACGCGTTCGCCGCGTCCAGGGCAGGCGACGACACCGGGCGCGCCATGGACGCCGACTTCAACCTCTACCTGCCGGGCGACCTGCTCGCCAAGATGGACATCAGCACCATGGCGAACTCCGTCGAGGCGCGGTCGCCCTTCCTCGACCACCATCTGGTGCAGTGGGCCACCACGCTGCCGACCCAGCTCAAGACACGCCCCGGAATGACGAAGTACCTGTTGAAACGCGCGGTCGCCGACTGGCTGCCGCCACGGTCGCTGAACCGCCCCAAGGCCGGCTTCGGCGTGCCGATGGCCGACTGGCTGCGCACCCACCTGCGGCCGCTGGCCTACGACCTGCTCACCGACCGGACGGCGTGCTCGCGCGGCTACTTCCGGCCCGAGCAGGTGGCGGCGCTGCTCGAAGCGCACGACGCGGGGGAGGACCACGCGACGCGCATCTGGGCCCTGATCCAGTTCGAGCTGTGGCACCGCTCCCTTCCGGACGCGCCACCCGCCGATCCGGCGGACGCCCTGACCGGCTGCGCAACCTCGAGCGGCTACGGAGAATCGTGAGGCCGACCGAACCTGCCCGGGTGGCCGGAACGCTGGCGGCCCGGTTCGGCCTGCTGGCCGCGACGATGGTCACGAGCGTAGTCATCGCCCGGTCGCTGCAACCACAGGGCCGTGGGACCTACCAGCTGATCACGACAATCGCCGGCACGACGATGGCGCTCGGTCATCTGTCCGTCGAACAGGCGCAGACGGCGCTGTGGCCCCAGCCCGAGCACCGTCCGGCGATCGAGGCCAACAGTTTCCCGCTCGGCCTCTGCGTCGGCGCATTCGCGGCGCTGACCGCATTGGCGGGCACGTTCCTGTCCGGCGGGCTGCTGCCGTTGCCCGCTCCTGGAGTCGTCGCCCTCGCGGTAGCCGCGGTGCCGTTGGGCGTCGCCGCGCTCTACCTCACGAACATCGCGATGCTCGGCGCCCGCGTGCGCCACGCCAACTCGGCTGCGTTGGCAGGCGCCGCCGTGCAGTGCGCCGGGCTGACGGGCCTTGCTCTCGGCGGCGGCATCACGGTGACTTCGGCGGTCGCGGTATGGGTCGTGTCGCTGGCCACGCCGTGCTGGATCCTGCTTGGCCGGGGCGGACCGCGAAATCAGCGCCCTCGCCTTCGAAGACTCGATCTGGCCGTGGCTCGGCGAACCGTCGTCACCGGTCTCGCCTACCATCCGGGGCCGGCGTGCACGTACCTGCTCCTGCGCATCGATGTCTTCCTCTTGGCGGCCCGGGTGCCCGCGCGGCTGGTGGGGATCTACGCACTCGCGGTCGGCGTGGCGGAGACGGCGCGGTACGGAGCCGACTCGCTCGCGCAAGTCGTGCTCTCCCGTCAGGCGCAACGCGATGTCGCGCAGGCGACGCAGATCACCGTCCACACCACGCGGATCTCGGCGCTGATCGGCATCTGCTCCGTGTTCGTTCTCGCCGCCGTGGCCCCGTTCGCGCTGCCCCTGATGTACGGCAGGTCCTTCGAACAAGCGGTCCCGCTGCTGCTGTTGCTGTTACCCGGAGTGGTGGTGCTGAGCGTGGCCCGGGCAGCGTCGGTGTTCCTCCTGCGCTGTCGCCGTGCGCGCTACGTCGTCGGACCCGCGGCGACCGGCCTGGCCGTGAACGTCGGCGCGAATCTCATGCTGATCCCGCGCCTGGGCCCCGCAGGATGCTGTATCGCCTCGAGCGCCGGGTATGCGGTCATGGCCGTGCTTCAGCTCTGGCTTTTCGCCCGCGTGTCGGGCTCACCCGCGCGTGTGCTCGTGCCCGGCGGTGTCGATGTCGGCGTATTCCTCCGGGCGATCCGTGCCCTGGTCGGCCGCGCGGCCCTGCCCGAGCGGGTTAGCTCCGGCTGAATGGCGCTCGAAGACGAACTCGTTGCATCCCAGGCCGCCCGCGCAGGTGGAAAGGCGGCGCAGTTCGAAGCCGAGGCGGTGGACGCGGGCGAAGACCTGCTCCGGTTTCGCCACTTCGAAGGGATATCCGCCGACCCAGTCGATCAGGTCGTGTCTCGCCGACATGCCGCGAGCGCGCTCGGCGTGCCCCTCGCGGCCCGAATTCGGGACGAGCAGCCGTACGGCCAGCCGAACGGGTTTCCGACGGTTCAGATAACAGGAGCTCAACACGAGCAGCAGCCGCCTACGTGCCCGGCCACCGTCGTTGTACCACCGCTTGACGTGTGTCCATGCTCGGCTTTCAAATCCCTGATCGTTGTATACGGACACGAACAGCCAGCCTCCCGCTGCGACCCTTCGTGCCGCCGCGTCAAGCGAACGCCACAGATCACCTGTGTGGTGCAACACGCCCCACGCGTAAACCACATCGAACAACGGCAGGCTGTCGGCGTACTGCTCGTCGAGGATCGATCCCTGCTCGATGATCCATCCGTTCGCAGACCCGAACCTCTTGCGCAACCGCTTCGCCGCGGCCACGGAGTCGGCGTCGTAGTCGAACGAGTGCACGCGGGCGCCGAGGCGTTGCGCGGCAAGGGAGAACAGGCCGCTGCCGCACCCGATGTCCAGGAATGCGCGCCCGTTCAGATCGACACCCGGCAACGCACGCGCCAATGATGCGGCCGCCGCGTCGATGCGGCGCTCGTCAACCAGCGCGGCGTAGGACAACCAGTTCTTGCCGAACGCAAACCTCTTGCCGCGCTGCCCGTACGCGACACGGGTCACATGCATTGTTCGTCTCCTTATGATTTGTCCCTTCTGAACCATACACTGAGATACGTACAGATACGTACCAAATGAAGGAGGCAGCGTGACTCGCGGAGACGGTGCGCAAGACAGTGGCGCGGGTTCGACATACCTGGTGACAGGGGGCGCAGGCTTCATCGGCTCGCATCTGACGCAGGCGTTGCTCGACCGGGGCGATTCGGTGATCGTGCTCGACAACCTCTCGACCGGCACGCGTGCCAACCTCGAGTCCGTCGCGGAGCATCCCGGGCTGCGCTTCGTACACGGCTCGGTGCTCGACGGCCTGGTGGTCGATGAACTGACCGCCCAAGCCGACGTGGTCGTCCACCTCGCGGCGGCCGTGGGCGTGAAACTCGTCGTCGAGCAGCCGCTGCGGTCGCTGACCACGAACATCCGCGGCTGCGAGATCGTGATCGAGGCCGCGCACCGCTACCGCCGGACCGTCATGGTGGCGAGCACCTCGGAGATCTACGGCCGCAACGCGCGCGGACCGCTGCGCGAGGACGCGGACCGGATTCTCGGCAGCCCGGCGGTGGCGCGCTGGTCGTACAGCACCGCCAAGGCGGTCGAGGAGATCCTCGCCAACGCCTACCATCGGGAACGTGGCCTCGGCACCATCGTGGTCCGGCTGTTCAACACCACCGGCCCGCGCCAGCGCGGGGCGTACGGCATGGTCGTCCCGCGCCTGATCGGACAGGCGGTGCGCAATGAGCCGCTGACGGTCTACGGCACCGGCCGGCAGACCCGGTGCTTCCTCCACGTGGCGGACACGGTTGACGCGATCCTGCGCCTGCTCGCGGACCCGGCGGCCCTCGGCGGCACCTACAACGTCGGCTCCGACGAGGAGATCAGCATCCTGGGGCTCGCTCAGACGATCATCGAGCGCACCGGCAGCGCATCCGAGATCGAACTGGTCCCGTACGAGCGCGCGTACGGTCCCGGATTCGAGGACATGGACCGGCGAGTGCCCGACACCACCAAGCTGCGGGAACTGACCGGATGGTCGCCGCAGCGCACCTTGGCCGACACGCTCGACGAGAGCATCGCCGAGGCCGCGGCCAAGGTACCGCAGCCCGGCCTGGTCCCAGCATGACCGTGGGCGCCTTTCCGGCCGGCGGCGTCCTGCCGGCACCGCTCCTCGCGGTGGCCGTTCCCGGGCTGGTGGGCGTGGTGTTCCTCGGCGAGCTGCTGCGCCGCTTCGCGCTGCGCCGCGGCTTCGTAGACGAACCGACCCGCCGTAAGCCGCACCAGAACCCGACGCCGTACCTCGGCGGCGTAGCCATCGCGGCCGGCACGCTGCTTCCCGCGACCGTGCTGCTCCCGCTGCGCGCAACCGGCCTGGTCGCGATCCTCGTCGCGGCGGCGGCCGTGTCCACGCTCGGCCTCGCCGATGATGTGCGACCCCTGTCACCGGCGCTACGCCTGGGAGTGGAGTCCGCGGCGGCCGCCGCGGTCGTGGCTACCGGCGTGCGCCTACCGGTATTCGGAGGAACCTTCGGCGCGGCGTTCAGTGTGGTCTGGATCGTGTTGTTCACGAACGCGTTCAACCTGCTGGACAACATGGACGGCGCGGCGGCCGCGGTGGGTGCGGCCGCGTCGGCGGGCCTGGCAGCCACCGCGGCCGCCTTGGGCCGCGGCGATCTGGCGGTACTGCTCTGCGCGCTGGGCGCCGCGTGCGCGGGCTTCCTCTTCCACAACTGGACTCCGGCCCGGATGTTCATGGGCGACGCCGGCTCGCTCTTCGTCGGCTTCGTGATCGCCGCCTCGGCTGTGGCGATTCTCGCCACCCGGCCGGCGATCCCCGCGCTGACCGCCGCCTGGCTGATCCTGTTCGTCCCGGCGGTGGACACCTCGATCGTGCTGCTCTCCCGTCACCGGGCACGTCGGCCCTTGCTGTCCGGAGGCACCGACCACCTCTCGCACCGGCTGCGGCTCATCGGGTTCAGCGTTCCGCAGGTCAGTCTGATCCTGTTCACGGTGACAGCGGCCACGTCGTCGGCGGGTTCCCTGGTCGCGCGCGGAGTTCTGCCCGCCGCGCAGATGCTGCCGCCAGTCATCGCCGCGGCGGTGGCGCTGACCTCCTTCATGCTGCGCGTCCCCGTCTACTGACGGCCTGCGGCGACCTCGCCTTCTATTGACAGTGCGCAGCCATCGAGGCCGCACGCTCGACGAAGAATGGAAAACCGTGCACACGCTCGACTATCTGCGCATCCTGCGGCGCCGCTGGCTGCTTCTCCTGATCGGTGCCGTGCTGGGCGTCGGCGCGGCGATCGACACCGTCCTGTGGGCGACGCCGGTGTACGCCGCCTCTACCACGCTCTACGTTTCCGCCACGGACCGTTCGCCCACCGCGACGACCGCGTATGAGGCCAGCCTCCTGGCGCAGGAACAGGTTCAGTCCTATGCCACCCTGCTCGGCAGCGAGCGCGTGGCCAAGGATCTGGCCTCCCGGCTCTCCGACGGCCTGACCGCGTCGCAGCTTCAGAAGAAGATCACGGCCAGCGTCGTCCCGCAGACCGCGCTGCTGCGCGCGACGGTCACCGACACGTCAAGCCGCCGCGCGCGTCAGATCGCGACCGCGCTCGGACCCGTGTTCGCCGCGGTCGTCAGCGCCCTCGAGCAGCCTCCCAGCGGCGGTCCGTCACCCGTGCGGGTCGCCGTGGTGGACGGCGCCTCCGTCCCCACCGTCGTCAGCCCGCGCCCCACGCGGGACATCGCGCTCGGGCTCGCGATCGGACTGCTGATCGCCGGGCTGGCCGTGGTGTTGCGCGAAGCCGCCGACACATCGGTGAAGTCGGCGCAGATGCTGCGCAGCCTCACCGGCTCACCCGTGCTCGCAACCGTGGGTAGCCAGGACAAGGCACAACGGCAGGCCATGCGTGAGCATCGCTCGCCGCATGCGGAGGCTTACCGGACGCTGCGCACCAACCTCCAGTTCATCGACGTGGACCATCCGGTGACCGCGCTGACAGTCACCAGTTCGATCAGCGGGGAGGGCAAGTCGATCACTGCCTGCAACCTGGCCTTGACCCTCGCCGACGCGGGCAAACGAGTCGTGCTGGTTGACGGCGACCTACGCCGTCCCCGGGTCGGCGAATATCTCGCGTTTCACAGCCGAACCGGCCTGACCAGCGTCCTGATCGGCACGGTCGGACTCGACCAGGCGACCGTCGAGTCGAAACACAAGTTGCTGCGCATCCTGCCGGCCGGCCCGCCGCCGCCGAATCCGAGCGAGCTGCTCGCATCCGCGCGCATGGCCGACCTGATCGCTACGCTCAGGCAGCAGGCCGACATCGTCGTGATCGACTCGCCCCCGCTGCTGCCGGTCAGCGACGCGGCGATTCTCGCGCGGCTGAGCGACGGCGCGATCCTCGTGGCCCACCACGGCCACAGCCGCCGCGAGCAACTCGCGCGTGCCGTCGAGCAGTTGCGAGCCGTCGATGCACGGCTGCTGGGCTGCATCCTCAACAGGGTCCCCAACCGAGGCCCCGATGCCGACCCCTACCTCGCCTACGGCTACTACAGCCCTGCCGGGCCGGTATCGCAGCTGCCGGGGCTGGCGAACGGCGCCAAACAACTGGCGCCCGAGGAATGGCAGGTCTCCGTGCGCGAGAACGCGGGCAAATCGTAAAGCCGTTCCCGGTGCCCGATGCTCAGTGCCCGGTTCCTGCATGAGCACCAGCGCCGTTCGACGGCGGCTGAGGCGGTGTCGTGGCGCCGTCGTGATAGGTGATAGTGACAGTACGTGTAGTCGTCGTTGCGTGGTTGAACAACGCACTCGCCGCGAGCCCCGCGCCGAGCCCGAGGCACGCGGCGAGCAGGGCGATGATCAGTGTCCGCATCGCTGACCTCCGAAGAGAGAGACCGCCTTCGCCCGGATGCGTAGGCGACTGTCTCCACGATGCGAACGTGACGTCTAGCGCCCGCCCTTACCGGATCAAGACGAGCTCAAGATCTGGGGATCGGCGTGCTGTTCGCCCCCTTCGGCGGGCGCCTCGGGCGCCAGGCTGGAAAGAACGGGGTTCGTCGGGCCACTGACCGGGCGCCCGACATAGACACTGGGTGCGGGTGCGGAAACCTTCGGTACAGGTGTGGTTGGCTTCGCGCTGCTACTTGCGGCCGAGGAGACGCTCGGAGCCGACAGCACGACCGCATTGGTCACCGGCACGATGTCGGCGGTGGTTGCGGCAGTGATGGGGTAACTGGAGGTCGGCGCGATGACACCGTTGCGCGGGATTCCCGGGAATGTCTCCGTCGCGGGGGTCTTGGGCCCGGCCACATTCGATCTGGACGTGGATGGACGACTCGCGTGCCGGCCGCCGAGAATGCCGCGAACGGGGTTCGTGCCGCTGTTGTCGAGCACCGCCACGGTTCCGGCGATCGCGGTGATCGACAGGACGGCAGCCGAAACGAGCCGCGCGCGCCGGACGGTGTGACGCCGCGCGTCGCGCTTGATCAATGCCGTCGGCGCGGCGTTCAGCGGGGCGGCCTGCGTGTCCACCGAGTCCGGCAGCGATCCCGATTCGGTATCGACCGCCCCGACGGAAGGCGCCGAGGACGTGGTGGTGGCGCGCATTACCTCCGCCACGCTCTTCCAGCGCTCCTCCCACTCGTGTACGTCTCCCTTACACGCTCCGACGTACGCGAGGGTCACTTCCAACGTCGGCAGTATGCGGCCCGCCGCCGCAGTGGAGAGCACGGAGTACGAATAGCGGGCTCGTTCGGAAAGTTGCCTATATGTCAGATTCTCGGCGTGGCGCAGCGCGCGCAGATCCTGCGCGAATTCCTTGAGCGGACCGTCCGGCACCGGCTGCTCCGACCTGCTCACACGACCTCCTGGCGTCACGAAAATAGCCGGCCTCCCGGCTCGTGGGCCCTACACGCTACCGGAACACGGTTGTTCGCAACTGCGAAGTCGAACAATGAGGGCTCGAAGAACAACAGGCCGCGCGTTATCCATGGAGGGTCAGCATCGGCCGGCGTGCTGCTGCGACAGCGTGCCGGGACCTGAGAGGGGAACCATGGGCCGACCCTCGGCGTGCCTGCCGGATGAGAAAGTGCGTCTCGTCCTGGAGGTGCTTGCCGGCCGGATGACGCTGACGCAGGCGGCGGCCGAAGCCGGAGTGAGCACGACGTCGATCTACAACTGGAAGCGCCAGTTCCTGCGGGCGGCCTGTGAGGGCCTCGCGGCGGGCCGCTCCTCGTCGAGCCCGGTCGAACTGGCCGCCCTCGAGGCGGAGAACCGCCGACTGGCCGAGCAGGTCCGAGACGCGACCGTGTTGCTGAGGGTATGGAAGATGTCCGCTCGCGCACGTTCTTCGAGCGAAGTAATTGATGTTGTGCCCAATTCAATGACGCGCGAATCGCGACCTCGGAACAACTCCTGATGGGAGGGGGTGCCGCGGGTGTCCCGGCACTAATGCGTCCACTCGATCGGAGGAAGTCGAAACCGAGGCAAAATTTACTCCCCTCACCGGTACAAGAATGGCGACTGACGACCGCTCTTCGCGTCAGGTGTGCCTGGGAGGAGTACCGTTGCCATGGAATATATCCCGTCAGGAACGGCCGTGGACCGCGGTCTCGGTGATGAGGAACTGCTGACGCTCGTGCGCTCCGGGGATCCGGACGCTTTCGCTCTGCTTTACCGCCGCCATGTGCAAGCAGTGCTGGGGTATGCCCGGAAATGCTCGCGCCGGTACGCTGAAGACCTGTGCGCGGAAGCGTTCACGTCCACGCTGCGCGCGATAAGGAACGGATACGGTCCGTGCGGACCGCTGCGCCCGTATCTGGCGGCGTCCATTCGCCACACGGCAGCCGCTTGGTCGCGGCGGGAACTGGCCGTCTCACCCGTCGGCGACCTGGCCGACCTGCCCGACGCGGCGATCGAGACGGACCCGGTGCTGTCGCGGGTGGAGCGGGATCTGGTCGTCCGGGCCTTCAACTCGCTGCCGGAGCGCTGGCGCAGCATATTGACGTACACGGTCATCGACGCTCGATCCGCCGGCTCCGCGGCCAAGGCGTTCCGCATCGAGCCGCAGGCCGCGTGCAGCCTGGCCTATCGCGCCCGCGAAGGTTTGCGCCAGGCTTATCTTCAAGCGCACATCGAGCGCGTGGCGGCGCCGGACTGCCAGCCGTACGCCGAACGGCTCGCGGCGTTCGTACGCCAGCGGCTGGGCACACGCCGCGCTGCCGACCAACGGCGTCATCTCGTGGACTGCGCGGCCTGCTCGCGGCTGCTCGAGGTGCTCCTCGAGATCGAGCAGTGCCTGACCCCTCGAGCTCAACGACCTGGATCGAAGCCCCGCCCCATCGGGACCTGACAGCTACCCGAGGTCCGTGCCCTCGCGTTCGCGCAGCCGCTGCATCGCGCGCAGCACCGTCGAGGGCGAGGTCGTGTGCCCGTCCGCGAGCAGCGAGGCGTGAATGCGGCGGTGCCCATAGTGCGGATGTTCCCGCAGGTGATCCTGTAACAGTTTCTCCACCATGTCCGCGGACGGGGACGGCCAGGGACCCTTGACCGTGGGGACGCCGGACTTCTGCCGGGCCTGCATGCGGCAGTACGTTCTGCGCGGGATGCTCAACAACCTGCAAAACCTCGAGACGGGCATCTGCGCGTCTTGACGGATCATCTCGAGGTCTGCGAAGGGCCCAGGCGGCTCTCAGCGGACATCTTCCAGACGCGCAGCTGCACCGCGGCATCCCGCAGCGCCTCCTTGAGCGCCTCGTTCTCCCGGCGCAGCCGTGCCTCGCGTTCGGGGTCGAACGGCGTCGTCCCCTGGGCCAGACCCGCACGGCCGGCCTCGAGGAACTGACGCCTCCAGTTGCACACAGAGGTCTCGCTGACCTGGTTCTCGCGGGCTGCCTGTGCGATCGTCATCCTCGCGGACAGGATGGCGAGCACGATCCGCAGTTTCTCCTCCACCGGAAGCGCTGGAGGACGACCCATCTCGATACTCCTCGACCTCGCGCGGCCGTCGGAGACTCGGCCGGCTTTCCACAACGGATCGCTGAACCCTTGGAACGGCGGCGATCACGTCCGACAACAATCGGGAGCGCGCCCAAAACCACCCTTTGTAGGCAGGCGGATACGGTGTATCGTCAAGGTGACGCAGTGACCGCTGCACGTGGGAGAGAGTTCGGGCTCTGCTGTGCGTCCCGGGCGCGCTAGGGCGGTGCGGAAACGCACCGCGGAGAGGGGAGAGCGAACATACTCCTCCAGTGGGAATCGGCAGACATACGAAAGCCGGGTTCTCAGAGCGACCCGGCGACTCGGAAACGCATTGTTTCGCCACCGAGTCTTTCATGCATCGTTGCAGATGCACGTGCGCACGCAGTCACCCTTTCGAAGTGAGTCACCGTTGTGGCGTGGCGGAAAGTTGTCGCCCGTGGCTCGAATCCCGCGCGACCTCGGCATAAATAGCACTGACAAGCCCGCAGTTCAGTGGCATCTGGATATTGATACCGATCCCCATGTCGCCACCGTCGGGCCGAGAAGCGGGTAATTCGCCCAAGACTAAGAAAAACCACTGAATCCGGATGTCACGAAACGGATGCGAAGGCGTCGCGATTCGGTGCTTCCGCCTGAAGCGCGGCGTTGGATCACTCGTCCGGAGTGAATCGCGATTCTGGCATACAAGATTCTCCGCCGCGCGGGCTGTGCCACATTTCCGCCGCCACTGCACGGCCCCGCCCCGAATTGCCGAGGTCGCCCCGCATCTGGGGCGCGGTTCGGCTGCCCGCTCGACCACGGCCGAAAGTTGAGTCGGTCGTTCGCCGTCACGACGCCCCGTAGCGCTGCCGCATTACCGTGTCCGGCCATGGTCTCGGTTCGGCACTCATACGATCTGCTGACGCAGCCCTGGATTCCGGTGATCGGCTCCGACGGCGAGTCCCGGCGCCTCGGGCTGGCGCAGCTGCTGCGCGACGCCGCCTCGCTGCGTGGGCTCGGCGGCGTGCCTCCGGTGCGCGTCGCCGTACTGCGTCTCGCCGTTGCGGTGCTGCGAGACGCGATGGGTCACGGCGCGATCGACGAGGCGTGGTGGCGCACCAGCTGGGAGACCGAGAAGCTGCCGGATGACGTCGTGGCCGACTACTTGTCCAGGTACCGTTCCCGGTTCGACCTGTTCTCCCCGACGCACCCCTTTCTCCAGGATCCCTCGTTGCGCGGCGATCGGACGGCAGTGCGGTCGGTGGCCGAGCTGACGCCGCATCTGCCCAAGGGCAACAACGCGACCCTGATCCACCGCACGACAGACCTGGACGGACCGAATCCGGTGCGTTTCAGCATTGCCGACACGGCCTGCTGGCTCGTGTCCATGCACGCACACATCCGACCAGGAGTGACCGTGTCCCGGTACGCCGCGCGCCCCGGCAAGGTGTCCGGTCGTGCCGGCATGCTGCTGGGCCGGCTGCTTGCCGTGCCGGTCTGCGAGAACCTGGCGCGCACCCTGCTGCTCAACCTGCCGCGCGCCGCGCGTGACCCGCTCGATCTGCCCGCCTACCGCGCCGCCGAAGCGGTGCGCCACGGCCACGAAGCCTGCGGGCCGGTCTGCCTGCTGACCTGGACCAGCCGCCACGTACTGGTCCTGCCGGACGAGCACGGCAGCGTGACGGCGGTGAAGGTCGCCGCCGATCGGCACGTCGATCCGCTCGTCCCGCGCGAGATTCAGGCCTCGTACGACCCGCACCTGCTGGCCGGCCCGGCGGTGAACGTCGTCAACGGCTGGACGCTCGAGAGGGCGTCACGCTGCCGCACGCCGCTTGCCGACACGGCGGTGGTCGCCCGGCGCATCGGGTCGCCGGCTCCGGGAAGCGCCCTACCCGCGGCGGTGGCCGCGGCTGCGACGCACCGGTCCGTGCGGATCTGCGTATACGGGCTCGCTGCCGAGTCGAGCGCGAAATACACGGATTGGACCATGAACAGCGTCCCCTGCGTCAGCCATGATTCGATCGCGGCCGCCGCCGAAGCCGCCCAGCTGGCCGCGGACACCGCCGGCGCGACCGCGGCGGCGCTCACCGGTATCGACAACCGATCCGGAGGTCCGGCTTCGGCGCGCAGGTCGGCGGCCGGTGAACGCGCGTCCGAAGACGTCTGGCGCCAACTCGACGCTCCGGGCAGGGAACTGCTCACGCGGCTGGCCGGGCGGCGCGCGACGGGTGCCGAACTGGCCAGATGGCAGCGGCTGTGCGCCGACGCGGCTCGCACGGCGATCGACCGCGTGACGTGCCACTGTGCGCGGGGTTCGAGTCGTGCCTGCGCGCACCGAGACGCCGGCTTGCGGGCCACCGCGCGCCTGGAGCGGAGCCTCGCCTCTTGCGGGGAGGCGTCCCGATGACGTTCGATCCTCCGGCGGCGCGCAGCGCGCTCGTCGTGGAACTGCAACGCAGAACGGTCCGCGACGCTCCCTGGGACCGGGCCGAACTCGCGCTGTTGCGGCGAACTCTGCGGCGCCTGCCCAGGCACGCCGACCCGTATGCCGTCGCCCTGGTCGCGCCCTACTGCGGTGCGGCGCGTGACACGCCGGACGCGGCCTTGCTCACCGCGTGCTTGTGGGCCGTGTGGCACCGCGATGCGACAACGGTCGAAAGCGATTGGAATCTGGGACACGCACTGCGCGCGCTGCCGTACGCGAACGGAGAGCGGGCGTGGCGCAGCCTCTGCGCCACGACGGACGCCACGCTGCCTCAACGCATGACGAACATCGTGGCGGACCTCGCCGACTACGGCGTCGCCACCGACTGGCACCGGCTCCATCGCGACCTGCGCTCCTGGTACCAGGGCTTCCATCACCCCGTGCTCAGACGGTGGTTCACCGGACTGTTCGGCCCCGCGCCGTCCCGAAGCGCGGCTCCACCGTTGCCGAGCCACTCGGAGGTGTCATCATCATGACCGTCATCGACCTGCACATCCTCCAGGCGTATCCGCCGAGTCTGTTGAACCGCGACGAGATGGGCCAGCCGAAGACGATCGTGTTCGGAGGCACGACACGCACTCGTGTCTCCTCGCAGTCCCTCAAACGCGCCCAGCGCCTGTACGCCACGCAACATGCTCTGGTGCCTGCGGACAACGTGGCGACACGTACCCGGCATCTGCCTTCCATGCTGGCCGATCGCCTCATCGAGCAGCATGGCCTTTCCGCGCGGGACGCCTTGACGCTCGCGGTCAACACCGTGTGGGGGATGGGCCTGCTCAACACCTCAGGGGATGCCCGCCGCACGACGGTTCTGCTGTTTCTCGGCGCCGGCGAAATCGACTCCATCGCCGCGACCGTCGCCGCGCGCGGCGAAGAACTGCTCGGCTGGGCCGTCGATCCCGACGACATCGGCGTCGCGACGACCGCCGCGGACACCCCTGTGCAGCGGCCACGCGGCGGTAAGGACCGCAAGGCCGCCTGCCCCGTCGTCTTCCGGGACCTCGGCAGGCACCTTCTCGGCACGATGGATCCGACCGGCGTGGTCGATGTCGCGCTGTACGGCAGATTCCTGGCCGAGGACCATCGGATGGACGTGGACGGCGCCGCCAGTACCGCGCACGCGTTCTCGGTCGGCGAGCATCGGCTCGAGTTGGACTACTACACGGCCGTAGACGACTTGGAGCAGCGCAGCGCGGGATATCTCGACACGGCGTCGCTCACCGCTCCGCTGCTCTATCGGTACTCGTACTTGGACATGGGGGCACTGCTCGCGAACGTCGGCGGCAACGCGGCGCTGGCACCGATGGCGGCCACCGCCTGGCTGACAGCCGCACTGCACGCCGTACCGCGAGCGAAGAGCGCGTCCACCGCGCCGTCCACCCGGCCGCTGTTCGCCCTAGCGGTGGTACGCGACGATCAGGCGTTGTCCTTAGCCAACGCGTTCCTGCGGCCGGTACGCGTGACGCGTACGTCCGACGAAGGCCAAGAGGGAGTCGCTGCTCTGGCCCGGCACTGGCGACAGTACGGTGACGTGTACGGACACGACGGCGTGCTCGCGGCGTACTACCTGTACGTCGGCGATCCAACGGACCTGCCGCCAGATCTGCCCGGCAAGGCGATGTCCGCCGCCGCATTCGTGACGCACAGCGTTACCAGCGCCCTGGCACCCGAGACGGTCCCGCTGTGACCGCGACGCTGCTGTTGCGTTTCGACGGGCCGTTGCAGGCCTGGAGCGTCACAGCCTTCGCGGACCGGCCGACCCAGCCGTTTCCCACCAAGTCGGGCATCGTCGGCCTGCTGGCCAACGCCTACGGCCGCGAGCGGGACGAGAAGATCGACGATCTCGTGGCGCTCTGCATGGCGGTGCGCGCCGACGAGGCCGGCTGGCCGCTGATCGACTTCCAGGTCGCGGGCAGTGACGGCTGGCGGTCCGCGGACGGTCGCCTGCACACCGAGTCCGTCAAGATGCGCCGGAAGGGCTTCCTTTCGGACGCCGTCTTCACCGCCGCGCTCACCGGCGCGGACGAGGTGATCGAGCGCACCGCGGCGGCCGTCGCGCGTCCCGCGCGCCCGCTGTTCCTCGGCCGGCGCTGCTGTCCGCCGGCGGCGCCCCTCCTCATCGGGATCTCGAGCCTGCCCGCGTTGGACGCGCTCGCGGCGGTGCCCTACCAAGGGCATCGCAGCGAGCCTCCGGCCCGGTTTCTCGTCGCCGCCGACGCCGCCGATGGCGAGGACTGGCAGGATCTGCCGATCAGCTTCGCCGCCGAACTGCGGGAGCACCGCTCACGGCTGGTCAGCGTATTCGAACTTGAATACACGGCGCCCGCGGCGCCCGTGGCGGGCATTGACCACGCGGACATTTCACGGTGATCGAACGGCTGTCGCAGTGATCGAACGAGTTTGGATTTCCCGGCTACAGCTGAACGCGCGGCACGCGGACGTCGCGGGTGCGCTCAGGGATGCGCAGGCCCTTCACGCACTGACGATACGTTGTCTTCCCCCGGGCATGCGGCGCGTGGAGGCGAACCTGCTGCACCACGTGAACCTGAGAACCGGAGTCCTCATCGTGCAGAGCAGCGTTCAGCCCCGCTGGCCGGAAACAGCAGCCTTCGACGCGCGGGTGAAGGAGATCACCGCCTTCGTCGCGGGGCTCGCCCCGGGCGACACGCTGCGCTTCACGGTGCGAGCCGTGCCCATGCGGCGGTGCAGCGCCAGCCTGCGCGACGGCACGGCGATGAAAGCGCCCGGAGAGCACGCGCTGCGCACCGACGCGGAGCGGATCGCCTGGATCGAACGGCGCTTCGGCGCCGCGCTCGTGCTCACCGCGCCACCGTGCGTCAGCCTCGAGCCCGACCGGGTCGGTTTCCGGCAGGGAAGCCGCTTCGGCCACCGTCCCACGGCCTTCGGCGGCGTCGCCGAGGTCGTCGATGCGGACGCGCTGCGGGAGCTGATCGTCAAGGGCGTCGGGCGGGCCAAGTCCTACGGCAACGGGCTGCTGATGCTGGGCCGTGTGCCATAGGACGGCACTGACCCCGCGGGAGCGGGGATCGATCCACGGTCCAGATGCCGATAGAGTCAGGCGTGAAGTATGCCCCGCGCTCGCGGGGATCACTCAAGGTTCATGTCGAACAGCGGTACCGGCATTCGGCCCTACACGTGTGGAAAACGTGCGCTCCGGGGGCGGCCTGGCGTGACGGGACCTGCGCCGGCCCCGGAGCACGGGGATCACTCAATGGGGAACGTAAAGCGCCGAAGCACCGCTCGGCCCCGCGTGTGCGGGGAGAAACCGAACCACGGCACTGAGAACGCAAGGTCTGCGCCACTGTTCCAGGTTGTCGAATCAGTGGTATTCCACCTCTGTGCAGGCAAGCGGAAGTCCCGGGGCCGATCGGTCGGCGGGCGGGATACATCGGTGGCCCTTGGAGCTCAGGACGGGCATCGTCCTGGCGGTTCTCCGGCGCAAGGCATCGCCGGCCGAGGCCGCCGCGCGCAGCGGCGCCACCGAAGCAGAGATAGCCGACTGGATCCGCCGGTTCGTCGAGGCCGGCGCGGCCGGCTTGCGGCGAAGCGGCCAGTGGGAGCGCGGGCTCGACGAGCCTGCCGCGCCCGAAGGTTCGCGCGCCGTGGCCGAGCTGCTGGCCGAGAACCGGACGCTGCGAGCAGCCCTGCGTGAAACGCGCGGCAGCGCGCTGCTGTGGCAGGCGATGGCGGGCGGCACCCTCGGGCCCCTGCGCGAGCTTGAGATGATCCGCGAAGACGCGGCGATGCCGGTCTCAAGGTTTTGTCACATCGTCGGCATCCCGCGCAGGTCCTACTTCCGCCGCCTTGCCCGCATGAGATCCGGCGGCGACGTCGCCGGCAGGGGCGCGGTGGCGCCGTCCGTCCAGCTGTGCGCGCCGATCATCGTTCCGTACCTGGCGCGGTGGCCCGAATACGGTCACCGCCGAATCCATGCCCTGATGCTCAGCGACGGGCACATCACGTCGCCGTCTACCGTGCTGCGCGCGATGCGTCTGCTGCGCCGGTCGGGACGCGCGGTCGGTGCGGACCCCGTCCGAGACGGCGAACGGTCCGCTTCAGATCCCGGCGCAGTGAAAAGTGCGGCGCACGGCGACGCCGTCCCGGCTCCGCCCCAGGTCTGATCCGGTCGCCCGGTGCGGCCGGCCACCCAAATCATTGTACGAATACTGATCTATCCCGGTTGTGTCGCCGTGACCATCGCCGGGTGGGCGCAGTTGCGGGGGCGAGTGGTTGGGGGTCACCCCAGCACGAACGCAACCACCTGAGAGGTCCTCAATGCACGACACGGCCAAGCGCGGCGTGGTCTTCGCGGTCGCCGCCGGCGGGCTTCTGCTCGCCGGAGCGGCCCAGGCCTCCGCCGAGACGGTCACCGACGCCGCACAGCCCGGCGCCGCGACCGCCACGCAACTCGAATCCGGTGCGGGCCGCCTGCCGAACGCCGTCCAGGCGCGTGAGAACGCCCGCGCCGCCGAACAACGGTCACAGGGTTCTACTTCGCCCGCGTTTCTCAAGGCCCGCGACGCGGCGGAACCCGCGTACTCGGCCGGCATCCTGTCCGGCAACCGCATCGACCTCCCGGTCGCGCTCTCGTTGAACCTGTGCGGGAACGGGGTCACGCTCTTCGGCCACACGTCGGCGGCCTCGACATGCGGCACCTTGACTCCCGCGACGCAGGTCGCGGCCGAATCGGCCACCCGGCGCGGCGGTCTGCTCGCCGACAACGTCGTGCGGGCGCCCCTCACCGTCCCGGTCAACGTCTGCGGCAACCACGTCGCAGTCGCCGCCACTGCCGACTCCGGGTCGGGATCCACCTGTGTCGCCGATGCGAGCGGCACGTCAGCCGCTCAGCCGTCGATGGAGAGCGCGGTGAGCGGCAACGAGCCGGCCGTCGTGGTGGCTCGCCTTCTCGGCGGCATGCTGTCCGCGAACGAGGTGCGGGCGCCGATCACGGCGCCGGCCAACGTCTGTGGGAACACTGTGGGCGCGGCCAGTACGAGCAGCGCGGCGGTCACGTGTTTGTCCGGCCAGAGCGCGGTCTCTTCCCCGGCCGCCGCGGCGGCGAGCGCCGGCGTTGGGAAGAACCAGCCGCAGCAGTCGAGTTCAACGGCGCTCGCCCTGCCGGCTGCCGCGGCGAACTGCCTGCTGCCCGGCGGCGCGGGCTCCGCATTGGACCTGGCCTTGAAATCACCGCAGCAGGCCGCGGCGCCCGCTGCGATGACCCAGCCGGTCCAGGTGGCGCCGGCCTCGGCGACCGTGGCGAAGCCTGCCGCACCGGTGCCGGCCCTTCAACCCGCCGCACCTTCCTCGGCGGCGCCTGTCGGCGGGGCGGCGCACCCTAATGCGGTATCGGGGCAGAAGCCGCTGACGGCGCACCCGATGGTCGTGTGGCCGCGACCGGAATCCGTGTCGTTCAGGAACGCCGCGGCGAACGAGTCCGCGATCTCGGACCCTGTGCAGCAAGCGTCGCAGGTTCTGGCGGATCCTCCGGCCCTCGCTCAGACCGGAGCCCACATGGCCGTCCCGGCGGGCGCCGCGGCGCTCACGATGACCGGAGGTCTCGGCTTGCGCGCGCTCAGCCGACAGAGCCGCGGCGGCCGGCACTCGGTCACTGGCTGAACACGGGCGAGCGTCGCGGCCGGAGCAGGCCTGTACCCGCTCCGGCCGCGAGCCGCGTCGGGGGGTCTTCGAGTGCCGTTCGGCGCTCGTCTCCGCAGCCGTGGACGAAGACTCCATCGGTGCCGAAGCCCCGAATCGCCGCTGGGTCGGTGAAATCCGTGGCCGTCGCGGTGGAAATCGAATTTCTAATCCGCCGGGCGGATAACTGAGAGGAATCCGTTGAGCTCGAAAATCCACTCCATCGCATCGATTATCGCTGCCGGCATCGTGACCGCCGGTACCGTCGCCGCCGGCGTCTTCAGCGCCGCGCCGACCGCATCAGCCGCCGCTTACTCGTCCAACCCGGGACACGGCCACCATCACCTGTGCGCCCCGCCGGGGCACAAGCACCAGATGTCATGTCACGCGATCGCCAGCGACACCGCCACCGTGTCGGCTTCGGCGGTCGGACCGAACACCGTGCCCCCGGGCTATGGGCCGGCCGACCTTCGTTCCGCTTACGGCATCACGACGACAGGCGGCCCGACGGCGACCATCGCGATCGTTGACGCGTACGACGACCCGAAAGCCGAAAGCGACCTCGCGGCGTACCGCACCAGGTACGGCCTGCCGCCGTGCACGAGCGCCAACAAATGCTTCAGGAAGATCGACCAGAACGGCGGAACCCGCTATCCGGCCGCCGACATCGGCTGGGCCGGCGAGATCTCGCTCGACCTCGACATGGCCTCGGCGATCTGCCCCGGCTGCCGCATCCTGCTGGTCGAGGCGGCCAGCAACTATCTGGACGATCTGGGCAAGGCGGTCAACACGGCCGTGGCGTCCGGGGCCAAGTATGTCTCGAACAGCTACGGCGGTCCGCAGGACTCGACCGATCTCGCCACATCGGCGGCGTACTTCGACCACCCGGGCGTCGTGATCACGGCCTCCGCGGGTGACTCCGGTTACGGCGTCGAGTATCCGGCCGCTGCCGGGACGGTGACCGCCGTCGGCGGTACGTCCCTGGTCAGGGCAGCGAATGCACGTGGATGGACCGAGTCCGTGTGGAGCACGTCGAGCCTCGAGGGCACCGGCTCCGGCTGCTCGGCACAGATGGCGAAGCCGCGGTGGCAGACGGACGCGGGATGTTCGCGGCGCACGGTGGCGGACGTGGCGGCGGTCGCCGACCCTGACACCGGTGTCGCCGTGTACGACACCTACGGCGCCTCGGGCTGGTACATCTACGGCGGCACCTCGGCAGCGGCGCCCATCGTCGCCGCCACGTACGCGCTCGCGGGAATTCCCGCGGCCGCTGACTACCCGGCCTCGTACCCGTATCGGCACCCGAGTCTGCTGTGGGACGTGATCAGCGGTTCCAACGGTGTGTGTGGCGGAAGCTACTTCTGTACCGCACGGCCCGGCTACGACGGTCCCACCGGATTGGGCACACCGCGCGGCGTCGGCGCGTTCCGCGCCTAGCTTTTCGACGGCCGCATCAGCCGCGACACCGGCGATATTCTCGATTCTCTGGTGAAATCGGCCGTGGGCGTAAAGAAACCACTGCGCCACCAGGTCTGATTCACCCCGATCAGGGCACTGGAATCTCGCCGCCTCCCCGGATTCCCGTGCCAGACTCTCCACGTCCGGCACAAGCGGGTCGGATTTCTTATCCCGACCGCGCACCGGTGAATCCGGAGGTATTCCGTGACCAACACGATGGACGCCCGCGACTGTGCGAGGGCGGAATGCGACTGCCGTGCGCACACGGTATCGGCGAGCCCTGTACCGATTAACCCCGTGCCGATAAACCCGGTGCCAATGAGCCCGGTGCCGATGAGCCCGGTGTCAGCGCACCCGGTTTCGGCGCACTCAGTCTCGATCCACACCGTGCCGGCGCAGCCCGGACCTTCCCCGGCGGAGACAGAGGCAAAGCTCTTATCGCTTTCGCCGCGCCGCCCGGCCGCGCAGCGCCCCTGCGGACTCGGGGCGCGCCGCGGGCTCGGTGACAGTCTGCTGACCGCGCTGACCGTGGCCGTGGTCGGGTCCAGCCACCGCCGCGCCTGGGCTTCGACCGCGGTGCGGATGCACGAGAACGTGGTCGAATACCACCGCGCGGAGGCGGCGTGGCACGCGACGGATTCCGATAACAGCGTCGAGTCCGAACACGCTGAGACGGCGGTGGGCGCGCTCGCCGCGTCATTGCTCGCCTACGCGGCCCATTGCGACGCCAGTGCCCGCATCGAAGAAGCGCTGACGGCCACGGAGGAGGCCGTGGCCGTGCACCGGCGCCTCGCTGCGGGAAACCCGGCCGCGTTTGACGGCAACCTCGCCGGTGCACTGACGATCCTCGCCGCGCGTTACGAGGCCAACGCACGTCTCGCCGAAGCCACTGCGACCGCGGAAGAAACCGTCACCGTTTACCGGCGCCTAGCGTCAACGCACCCGGCTGCCTACAACAGCGATCTCGCCGGCGCCCTGGCCACCCTTGCCGCGCGTTATGAGGCTGACGGCCGTCTCGCCGAAGCCAGTCTCACGACTGAAGAGGCCGTCACCGTCTATCGGCGCCTGGCGGCGGCGTATCCGGGCGTATACGACAACGATCTCGCTGCCGCGTTGCATGTCCTGGGAACCCTTCGGTCGCGCGAGAACCGGCACGCGGCGGCGCTCGCGGCGGCCGAAGAGGCGGCGGCGCTGCGGGCGCACCTCGCCGAGGCGGACGCCGAGCTGTACCTCCCCGACCTGGCCGCATCGCTGCGCCTGCTGGCGCGGCGCCACGACAACGCCGGGAACGCGCAGAAGGCGCTGGCCTCGATCCGCCGTGCGGTGACGACCTATCGGCTGCTTGCCGAGCGCCAGCCTCGTGCCTTCCAGCCGGACCTGGTCGCCTGCCTCCAGGACCTGTATGCCCGCCTCGGCGCGCCCGACCAGGCCGACGAGGCGCTGGCGACGATCGAGGAGGCGGTGACCGCGCTACGCGCCCTCGTCGCGGAGACACGGTCGCACAACTACCTGCCGGAACTGGCCGCCTGCCTGCTCTCGGTCGCCGACCGCTTCGAAGCACTCGGACGTGACGGCGACGCCCTCGCCGTCACCGAGGAGGCCGTCGCTCACTATCGGCTGTTGGCGCAGGCCGATCCGGACTCCCACCGGTCGGACTTCGCCGCCGCCCTGCTCTCGGTCGCCGACCGTCTCGAAGCGCACGAGCGGTACGACGACGCGCTCGCGGCGACCGAGGAGGCCCTCACGCACTATCGGCAGCTGGTGCAGGCCGATCCGGACTCCCACCGGCCGGCCCTGGCCGCCTGCCTGCACACGCTCGGGGCCCGGCTTGGCGAGTGCGGGCGGCATGAAGGTCTGGATCTGTTGGACGAAGCGGTGGTCCTCTACCGGCAACTGGTCCCGGACCTGCCACGTTTCCGGCCGCCACTCGCGTCGGCGCTGACCCTGATGGGCATCTGGTGGCGTGCGCTCGGTTGTGCGCAAGAGGCCGCCGCGGCGACCCTCGGTGCCGAGGCCGTGTACCGGCAGCTGGCAGCCGATGATCCGGATACCTATCTCCCCGAGTTGGCGGCGCATCTGCACGCCCGCGGATCGCAGCCTGGCGGCGAACAGGGTGACGAAGAACTTCGCGCGCTCCAGGAGGCCGCCGCCGCTTACCGGCGGCTGGCCCCGGCGCACCCCGCCGAATACGTCGCCGACCTCGCCGCGTGCCTCACGGCTCTGGCCGACTGCCAGGACCGTCTCGCGCACCGGGGCGACGCGCTCGCCTCGGCCGAGGAGGCGATCGCGATCTATCGGCAGCTCGCCGAGGCGGAACAGGCCTATCTGCCCGCGCTCGCGGCCGCGCTGCACGGCCTTGCACGCCGACAGGGCCTGCACACGCGTCTGGCCACATTGCGCGAGGCCGTCTCGATCTGCCGGCGGCTGGCCAGGGCCGAACCGCGCGTCTACCTGCCCCACCTCGCGACGAGCCTGCACACGCTGGCCGCCTGCCTCGACGAGTTCGGCAGGTCGGCCGAGGCGTCGCAGGCCAGAGCCGAGGCGAACGCCGTCTGCGACCGCTTCGAACGGCACGGCTGAGCGGGCGCGGACTTGTGGCGGCCGCGGGAGGACGGCCGCCACGGGGCGTGCTTGCGAGACGGTGTGCTGAGGCCGGAGCGTGACCGGCGTCGGCACTAGAAAAGGGGGCACTAGAAGGAGGTGGTCGCGAGCTTGTCGATGCCGTTCTCGGTGAGCCACAGGTTGTTGTCGGGACCGGTGATCAGCTCCAGCGGAATCGCGTCCGCCTGGGGCAGTGACAGGACGCTGACAACCCCTGCGGTCGTGATGTCGCCGATCCGGTCGGCCCCCGGATCGGCGAACCAGAGGTTGCCGTCCACGCCGGTGGTGATCCCCCACGGCAGCGCGCCGTCGCCGGCGAGTACGTGTTCTGTGAAGACTCCCGACCTCGTGACCGAGTCGATCGAGCCGAGCGCGTCGGTGAACCAGACATTGCCGTCCGGGCCGGTGGTGATGCCGACGGGCACGGCCACGCTCGTCGTCGGGATCCTCGTTTCCGTCACCACGCCGCGGGTGGTGATCCGTCCGATCGCCCCCGCGGCCGCCTCGGTGAACCAGAGGGCGCCGTCCGGCCCGGCGGTGATCGTCAGCGGGTATGCCCCGGCGGTCGGCAGGGCGAACTCGGTGACCGAGCCGGCGGGGGTGATGCGGCCGACGCTGTTGCCGTCCGCTTCGGTGAACCAGAGGTTGCCGTCCACGCCGGCGGTGATCCCCCAGGGAAACGCGTCCCGTGTGGGCAGGGGGAACTCGGTGATCGTTCCGTCGGTGTCGATGCGGCCGATGCTGTTCGCGCCCGCCTCGGTGAACCAGAGATTCCCATCCGGCCCCGCGGTGATGTCGCCCGGCTCACTGCCCGGCGTCGGCGTGCGGTACTCGATGACGAGACCCGTCGTGGTGGCCTCGCCGATCTTGCCGGCGGCGTTCTCGGTGAACCAGACGTTGCCGTCCGGGCCGGTCGTGGCACCTACCACACCGGACTGGCTCGTGGGCGTCGGCAGTTCGGTGATCGTGCCACCCTGTCGCGGGTGCGGGCGGTATCCCTGCCCGCGCGCCGCGCCGCACTGCGCGCGGGTGTGGCTGAGATGGCTGGCTTGGATTCGGTTGCAGACCACGGACCACGGCAGTGGGTGATGCGCCGGGAGACTGTGGTGCAGTGTGGCGGCGGAGGCCGCCGGCGTACTTGTCGCGGCCACGGCGACCGCCAGAGTGAACACGCGCAGTAGGCGCGCATGACCTTGCATAGCTTGCCTTTCAAGCAAGGAGGCGGGTGAACGACAAGCAGTAGACACCGCGCGAGTGATTTCTCCGAGCGTTGAAAACCTTCCGGCCGCACCCTCTTGGCGGCCGGCTCGGCAGCAGGTCAGCGCCGATTCGGCGCGGCCGAGGTTCACCGGATCGGCTGCCGCCCGAACGTGTGAGCCCGCCAGCGCCGTCTCGGACCCGTAAAGCTACCGATGTGCCAGAAGCCTGATGCGGGTGTGTCGCGATCGGCCCGCGAGAGCGCGAAGCGCTTACGGTAGGCCGCGAACGCACGCGGGTGCGTCGCAGGTGAAACGGGATGATCGAGGAAATGCCGAACGACTCTGACGGCCGGCCGCCGTCGCGCGGGCATCCGCATCGCCCGTGGAAAGCGGTGGCCGCGCTGCTCACAGCGGCCGGGCTGCTCGTCGCCGGGGTGTTCTTGCTCCAGGAGTCGTCCCGGCGGGGCGGGGCCGCGCCGAGTCCCGTGCAGTCCTCGCGATCCGGGCTGTCCTTGACCCCGACGCCGCCGCCTAACCCGTCCACGACGCAGCCTTCGACTCCGGCTCCCGCTTCCAGTCCCGCTCCGGTTTCCGCTCCCCAACCGCCCTTCCCCTCCCGGCCCGCGGCTCGGGGCAGCTGGCGCCTGGTCTTCGCGGACGACTTCTCGGGCGACGCGCTCGACTCGTCGCGCTGGGTCACCTGTTACGACTGGAACCTGAACGGCTGCACCAACGCCGGCAACAGCGAACTCGAGTGGTACTCACCCGAGCAGGTGGCGGTGGGAAACGGCGTGGCGACGCTCACCAGCCTGCGCAAGCCGACGGTCGGTGATCACGGCAGGGTCTACCCGTGGACGTCGGGCATGCTGTCCACCGGACGTCCGTTCTGGACCGGCCGGCCTCGCTTCGCCTTCAGGTACGGCTACGTCGAGGCGTCGATCAAAATGCCGTCCGAGCCCGGGATGTGGCCGGCCTTCTGGCTGCTGACCGCCGACGAGAAACCTCAGCCCGAGGTGGACATCGCCGAGCTGATCGCCAGTCACACGTTCGTGCTGATGAACGTGCACTGGACCACGTCCGTCGGCACGCACGCGCAGGCGCCCCGGACGTACGGTTCGGTGGACTTCGCCGCCGGCTACCACGACTTCGCGGTCGACTGGGAGCCCGACGCGATCACCTGGTACGTCGATGGAGTCGTCCGCCATGCGGTGACCGACCGCCTCATCATCCCTGCGGCTCCGATGGAGATGCTCTTCACCCTCGCGGTGGGGAAGCCAGGTCCGCCTCCGGCCGATGTATCCACCGCTTCGATGAGCATCAAGCACGTTCGGATTTGGCAGCGATGATCGGTGACCGGCGCGTGTGGCGTACACCTGTCGTGAACCGCAGCAGCATCCTGCGCTTCTCAGGCGTCTATCGTCTCGCGCATCTTGGCGCGATGCTGCCGGTAGAAACGCCAGGCGACTGTGCGTACCGCGTCGTGTGTGCTCGCCGTGGGCGCTCCGGTGCCGGCCAGCCACGCCTTGATACGTGCCCGGCTGGTCGCGGCGCGCACGGTGAGCCTGGCGATGCGGAAAGCATCGTCAACTTCCGCACTGAACGCATTGCGTACCGCGAAGGCGCCGCGGTATCCCGCCTCCTGCGTCATCTGCCTTACTCTCGCGTCGTTGAATCCGTGCGGATAGGCGAACAGGCCGACCTCGCGGCCCAGCGCGTTCTCGAGGATCAGCTTCGGGCGCGCCAGCTCCCTCAGGGCGGCGGGCCGCGCCAGGGTGTCGAGCTGTTCGTGCAGGTGCGAGTGCGCGCCGATGCCCACACCCGACCGCGCCAGCGCCGACACCTGCCCGAGCGTGAGCATGGCGGCGGGTGGCAGCACGCTGCGATTGAGCGGGGCGAGCGCGCCGGTCGTCACGAACAGCGTCGCCGGCAGCGAACGCTCGGCCAGCAGCGGCAGCGCGGTGCGCTCGAAATCCCGGAAGCCGTCGTCGAATGTCAGCGCGACGGCGTGGTCCGGCAGCGGCGGGCCGCCGCGCAGCGCCGCGACGACCGCGTCCGCGGTGACCACGGTCCGCCCGCTGGCGACGACGGCGTCGAGCTGCTCGGCGAAGGCACGGCTCGTCACGGTGTACGGCGCGATCCATTCGGGCGGGTCATCGTTGATCGAGTGGTAGAGCAGGATCGGCAGCGAAGACATGGGGAAACTCCAATGTGATTTATGTATGGCTTAGAATAAACGCTATTTGATAAGGTGAACCGTGCGCCATGGAGACCGCCCGCCTCTGCTCATCGTCAAGATCGGTCACTATCCGCTGCATCACGGCACCGTCGCCGCGGCACGCAGCCTCGGTCGGCTCGGTGTGCCCGTGTACGCGGTCACCGAGGCCCGGTTCGTGCCGGTCGGAGTTTCGCGTTACCTGACCGGACGATTCCTTTGGCCCACCACCGGCGGTGAACCGGCGGACGAACTCGTCCGTGGATTGCGCGGCATCGGGTCGTATCTGGGGCGCCCGGCGGTCGCACTCGCCACCGACGACGAAGCCGCCGTTCTGCTTGCCGCGCACCGCGCGGAGTTGGCCGACGTCTTCCTGACGCCGCCGGTCGAGGGCGCGCTGCCGGGCCGTTTGGCCGCCAAGCAGGAGCTTTATGCACTGTGCCTCGAACACGGCGTGCCCGCACCGCGGACCGTGACTGTCACCTCGCCGGACGCGCTCCGCGATGCTGTGGAGCGCATCGGGTTTCCGGTCGTCGTCAAGAACGCGCAGCCGTGGGAGCGTTTGCTCGCCCCGGTGGTCGGGGGCACGACCGTGCTGCGCGCGCGGGGCGATCTCGCAGCCGTCGAGCAGGCTCTGGCCCGATCGACGCACGGCCGCGTGCTCGTGCAGGAGTATCTGCCCCCGCCTGATGGTGCGCCGGATGTGGCGTCGGACTGGTTCGCGCATGTCTACTGCCCATCCCGGGGTGGGAGACCCCTGGTGTTCACCGGGATCAAGGTGCGGTCATGGCCGCCCGGCGGCGGCGTGACCACGCGCGGGGTCGCGGTCGCGAATCCGGAGCTGGCGCAGATCACCGCGCGGTTCTGCGACGCGATCGGATACCGGGGCATCGGCGACATCGACTGGCGGCGCGACGCACGCGACGGTGTGCTCAAGCTGGTGGACTTCAACCCGCGGGTCGGCGCGCAGTTCCAGCTGTTCCGCACGACGGCGGGCCTCGACGTGGTCCGTGCGATGTACCTCGACCTGATCGGGCACGCGGCGCCGGACAGTCCGCAGGCCGACGGCCGGGAATTGGTGGTCGAGCACCTCGATGCCGCGGCGGCCGCGGAGTGCTGGCTTCGCCACCGCACCGTCCCGCACCGCCCTCGGCCGGCGCGCCGCGAGACGGCGTGGTTCGCGTGGGACGACCCGCTGCCCTTCGCCGCCGCCACGATCCGATTCTGCGGCGCCGCGTTCATGAGGGCCGCCGCTGTGCGCACCACTGCGAGAGGAGGACAAGGACGCAGGTGAGCGACGACAGTGCTATGACACAGCGCTGCGCGGTGAAGCCACCCGCGAGGAAGAACGACTCGCTGACCAGCGTCGCCATCGCCAGACTCGACCCGGCGGCGAGCGCCACCTTCAGGATCGGCTCGTAACGCACGGCCGGCTGGGCTGTGGCTATCAGCCGCATGACCGCCGCCCCCGGGCAGAAGGCGATGAAGATGACCGCCGCCGCCACCCTGAAGGGCGAGAGCGCGGGCAGCGCGGACGTGGCCAGCGCGATCCAGCCCGATGCGGCCAGCAGTACCGAGGACGGTGTCACAGCGCGCTCCTGATGGGTTCGGCCGCCGGCGCCAACGAGAGTCGGAAGATCTCGGTGTCGGCGTTCTGATAGATGACCGTGCATGCCGGGGAGGCCTCGAGCGCCGCGCGGATCCGGGTGAATCCGTCCGTCGGCAGCGCCCCCGACTGCGCGGCCGCCGCGGCTTGAGGGCTGGTGAGGATGACGTAGGAGGTCAGGTCCGGTGAGCCCGCGGAGAGAGCCGACAACTCTCCGACGGGATCGGCCAGCACCAGCCGCGCGATGCCGGGGTTCTGGTCGGCGAACCACGTGTGCGGATGCCGCGGGTAGTCGGTGTATGCCCCCGGGAAGTTGTCGTTCGCGGCGAGTATCAATGCCCCCGACTGCGCTTGCTGCGCCAGGAAGCGGGCCGCGGCCACCTGGTCCGGCGTGAAGTGGTTCGCCCGCTCCTTGCCGTAGTAGCCGAAGATCATTCCGCTGAGCATCGCCGTGCAGACGGCGGTCGGCACCACACCGCGCATCACCGACCGGATGAGAGTTCGCAGACGCCCTCGCACTCGCGGCGCGCGCAGCGGTTCCGGCAGCGCCGCGGCGGCGAGCAGGGCCAGTCCGGGCAGCGCGAACAGGTAGACGCGGAAGATCATCTCTCCGCCGTAGTTCGACACCCCGGCGAGCAGGAGCGGGCTGAACGCGAGCGGCACGAGCGGCGAACGCCGCAGCCCGCGCCTTCGGACGAGGCCGACCAGCGCGAGCAGGAACACGAAGGCCGTCAGCGCGCGGTCGATCCACGCGATCAGCACCTGGTCCGGACTCACCGAACCGAGGCCGATCAGGCCGGAGCCCATGTTCGAGTCCAGCGCGCCCAGCGCTCGCACCAGCGAATGCGCGTTCGCCGCCATGAACGGCCCGGCGACCGTCACGTCCCAGGCCGCGGTCAGCAGTGCCAGCCCGCCCAGCAGCGGTGCCAGGGCCCTGTGGCGTCCTCGGCGGGCCGCGAGCGCGGCCACGGCGATGATCAGCATCAAAGGCGTGAGCTGATGGCTCGTGGTGATGGCGGCCGCGATCAGCAGCAGGAGCGCCGACTCCGCCGCCGGAACGCGCGAGCCCGGCTGGTCGAGACGCCGCGACCGGCGTATGAGGACTGCCAGGAAGAGCAGGTACAGCACGAACGCGTACGCCTGGGGCGCGAAGTAGTCCTGGCCGACCCACGAAGCCGCGTAGAAGATCCATGCCCCGGTCCACACCAGTCGGCGCTGCGCGGTCAGCGACCGGTAGAGCAGCACGAGCGGTATGAGCAGCAGGGCGTTGAAGAACGGCGGGGCCCACGCCGCGTACGAGCCGGCCGACGGCGCGCCGGTCAACTGGCTGATGAGCGAGTTGAGGGCGAAGAACCCCGGCCACTGGCTGTACGCGGACATCGGGTCGCTGCTCGGCAGACTGGCGACGGATCCGTGCGCCGACATCAGATCGACGACGGCGACGTGCTTCCACGCCCACGCGTATCGCAGCGTTGAATACGCGAGCGCGGGCGTTGCGTGGAGCATCGCGATCAGGCTGAGCACGTAGCCCGCCGCAAGCGGGCTGCTGAATCCGGAACGGCTGTAGACGGTCAACGCGAAGCCCACGGTCAACACGCCGAGCGCGACCCAGTACGTGGTCGGCAGCGCGGTGATGAGCCCCAGATCGGAGATGGCCGCCAGGCGGATGTGGCGCAGCGAGTAGAGCCAGAGTCCGAGGGCGCAGGCCAGCACGGCCAGCGGAGCCACGGCGGCGACGCGGAACGACGTGCGCGCCCCGGAGCCGGCCGCGGCGGGTGCCGTCTTGCGCCTGAGGATGCCGGCCCGGCCGACGCAATATCCCGCGACGGTCCAGGCCACGCCGATGAGCAGCGCGACGACGGTGATCCATCGGGCGCGGTCCATGCCCCTGCGGAGCGGACGCAGCAGCGCTGACGGAATCGTCGAGGTCAGATATCCGCGCTCGGACGCGAGGGCCGCGTCGGCGCCGACGCGTTCGCGCACCGCCGCCTTCGACAGGCCTTCGGAGTAGCAGCGAGCCTTGAAATAAGCCCACGTGCTTCGTTGCGTCGTGACATGGTGGTCAACGACCGCCGCGGGTACGTGCACCATCCGGCCGTCACCGCGCAGGCGCGTGGCGCGGATGCACAGTTCGGTCTCCTCGCCGCCGAGCGGCCGCGAGCCCACCCGCCCGAGCTCGTGCCGGAAGCCGCCGAGCTGCTCGAGCAGCGGCCGGCGGAACGACATGTTCGCGCCGATGAAGTTGCGTACCTGCCCGGCTCGTGTGGACATGCCGCGATACGTGCACCCGACGACCCAGTCGAACTCGCGGGGGAACCAGGCGGGTCGTCCGTGTTCCCAGTTCGGGCGGACGTGGCCGCCGACGCCGAGGACCTCGGGGTCGCGGTAAGGCGCCAGGAGGTGTTCGGCCCAGCGGTGATCCGCGACCGCGTCGTCGTCCAGGAAGGCGACCACGTCGCCTCGGGCCGCGCGTGTACCGGTGTTGCGCGCGCCGGACAGGCCGCGGCGTTCACTGTTCTCGACGATGCGAATCCCGGGGAAGCGGTGTCGAGACTTCTCGGCCAGCTCTTCGCAGTGGTCGATGACCAGGATGATCTCGTCCGGCGCGTACGACTGGCGGCACAGCGATCCGATCGCGTCCTCCAGATCGTCCCAGCGGTCCAGGGTGAATGCGCATACGACGACAGTCAGTGTCAAGTCATTGGCTATCTCGGGCTCGGCTTCGGGCCCGGGGCCGGCTGGCGTGGGCGGTTGGCTCTGTGGAGCCCAGATCGTGCTTCGCAGCAGCAGCGCGGCGGCCACGACGGTCGTTCCGGCCAGCCAGGACACGCCTACGCCGTTCACTCCCATGGTGCGCATCAGCGGAACGGCCAGTCCGAGAACCAGTACGCACAGCGTCGAATAGACCGTGACCACCAGCCTCATCCGGCGCTGTGCGCGTGCCAGGCTCACCGCCGTGACGATGACGAGGACCGGCAGTGCGGAGATCGCCATGAGCCGCAGCAGGGCGGTGCCGCCGTGTACGTACTGTGCGCCGAATATCCGCAGGATCAGCGGCGCGCCCAGGACGATCGCGGCGACGCAGCCGGTCAGGAGCAGCCCGGTGTGCTTGAGCATGTGCCGGAACAGGCCGATCCGCCCGGGCTCGCGCGCGAGCTCCACGACCAGCGACGAGCCCATGTTGATGCTCACCATGTGCAACGTGTGCGTGATCAGCCAGGCGAGCGCGTAGTAAGCATTCTGTTCCGGGCCGAGCAGATTCAGCACGATGATCGGCGGCAGGCTCATGGTCGCCATCCAGAACAGCTCGCCGGCGTAGTCGGCGGCGATGTAGCGGATCCCGGGTGAGGCGACGGGTCGGGCGGTCGAGGCCCGCTGCGGCCGGTCGTGCCGGATGATCCGGGTGAACAGCATGCCGTTGGTCGCGAGTACCGCCGCGAACAGGGCCGCGGTCCAGGACAGCACGATGCCGTGCGTTCGCAGCGCGGTTCCCGCGAACACGAAGAGCAGCAAAACCTTGACGACCGCGAAGAGCGTGTTCTCGGCCAGCAGCCAGCCCGGGCGGCGCAGCCCGGTCAGCACGCCGTCCTGGAGCACGAAGATCGCGTAGGTGACGGTGCCCACGATCAGCGCGGTGCTGAGCGCGGGGCTGTGCAAGAAGGCAAGCCCCGGCAACAGCGACGGAGCGATCAGCGCGAAGAGCGCCGCGGCGACGAGCGCGCCGAGCGCCGCGACCGCATAGGAACCGAGGACGAGGCGGCGCAGCCGCGCGCCCGCCGCCGGCACGAAGCGGATCAGGACGTTGCCCAAGTCGAGTTGGCCGATGCCCGCCAGGAGCGACAGCGCGGACACGACGGCATAGGACGTGCCGACCGCCGCCGCGCCGTAGAGCCTGGTCGCGGCGGCCCAGTACAACAGCCCGATCGCGGACGTCGCCGTCGAGCTGAGCGTGAGCAGATGCCCCGTGCGCAGCAGGTGGTTGTCGCCGAACAGTCGCAGGTGGCTGATACTGACGCGCGAAGGCCGGGTGCTGCGCGCGTGCCGTGGCTGCGGTACAGGCACGACGGCGGGGGAGCTGATCGCTCTAGAGCCTGTTTCAAAGGTAGCGTCGGTTAGGGCGTGGCGTCTGGCGCGTGCGATCGCTAGGCGGAGGTGCGCCCCCATACCGGGGTATGGGGGCGTGCCGACAACGCGGCGAGCGTGCGTGACAGGCGACACGACCCCGACGGGACCTTTGAAACAGGCTCTAGTTCTCACCGCGTCCGCTCCGCTCCGCGCACGAGCCATCGGCTGCGGGCGTAGGCGAACGGTCCGCGCAGCAGTCCGCGCCGACGCGCGACGGCGAGATGCTTCGACCACGCGTCGGTCTCCTTGCCTCCCGTCGTGCCGCCGCCGCGCAACTGACCGACGGTGTACGGGATCCCGCGCGGCAGACGCCGCAACAGTGCGGGGAGCATCCGCGGCTCACGCGCCATCGCGGCGGTCAGGTAGGCGCCGAGACCGACTCCGTAGCCGTACGCCTGCTTCTCCAGCGCGTCGAGCGATCGGTGATGGTGATGCCACACAATCGCGGCAGGCTGATATACGATCCCGTAACCAGCCGCAGCGGTGCGGAAGAACGCCAGCAGGTCGTCGCCGCCGCGCGCCGCGCTGCCGGCGCCGGTGGCCGGGTCGAAGCCGCCGAGACCGCGCAGCATCGCGGTCGAGAACGCCATGTTGGCCCCGGAGCCCAGGCGCCCGGCCGTGAACGGGAAGAGCGGGTCGTCGCCGGGGCGGGCGGCCGAGCGAAGGTGCGAGGCGTACCCCTTCGCGAAGGCACCGTGGGCCTCGAGCATGATCTGCGCCGGAGTCTCCAACTCGGCCGGCATGATCAGGCCGGTGACGCAGCCGACGTGCTCGTGCGCGGCGAAACCCTCGGCGATGGCGGCCAGCCAGTCGCCGTCGACGACGACGTCGTCGTCGGTGAACGCCACGATCCGCCCGCGCGCGGCCGCCAGCCCGCAATTGTGCGCGCTCGCCAGTCCGCGGCGGTTCTCCCGCGAGTAGGCGACCTGGCCGCCGAAAAGCTCCAGCACGAGCCGCTGCGTTTCGTCACTGACCGGATCGTTGTCCACGACGATCACTTCGAAGCGGCGGTACGACTGACGCAGCAGTGAGTCGAGGCAGCGCACCAGTTGCCGTGGACGCTCTCTGGTCGCCACCACCACGGAGATCATCGGAGCGCGCGCGAGTGCGCCGATCCGGCCGCGCAGGCAACGCGGGGGAAAGGCGGCGACCTGGTCAGCGTCGTCCGCGCGGTCCGCCGCGCGATGTGCGGCGATCGCCCCGGCGAACCGCTCGTGCGCCGCCGCGGCGATTCTGTCCGCGGCCCGGTCGGGATCGGGGACGGTGATGTCTAGGGTGCCGAGCGGGTGGCCGTGGAACCTGACGAGGACCAGGGCTCGGCCGTAGAGCGGACCTTCCTGCGGTACGGCTGGATCGGTTGCCGCACGGCGCACGCGAACCGGCACCGACAGCTCGATCTCGGCGACCCGGATCGGGGCGGCGGCGGGGTCGAGGCATCGAAGGCCGTCGAGTGCGCGGTCGCGAGCCTCGCCGACCCGGCCGGCATCGGTGGTCGAGGCGTTCACGGATACCTCACGCCGCCTCGGCCACCTCGGTCGGCTGAGTCGGCCGGGCCGACTCCCCTCCTCGGACGGTCCGCGCCGCCCGCCGCTCCCGCACGATGGCGCGCAGTACCCGCCAGCCGTCACGCCACGTGTTCAGATTGCTTGAGCCGTGAAGGCGCGCGCGCTCGTACGACGGCACCTCCGCGACGACGAGTCCTGCGTTCGCGACGTGCGCGGCGAGTACGGTCTCGATCTCGAACCCGTCGCCGAAGACCGGATCGGCACTACAAGTTTCCGGCAGCGCCAGTTTCTCGACGCAGTGGCGCCGGAATGCGTTGTAGCCGTAGCAGAGATCGCTGAACGACGTGCGATACAGCCGGTTCATGACGCCGGTGAGCGCGTGGTTTCCCGCGCGGCGCAACAGCGTCAGGTCCGCGCTTCCGCCCCCGTCCAGGTGCCTGCTGCCTTTGGCGTAGTCCGCGCCCGCGAC
Source organism: Actinomycetota bacterium (assembly GCA_046724665.1). Lineage (GTDB taxonomy): Bacteria > Actinomycetota > Actinomycetes > Streptomycetales > Catenulisporaceae > Actinocrinis. Next base: position 49,696 of record JBKOWZ010000195.1, read on the forward strand.
CAGCGCCGCGACGAAGGCGGGGATCTCCGCCGGGTCCGCGGAGCCGTCCGCGTCCAGCAGCACCACCACCTCGCCGGTGCAGGCGGCGATCCCGCAGGCGAGCGCGTTCCCCTTGCCGCGCCGAGTCTGCCGCACCACCCGTAGGCCGGGCCGGGCGTGCCGGGCGGCTGCCACGGTCCCGTCGACGGAGTCGCCGTCGACGAGGACCACCTCGTGCAGTCCGTCCGGCAGTTCGGCCAGGACGGCGGGCAGGGAGCCGGCCTCGTTCTTCGCCGGGATCACCACACTTACCCGCGGCCAATCCGGTGGAAGTGCGACCCGCTGCGCGAAACGTGCATCGGCTGGTGAAGCCACGTGCCGCGGATCGCGGGGGAGCGGCCCAGTGTTCGTCTGCTCACGGCCCGGGCTGCTCGCGGTCCCAGGCTGCACCGTGTCGTCGCGTCCCGGACTAGGCGCGACCGCGCCGTCGAGGCGTGCAATGAACATCGCATCTCCTCCGCCTTCTTCCGCTTCGGCCGGGTCGTCGGCCCCGTGGATGGTTCCGAGCGACCGGTACCTTCGAGGCTCGCGGGAGGAGGTTCAGCGACTTTCAAGCGGTTGTCAGGGTCTGCTCAAGGTGAGCGGCGAGGCCGGAGCGTCGATCGACCGGCGCCCGGCTGGCTCGCCGACGGGTCGCGCAATACCCTGGCTATATGCCTGGATATGAGATAGTTGATCATGAAATGGAAGTATTTGCGACAAATACCGGGGACGACGCGATCAATGCGCTGGTAAACGCGTTGAAACCGCTCGACGAGGTAAAGATACGGGTGTTGCGTTCCGCGGCCCACGACCTGCGAACGCCGTTGACGACGGTGGTCGGATTCCTCGAGCTGCTCCCGGACTACGGCCCGCTGACGGAAGAGCAACGTCGCGTCCTGCGGGCGATCACCCGCAACGTCCAGCGCCTCGCGGACCTCGTTGACGCGCTGGAGCCGGCGGATCCCGGACAGATGCGCGAGAGCACGCGTTCGTGAGGGAGAGGCGCGGTGAGGGAGAGAGCCAGTGGACCGCCACAAGGCATTGGTCGTCGAGGACGCCGCCGACATCCGTGTGCTGCTTTGCGAGACACTGCGGCTGGCCGGCTTCGAGGCTTCAGGCGCCGGCACCGGCGCCCAGGGGCTGAAGATGGCCGGCGACCTGCAACCGGACCTGGTCACGCTGGACCTCGTGCTGCCCGACATGGACGGGGTCGAGGTGTGCCGGCAGCTGCGGTCGGTGACCAACGCCTACATCATCATGCTGACCGCGCGCTCCGACGAGACCGACCGCCTGGTCGGCCTGGAGACCGGCGCCGACGACTACATGATCAAGCCGTTCTCGCCGCGCGAGCTGCGCGCCCGCGTCGCGGCGATGTTCCGCCGCCCGCGGCTGGTCGATCCGCGCGACGAGCAGGAGTCCGCGCCGACGCTGAGGTTCGGGGACCTGGTCGTGGACCAGGAAGGCCGGGAGGCGAAGCTCGGCGGCGTGGCGGTGGCGCTGACCCGCACCGAGTTCGACCTGCTGGTCGTCCTGATGAGCAGACCGCGCAGAGTCTGGGACCGCGAGACGCTGGCCCGCCATGTGTGGAACACCGACTGGCCCGGGGACGACCATGTCATCGACGTGCATGTGGCCAACCTGCGACGCAAACTCGGCGACGACGCACGCAGCGGACGCTGGGTGCAGACCGTGCGCGGCGTCGGCTACCGGTTCGGCGGCGCCGGTGGATCGGAGCGCGGTTGACCGGCTCGGAAGTCCTTCGCCGAGGTCAGTTCGGCGAGCGCCGCTCGCAGCGCCGCGTCCACGGCGCCCGCCTCGGCGCGCAGGGCCCGCATCGTGGTCTGCTGCCACTGCGTGCCCGAGGTTCTCAGCTCCGTCTCCGCCCTGGTGACCAGCGCGGCCAGTCGGCCGGCGCCGAGCATCGCGCTGCTCGTGCGCAGGTCGGCCATGATCCGCAGCGCCTGAGGGGCGGCGCCGACGGCGGCGGCGTGCTCCAGGTCGTCCAGCCTCTCGGGCAGCAGTTCGAGGTACGACATGGTGTAACGGATCAGCGCCCGCGTTCCGACCTCGTCCAGGATGCTCTCCCATCGGGCGCGGTCAACCGGGTCCGCGGGCCGATCAGCCGCCGACCGACCTTTCATACCGGGCCTCCCGCCCCTGGACGTGTGCGGGCCGAGAGTGTGACGAGTGCTTCCGTGGTCCGCCACGATCAGGGTGGCGGCGCAATGCCAATCCGTCCTCTGCCGCACATCAGCATTGGTTCAAGAAGTCCGCGCAAGTCGGCGTTCGGATTACCTTTCCGGGCCGTTGGAGCTAGGTTGGCGAATGCGGACGGTGACGGCGTATGCACCAGGCGGCGGCACACGCCGAGCCGCGGGCCCGAGGAGGCCCAGGTGGACTGGGAGCGATGGAACCAGTGGACGCTGACGGAGCTGCCGAAGCTGAACCGGGCGATCCTGTCCGGCCATCAGGCGCCTGAAATACTGACGGACCGCCTGCGCCGCGACGTTCTGCGCGAGCTTCCGGCGGCCCGCGCCCTGCGCCCGCGCGACGCGCGCCGGGTGGTGGTCCTGCTCGGCCTGGCAGCCTCCTCCGTCGCCCGACACCACCAGGAAGCTGATATCTCGCGCAAGGCCGCGCCCGAGCGCTGCTTCGACGTGCTGGCGGTCGGCCGGGACGAAACGCCGTTCCTACGCTATTTCGCCGAACTCGCCGCGGCCACGGGCACTGGGCATCCCGACCGCGACTGCTACGCCTCGCTGGTGCGGTGGAACGCGCCGCAGACGCGGGTCGAGGTCGATGGCGAGTGCGTGGCACAGGTGCCGGGCGACTTTCCCGACCTGCGGATCAGGACCTACACCGGCGATCCGGGCGAGGTCTCCTTCTTCGAGCTGCTGAAGAAGTCCGAGGCGTTCGAGTTCGCGGTCAACGAGACGCTCGAGCCTGTCGCGAGCGGGGCGGTGGACGCCTGCTCGCCGGAAGCGGCGGACCGCGCCCTGGCCTCGACTCGCCTCATGTACGCCCTGATCCGGTTCAACCAGGCCTTCGCCACCCGTGCGCCCGAGCGCGGCGGGCTGCGCACCGGGCACTTCCTGGACGTCTTCCGGCAGTTCGCCGTGCACTGGCGGCTCGGCGACCTGCCGCCCACCGGCGCGCAGGATCCCGAGTTCATCCGCCGGGACCTGCTGCTGGGCATCGACTTTCCCGCGTATCCGCGGCAGGTCCGGCACATCGGCCCCTCGCTGCTCGCCGCCGAGCGCGCCATGCTCGAGCACTGTCTCGGCCGCCGCACGCTGCCCGCGCTCGTTCTGCACTCGCTCGGCCTGTCCGCCGCGGCCCTGGCCGAGAGCCCGCCCGAGCAGCTCGGCCGGATCGTGCGTGAGCACCCGCAGTTGGCCGCGTGGTACGGGCTGCTCGCGGCCAACGCGAAGTTCGGCGCCGTGCATCTGATGCTCACCGAGAAGTACCTCTTCAAGCCGCAACGCGACCGTGACGTCTCGGGCGTCGGCGACCATCCCCTCGTGTCGAACCGGCGCGGCACGACCGGAATGGAGGAACCGCTGCTCGTGCAGCTGACCCGCGCCCGGCGCAACCACCCCCTGCGGCCGCTGGGCCTGCTGCCGGACCGGCAGCTGGCGCGGCTGTGCGGTGTCGATTCGCTCGACTTCGAGACGGCGGATCCACCTGTAGCCCGCTTCGTCGCGGCTCCCCGGCACGAGCCGGAGGCGACGTGATGCGCCGACGAACAGCCGTCGTCTCGATCATCGTGGCCGCGTGCGCGGCATGCGCCGCCAGCCTCGTCGTCTCGCCGGCTGCCGATTCATGGCGCGGCTCGCGGTCGTCCGGCTTCGGCCTGCTCGCCGGGCAGGCGCTGTTTCTCGGCTGCGTCGCGATCGCCGCCACGTCGGCCGCCGCGCGCTGGCATGCGGCCTGGGCCCGCGACCGGCTCGGTCTCGAGCGCGCCCGTGAGGACGCCGATCGGCTGCTCAAGGTGATCGACAACACCTCGGCCGTGATCTACATGCGCGACAACGACGGGCGTTACATGCTGGTCAACCGGCAGTACGAGCAGCTGTTCTCGATCAAGCGCAGCGAGATCGTCGGACTGACCGACCATGACCTTTTTCCGCCCGCGATGGCCGACGACTTCCGGGCGAACGATCTCAAGGCGTTCGCCCACGGCGCGCCGATCCAGATGGAGGAGGTCGCGCCGCACGAAGACGGTCCGCACACCTACATCACGGTGAAGTACCCCATCACCGACGCCACCGGACGCGCGATCGCCATCTGCGGCATCTCCACTGACATCACCGTCCTCAAACGCGCGGAAGAGAAGGTACGCGACTTGAACACCGAGCTTGAACAGCGCGTGCGCGAACGCACTGCCGAGCTCGAGTCGTCCACTCGCGAACTCGACGCGTTCGCGTACTCGGTGTCGCATGACCTGCGAGCGCCGCTGCGTGCGGTCGCGGGCTTCGGCGAGATCCTCCTGGAGGACTACGCGGACCGGCTCGACGAGGCCGGGCGAGAGTATCTGAGCCGGGTCCTGGCCGCCACGGACCGCATGGGCCGGCTGATCGACGACCTGCTCGACCTGTCCCGCGCGTCGAGGGTGGAGCTGTCGCGGCAGCTGGTGGATCTGACCCGGCTCGCCGAGCGCGTCGTCGCCGAGTTGCGCGCGGCGGAGCCGGACCGGGAACACGCGGTGCAGATCGGCGTGGAGCCCGGGCTCCAGGCGTTCGGCGACCCCGCGCTGGTGCGGCTCGTACTCCAGAACCTCATCGGCAACGCGTGGAAGTTCACCGCGAAGAAGGCGGACGCTCGCATCGACATCGGCGCCACGGTGACGGACGGCGAACGCGAATTCTTCGTGCGGGACAACGGCGCCGGCTTCGACATGCGCTATCGGGAGAAGCTGTTCGTCCCCTTCCAGCGGCTGCACAGCTTCGACGACTTCGCCGGAAGCGGCATCGGGCTGGCCATCGTGCTGCGGATCGTCGCCCGCCACGGCGGGCGCGTGTGGGCCGAAGGCGAGCTCGGCAGGGGAGCGGTCTTCCATTTCACCCTGCCCGAGTCCGCGGTGCCCGAGCGCGCAGCCCGCGTCGGCACCGAAGCGCCCGGAGCACGGCCGTGACCGGCGCGCCCGTCCTGCTCGTCGAGGACCGCCTCGACGACGTGCTGCTGACCAGGCGGGCCTTCGCCAAGGCCGGATTCGGCGACAGTCTGGTCGTCCTGCCGGACGGCGAGGCGTGTATGGAGGCGCTGCTGCCCGACGACGATCGCTCGGCCCTCTCACCCACGCTGATCCTCTTGGACATCAACCTGCCCAAGATCAGCGGCCTCGAGGTGCTCCGGCGCATCCGCGCGGACGAGCGCACCAGTCATCTGCCTGTCGTGATGCTGACCACCTCGACCGAACGGACCGACGTCGTCAACAGCTACCGGCTCGGCGCCAACAGCTTTGTGCGCAAGCCCGTCTCGTACTCCGAGTTCGCGAGCACGATCCGGGTGCTGAGCGCGTACTGGCTGACGGTCAACGAGCCCTGCCCGCCCGGACCGCCGTGCCGATGACCGAGCAAATCCGCCTGTTGATCTGCGAGGACAGCGACGACGACGCGGTCCTGATCGTCGAGCGGCTGCGGCGCGGCGGATTCGACCTCGAGTACGAGCGGGTCGAGACCGCGCCGGCGATGGCCGCGTCGCTGCGGCGCCGACCGCCGGACCTGGTGATCTCCGACTACAGCATGCCCGGGTTCAGCGCCGAGAACGCTCTCGCGGTACTGCACCAGAGCGACCTCGACGTGCCGTTCATCCTGGTGTCGGGACGCGTCGGCGACGAGTCGGCGGTCGCTCTCATGCGCAGGGGCGCGCACGACTTCGTGCTCAAGGACGCGATGGCGCGGCTCGTCCCCGCGGTCCGGCGGGAACTGCGGCAGGCCCGGTCGCGCCAGGAGCGCCGGCTGGCGCAGGAGGCGCTGAGCGCGAGCGAGCGGCGCTTCCGGCTGTTCGCCGAGCACGCGCCCGACGTCATGTTCCGCTTCAGGGTGCGTCCCGAACCCGAGGAAGTCGAATACGTCAGCCAAGCCGCCGCGGACGTGTTCGGGCGCCCGCCGCTCGAGCTGTGCGGCGATCCGCAGACCCTGTTCTCGCTCATCGCGCCGGAAGACCGCGCGCGGATGGTCGCGTCGTGGCACTCGCCGCGACCCGACTCCCTCGTGGTGCGATGGCGGCGGCCCGACGGCCGGGAGACGTGGACCGAGCAGCGCGCGAGCGCGGTGTGCGATGAGGCGGGCAATGTCGTCACGATCGAGGGAATCCTGCGCGACATCACCGGGCGCGTACGCGCCGACGCCGAATACGAGCGTCTTCAGCAGCAGTTGCGCCAGACCGAACGGCTCGAGTCGCTCGGGCGGCTCGCCGGAGGCATCGCGCACGACTTCAACAACCTGCTCGCGCTGATCCTCGGCCATGCCGACCTCGCCCTGGCCGATCTGCCGCGAGACGCCGCGACCCGGCCGGACCTCGAACTCATCCGCCGGATCGCCGAGCGCGGCGGCGCACTCACCCGGCGGCTGCTCGTCTTCAGCCGCCAGGAGCCGCTCGATCCGCAGCCCCTGGACGTCAACGAGGTCGTCGCGGACACCGAGCAGCTGCTGCGCGGCGTGCTCGAGGAGGACGTCGAGTTCGTCGTCTCGCTCGACCCGGCGCCGTGCCGCGTCGTGATCGACCGCGGCGAACTGGAACGCCTGCTGCTCAATCTGATCGCGAACTCGCGCCGCGCCATGCCGCACGGCGGGCTCCTCACCGTGCAGACCACTAGAACCGCCGGGCCCGAAGACGGCGCACTGGTGCAGCTCACGGTCCGCGACACCGGTACGGGAATGACACAGGACGTCGCGAGGCACGCCTTCGAGCCCTTCTACACCGCGGACACGGCGACCGGAACCGGCTTCGGACTGTCGATGGCCTACGGCGTGGTGAAAGGCGCGGGCGGGCACATCAACCTCACATCCGCTCCTGGCCAGGGCACCACCATCCGCATCGAACTTCCCGCCGTCGCCCCGGAACCGGCGGCGACGACGCCCGACGAAGCCCCGCGACCGTCGCAGCCAAAGGGCGCGCCGCGAAAGGGCAGTGGTGAATCCGTGCTCCTCGTCGAGGACGACGACGACATCAGGGAACTGGTGGAGCTCATGCTGCGGCGGTCCGGATACGAGGTCCACGCGGCGCGGTGCGCGCAGGACGCGTTGGCCATGGCGCGATCGTCTGACCTGCGGATCGACGCGTTGCTGAGCGACGTCATCATGCCGGGCATGACGGGCGTCGAGCTGACGAGGCACCTGCGTCAGCGGCTGCCGGGACTTCCCGTACTGCTGATGTCCGGCCACACGGGCGCACCCGACGACACGCCGTTGCCGTCGGCAGTGGCCCTCCTGCGTAAGCCGTTCACGATCACCGATCTCCTGCGCGCACTCGACCAGGTTCTCTAGTCCAGGGGGTATTTAAGGACTTTCGACCCGTGTGGGCCTAGGCAAGCTGGCTTATCGTCGGCGTCATGACACAAATGACGCCATCGACGCCGCCTATCCGGGTGTTCCTGCTGGACGATCACGAGGTGGTGCGTCGTGGTCTGCGGGATTTGCTGGAGGTCGAGGGGGAGTTCGTGGTGGTGGGGGAGGCGTCTACGGCGGCGGAGGCGTTGGCGCGGGTGCCGGCAGTGCGGCCGGCGGTGGCGGTGCTGGATGTCCGGCTGCCGGATGGTGATGGGGTGACGGTGTGTCGGGAGCTGCGTTCGCGGATGCCGGAGCTGGCGTGTTTGATGTTGACGTCGTTCTCGGACGATGAGGCGTTGTTCGACGCGATCATCGCGGGGGCGTCGGGGTATCTGCTTAAGCAGGTCGGGGGTACGGATCTGGTGGGGGCAGTGCGTACGGTGGCGGCGGGGGGTTCGTTGCTGGATCCGAAGCTGGCGGCTTCGGTGATGGATCGGCTGCGTAGCGGAGATCGCAAGGATCCGCTGGCGGGGTTGACGGGGCAGGAGCGGCGGATCCTCGAGTTGATCGGCGAGGGGTTGACGAACCGGCAGATCGGGGAGCGGTTGTTTCTGGCGGAGAAGACGGTGAAGAACTATGTCTCCTCGCTGCTGGCGAAGCTGGGGATCGAGCGGCGCGTGCAGGCCGCGGTGCTGGTCTCCGAGCTGAAGTCGGGCAATCACGGACACGGTGCGGTAGGTCCCAAGGCGCGGTAGGTCCTAAGGCGCGGTAGGTCTAAAGGCACTGTCGGCTCGGAGCCATGGAGCAGACGATTCAACGTATGGAACTAGACGCTAACGGGCTTGAGGTGCTCTCCCGCGCCGAGGCCATCGCGCTGCTGGAGACGCAGGAGGTAGGCCGTCTGGTGTACACCCGGCGCGCGCTGCCTGCGATCCGGCCGGTGAACTACGTGGTGCGCGGGGGTGCGGTGCTGATCTGGACGGGGTCGCTCTCGTCGCTGGGGCAGGCGGTGCGCGGGGCGGTGGTGGCTTTCGAGGCCGACGAGTTCGATCGGGCCGCCCGGTCGGGCTGGTCGGTGGCGGTGACCGGGACGGCGCAGCTGGTCACCGATGAGGCGCAGCTGGCGCGGGCACGGCTGGACGGCCCGGTGCCGTGGACGCCGGGGGTCAAGGAGCACTTGATTCGCATCCCGTTGACGATCGTGACCGGCCGGTGGCTGGGAGCGCGGGACGGTGGATCGGTCGTGCGTGGCGCGGTGCGCGCTGTACCGTGATCCGTGAGGGTCGCTCGCCGCGACGTGCCGCGCGTCCGGGTGGTGCGGTCCCCCGGGAGAGGCGGATCAGCGTGGCCGAGCAGCACGGCGAGGGCGACGAGGTCTCGCGGATCCTGCCGACGCTGCGCATCGACGAGCTGCTCGATGAGCTTCAGCTCCGACTCGCCTCGGTGCGCTCCTCGCGCGACCGGGTGCGTCAGCTGCTCGACGCCGTGGTCGGCATCGGCAGCGGACTCGATCTTGAGCAGGCGCTGGCCCGGATCGTGCAAGCCGCCGTGACTCTCGTGGACGCGCGGTACGGGGCGCTGGGGGTGCTGGCGGCGAGTGGTGATCGGCTGGCCCGGTTCATCACGGTGGGCTTGAGCGAGGAGCAGGTCGCCGCGATCGGCCTGTTCCCGCAGGGGCATGGCGTGCTCGGCGAGCTGATCCGGGATCCGGTGCCGCTGCGCACCGAGGACCTCACGACGCATCCGCGCTCGTATGGATTCCCGGCGAATCATCCGCCGATGCACGCCTTTCTCGGGGTGCCGATCCGGGTGCGCGACGAGGTGTTCGGCAACCTGTACCTGACGGAGAAGCACGGTGGCGCGCCCTTTGACGCGGACGATGAAGCGGTGCTCAAGGCACTGGCCGCGGCGGCGGGGGTGGCGATCGACAACGCACGGCTGTACGACGAGGCGCGGCGGCGACAGGAGTGGCTGGAGACCACCGCGGAGCTGACCCGCGGACTGCTGTCCGACGAGGACGTCGATGACGTGCTGGCGGCGTTCGCGCAGCGGGTGCGCCGGTTCACCGCTTCGGACCTCGCCGTGATCGCCGTGCCGGATCCAGGCGGCGAAGAACTGCTGGTGGCCGCCGCCGACGGACAGGGGGCTGACCGGATGCGGGGGGCCGCACTCGGTGTCGAGGGGACGCTTATCGGGGCGGTGTACAAGTCGGCGCGGGTAGACGCACCGGCAGATGTCGCTACCGACGCGCGGGGCGACGGCTTGGGCTCGGAGGCCGGTTTCGGTCCGGCGCTGGTCGTTCCGCTCGGCGGTGCGGGCCAGGTGCGCGGCGTCCTCGCCTTGTACCGTCTGGCTGGCGCGAGCGGGTACGAGCAGGCGACGATCGGTTTGACGACGGATCTCGGCGTGCAGGCGGCGGTGGTGCTGGAGTTGGCCGACCGCCGGCGGGACAGCGAGCTGCTCTCGCTCTACGCCGACCGCGACCGCATCGGCCGGGATCTGCACGACCTGGCGATCCAGCGGCTGTTCGCGACGTCGATGAGCCTCCAGGGCGCCTACAAGATCACTTCGAAGCCGGCGGTGGCACGCCGGATCGCGCAGGCGGTCAGCGACCTCGACGACACGATCAAGGTGATCCGCTCGACGATCTTCGCGCTGCACGCCCACGAGGACGAGGACGAGGCGCCGGGCGTGCGGGCACAGGTGATGGAGGTCTGCGAGCAGGCCGCGCGGACGCTGGGGTTCAGCCCGGCGGTGCGCTTCACCGGGCCGGTGGACCACCTGGTGGGGGCGCAGGTCGCCGAGCATCTGCTCGCGGTGTTGCGTGAGGCTCTGTCGAACGCGGCGCGGCACGCGGGCGCGTCGAGCGTCGAGGTGGATCTGGCGGCGGACGGCGGTTCGGTGGCGTTGACCGTGACGGATGACGGCGTCGGCATCACGACGGGAGGCCGACGCAGCGGACTGGAGAACCTGCGCGAACGGGCACAGCAGCTCGGCGGGAGTTTCAGTGTCCGACCGGGCGCGTCCGGCGGAACGGTGTTGGTGTGGAAGGTGCCGACCGCACTGGCCGTCGCCGCGGGCGGGAACCATGGCGGCGGGTCCGCCACGGACGAGACTCACGCGGCCGACGCAGCGTCCGGCTGACGGTGCCTGATCAGAGCCCGCGGTCCCGGCGTGGCGGGACCATCGGCCCGTGGCAGACACGTCGGGTCGGACCGGGGCTTCGAGAGCCGAGGTCCGACCCGACGTGAGCGTGATGTTCCGGGCTCGACTTTCTCAGAGCAGGATCTTGTTGTCGCGCACGATCGGCAGCTTTGCCCACAGTGCTCCGAGGCCGAGGCGGCTGCCGGTGCCGTATGCGGCGATCGCGATCAGCGCGAGGGCGTCTATGACGTGATCGTCGACGAAGGGGTTGACCGAGCGGGTCGCGCTGCCGTCGGCGGCGTGCTGCGCGGGCGGGTAGACC
>JBKOWZ010000303.1:0-10414 GCA_046724665.1 Actinomycetota bacterium
GCGTCCCGCAGCACCTTGCCGGTGGACGTGCGCGGCAGTTCCGCCAGGACCCTGATATGGCGCGGCAGCTTGAACGAGGCGACCTGTTTGGCCAGGTCGGCACGGACGTCGTCGGCGGTGACGCCGTCCAGCGTCACGTACGCCTCGATCGCCCCCGCGTCGAAGACGATGACCGCGCCGGTCACGCCGGGCAGAGTGCCGAGGGTCTGCTCGACCTCCGTCAGATCGACCTTCAGGCCGCCGATCGAGACCTGAGAATCCCGCCGTCCCAGGATCGTGAGACGTCCGGTCTGCGGGTCGAGCCGTGCGGCGTCCCGGGTGTGCAGCCATCCGTCCGACCAGCGCGCCGAGTCCATGGCGCCGAGGTACGGCGGCTCGGGCATCCGGATGTGCAGCTCGCCGTCCTGCTCGCGCAGCTCGAGGCCCTCGGTCGGGGTGAGCTGCGGACGCAGCGTGCCGGTCAGGTCGGTCGCGATGACTCCGAGTTCTGTCATACCGTACATCGAGCCGAGCGGCACGCGGTAGCGCTCGCCGAACGCCTCGGGCAGCCCCGGCCGGGTCAGCTCGCCGGCCACGATCATCCGGACCAGCGACGGCAGCGGCGGAGGGTCGCTCACGCCGGCCAGCAGCTCGGCGTGGAAGGGCACGCCGATCACCGTCGTCGGCGCGTCCCCGGCGCCGATCGCGGCCAGGATCCCGGCCGCCGTCATCCGCTCGGGCAACACCAGTTCGGCCCCGGCGTGCAGCGCCTGAAGCAGGCCGCCGACCAGGCCGAGCACGTGGACCATCGAGGAGAGCAGCACGATGCGCTGGCCGCGGCCCGGGAACTCGGGCAGCCTGGCGTACCGTTCGAGCTCGAATACCAGGTCGTCGGCGGTGCGCGCGATCACCTTGGACGGCCCGGTCGAGCCGGAGCTCAGCTGGATCAGCGCGTGCGGGGTCTGCGCGTCCACGCCGGAGGGCCGGGCCACCGCCCGCGTCTCGATCACGGCGAACCCGCGCAGCGCGGTGCTCGCCGGGGCGGCCGCCTCGACCAGCACCCGCGGGGCGAGCCGCTCGAGGGCGCGATCGACCTCGGCCTGGGTCAGCCGGTGGTCGAGCAGGCTGACCTGCGCGCCGATCCGCCAGGCGGCCAGCAGCGAGGCGACGAAGCCGAGCGACGGCGGCAGCAGCAGCGTGGCCGTCCCGCCGGCGGTCAGGCCCGCGTCGGCGAGCACGCGCTCCTGCCGGGCGACCAGGTCGCGCAGCGCGGCGCGGTCGAGGCGCTCGCCCAGATGTAGTGCGGGCTGGTCGCCGGGTCCGGCGAGCAGCACGGACTCGACCCAGCCGGATGCCCGGCCGAGGGTGGTGGGGCGGGCGGGAGCAGCGGTCAACACGACCCCCGGGTCTCGGACGACTAAGGGCATTGGGTTGATGTGCGGTGATACCGTCACGCGAGGCAGACGCTGTCACATCCGTTGCGTCCGGTCAAGGGCGGATGGCGCGGTCCAGACCAATTTCACGAAGGGTCTGGACCAATCCCCGAGCCCGAGACCCCGCTTGTACTGCGGATTCACCGCGATCACTGCCCTGCTTCAAAGGGTGTGTCGAAACCTCAGTCAGTCGTTCGGGCAATGCAACCGGTCACGGCCGCGCCGCGGGTGTGTGCGCATACTGAGAAGGAGGTCGCCGATGGCGGCAGAGGTCGGATTCCCAGGCTGGGACTGGGAGGATCCTGATAAGGTGGCCGGCGCGCTCGACGGTTTCAGCGAGGGGCTGGCGCGCTGCGGCTCGCTCAAGGCGGTGGACGGCCCGGTGCCGCGCACCCGGGAGCAGTTCGCCGCGCTGGGTGTCACCGGGATCGAATTCGCCGCGTTCCGCACCGAGCACCCGTCCGGCCTGGCCACCGACCTGGCCCCGCTGCGGACCGACGACGAGACGGCCGAGCCGGGCCGGCTCTACCGGGTCGATGGCGAGAGCCTGTATACCCGGCTGGACATCGGGGAACCGCTGCCGTTCGAGGACGGCTGCGTGGACTGGGTGTACGCCGAGCACCTGATCGAGCACGTGCCGCTGCCGGTGGCGATCCGCTGGCTGGCCGAGGTGCGCCGGATCCTCGCGCCCGGCGGCCTGCTGCGGATCACCACCCCGGACCTGGCCAGGTACGTCGAGGGCTACCGTGCCGCCGAGGGCGGCGGCGGCTTCTTCGCCAAGCACCGCCGGCGGCTGCGGATGATGCGGGTCGGCCCGCCGATGCCGGAACGCCGCGCCTTCATGCTCAACCAGATCTTCTATCTCTACGGCCACCGCTGGATCTACGATCTCGACGAGCTGCGGTACGCGGTGTCAGAGGCCGGATTCGCCGCGGAGGCGCTGCGCGAGTGCTCGTTCCGCGAGGGCTCGCGGCGGGACGTCGCCGAACTGGACACCACCTTCCGCAGCGACGAGACGATCTACGTCGAGGTGAATGCCTGATGCCCCTGCACCCGGAGGTCGAGGCGATGCGCGCGCGCAAGGCGCGCGAGGGCGCCGCGCCGCTGTACACGCTCTCGCTGGCCGAGGCCCGCGCCGCCGACCTGGCCGACATCCAGGCCGCCACCGGCACCGGGGAGCCGGTCGCGGCCGTGGCCGACCGGACGATCCCCGGTCCGGGCGGACGGCTGCGGATCCGGATCTACGAACCCGATCACGGACGCGACCGGCCCGCACTGGTCTACTTCTTCGGCGGCGGCTGGACGCTGGGCAACCTCGAAACCTGCGACGCGATCTGCCGGGCGCTGACCAACGCGGCCGGCTGCGTGACCGTGTCGGTCGAGTACCGGCTCGCCCCCGAGCACCCGTTCCCGGCGGCGGTCGAGGACTGCCGCGCGGGCCTGGCCTGGGTCGCCGAGCACGCCGCGCAGCTCGGCGTGGACCCGGGCCGGCTGGCCGTGGGCGGCGACAGCGCCGGCGGGAACCTGGCGGCCGCGGTCAGCCTGCTGGCCCGGGACGAGGGCGGCCCGGCGCTGCGCCACCAGCTGCTGGTGTATCCGAACACGGATTACGGCTGGGATCCCGAGGCGCTGCGCGCCTACGAGGACCCGCTGCTGTTCAACCGCTTCTCGATGGCCTGGTACTGGAGCCACTACCTGGCCGAGGAGAAGGACGGACTCAGTCCCCTGGCCTCCCCGCTGCGCGCCGAGAGCCTGGCCGGCCTGCCGGAAGCCACCGTGATCACCGCCGAGTACGACCCGCTGCGCGACCAGGGCGAGGCGTACGCGCGGCGGCTCGGCGAATCAGGGGTCGCGGTCGAGCTGCGGCGCTACGACGGCATGATGCACGGCTTCTTCGGCATGTTCGGCGCCTTCACCCTGGGCCGCGCGGCGGTGGACTACGCGGCCGGGCGGCTCGCCGCGGCGCTCAGGTAGCCGCCGCGCGCGGCGGCTCGCGTCAGCTGACCCGGCTGGAGAACAGCCGCGCCGACCAGGTGACCGCCGCGACCGTGAGCACCGACATGATGATCAGCCCGATCCAGATCGAGTCGTCGCCGACGTCGCCGCCGAACAGCGCCCGCATGCCCGCCACGGCCCAGTAGAACGGGTTCCACAGCGCGGTGTCGCGCAGCCACAGCGGGGCCAGCGCGATGGGCAGCAGCACACCGGAGAGCAGCGCGAGCGGCTGCGAGACGGTGTTGACCAGCGGCCCGAGCGCCCCGTCGTTGCGCACCGCCATCGTCATCGCGAACGCGATCGCCGCGGACATCAGGGACATGAGGGTGAACAGGAGGAACGCCAGCAGCAGGTACCCAGGGTTGACGGTCAGCCCGAACGCGAGCGCGAGCACCGTCGTGATCACCGCCTGCGCCAGCAGCGTGGTGGTCTCCCGCAGCACCCGGCCGAGCAGCAGCGCAAGCCGGCTGACCGGGGTGACCCGGAAGCGCTCGATCACGCCCATCCGCAGCTCGCCGAGCAGCGGGAAGCCGGCCGCCAGGCCGCCGAAGATGGCCAGCGCCGCCAGCAGCCCGGGCACGTAGATCCGGTAGGCGTCGCGGTAGCTGGTCGCCCCCATCGGCCCGAGCGCGACCTTGAGCAGCGGGGCGAACAGCAGCAGGTAGACGAACGGCTGCACCAGGCCGATCACCAGCCAGGACGGGGTGCGGATCACGATCAGCAGCTGGCGCTGGTAGACCAGCCAGGTGTCGCGCAGGATCTTCACGGGGACTCTCCGCTCGGCAGTCTTCGGTCTGAGGGGTCTGTATATGAGGACACTGAATGTGCGGGCTCTGCCGCTCGGGCGGATCAGCCCTGCGCGATGGTGCGCCCGGTCTTGGTCAGGAACACGTCGTCCAGGCTCGGCCGCTGCAACTGCACCAGTTGCGGCTCGATGCCCGCGCCCTCGAGCGTGCGCAGGATCAGCGGGATCGCCGTGGCGCCGTTCTCGGTGTAGACGCGCAGCGAGTCCTCGGCCGGCGACTCGGTCTTGCGCACGAACGGCTGGTCGGCCAGCGCCTTCTGCGCCGCGGCGACCTGGCCCTGCGCCGGACCGTCCGCCACCGCGGCCGCACCGCCGAGCCCGATGATGACCACGTCCCCGGATATCTCCCGCTTGAGATCCTCCGGCGTGCCCTCGGCCACGATCTCGCCGTGGTCGATGATGGCGATCCGGTCGCAGAGCGAGTCGGCCTCTTCGAGGTAGTGCGTGGTGACGAAGACCGTCATCCCCTCTTCACGCAGCCGGCGCACCTCGTGCCACAGCCCGGCGCGGCTGTGCGGGTCGAGGCCGACGGTCGGCTCGTCGAGGAACAGGCACTTGGGCCGGTGGATCACGCCGAGCGCGATGTCGAGCCGGCGGCGCTGGCCGCCGGAGTACGTCATGCTCTTGCGATCGGCGTACTCGGCGAGGTCGAAGGCCTTGATCATCGTCGCGGCCTGTTCGACGGCCGCCGACTTGCCGGAGCCGTACGTGCGCGCCTGGACGACCAGTTCCTCGCGCGCCGTCAGGGCCATGTCGGTGCCGCCGCTCTGCGCGACGTATCCGATACGCTCGCGTACCGCCGCGGGGTCCTTGAGCAGGTCGGCGCCGAAGATCGTGGCCTCGCCGCCGTCCGGGGCCAGCAGCGTGGCCAGCATGCGCAGCGTGGTGGTCTTGCCGGCGCCGTTCGGGCCGAGGAAGCCGAAGATCTCGCCCCGCCCGACGGTCAGGTCCACGCCCTTGACCGCCTCGACCGTGGCGGTCTGGCGGCGCTTGCCGGTCTTGAAGGACTTACGCAGACCTCTGGTCTCGATCAACCGTGGCTCCCTGAGTCGCTGAGGATTCGCTGAGGCCTGATGCCCGGGTCGGCGCGGTTCGGCGCGCCAGCGCCTCCAGCCGGTCGGCCGCCGCGCGTGCGCCGCCGTCCGCGGCGAACTGCTCGCTGATCCGGCCGGCCGCGCGGCGGTACGACGGTTCGTCGAGGACTGTCTCGATCGCGCGGCGCAGCGTCGCGGCGTCTGCGCGCTCGAACGGTACCCGCACCCCGGCGCCGGCGGCGACGACCTGGCCGGCGGTGACCGGCTGGTCGTGCCGGATCGGTGCCAGCACCAACGGGACGCGGTGGGCGAGCGCCTCGCACACCGTGTTCATACCACCATGGCAGACCACTGTGTCCAGGGCGCCGCGCCCGAGCAGTTCCAGGACGGGCGCCCAGGAAACGGCGATCACGTTCTGCGGAAGCACACTGCGCGCCGCGCCCGACAGTGCGGTCGGCAGTGTGCCCGACAGCGCCTGCGGCGGAGCGATCACGATGCCCTGCACCCGGTCGGTCAGCTCGCCGAGAGCCGCGACAGCCCGAGCGTAGAAGCCCGCTGCGACGTCGGCGGCGAGCGTGCCCATCGTCACCAGCACGCGCCGCCGGCCCGGATCGAGCCGGTCCCACGGAAACGGCTCGCGCCCGGGCGCGTCGGTCTGCGCCGAGCGGTCCGCCAGCACCGGCCCGACCAGCGCGTAGTGCTCGGGGAACGGCAGCGGCCCGGTCAGCGCCGGGCTGGTGAGCGCGAGCACCAGGTGCGGCGAGAAGCGCGGGTCGGCGAACTCCTCCGGCGGCAGGCCGGCCGAGCGCCACAGGGCGCGAAGATGCTCGCGCATCCGCGCCTCGACCGGCGGGAAGGCGCGCAGCGGCCGGGTCAGCTCCATCGACGAGGTCGCCAGGGTCGCCCACGGGATGCCGTGCTGGTACGCGGTGAACGCCCCGGCCGGGGTGTGCTCGTCCGAGACGACCACGTCGGGCCGATATGCGAGCACTGCCTTGTCCACCGCCTTCGCGGTGAATCTGGCGTACGGCACGATGAACTGCTCCCACAGCGACCTGATCGCCGCGTGGCCGCGCGCCGCCTGGTCGCGCAGCAGCTTCGACCCGGTCGGGTACAGCAGGGCGTCCGGCCCGATCAGCGGCCGCAGGAACAGCTCGGAACCGGCCCACGCCACCTCGTGCCCGCGCGCCGCCAGCGCGCGGCCGAGCCCCACGGTCGGATTCACGTGCCCGGCCAGCGGCGGCGAGACGAACAGGAACCGGCTCACCTAAGACCCCTTAGGTCAAATTCCTGATGATTGCTGTGTCTTGTGGTGCGCGCGGGACGGCGGCATACTACAGCTCGCCGGACAGCTGGAGTAGACCAGTACTCGAGCAGGACAGTGGTCTGGGGGGAAGCGTGACCGCACTGGAGGCGGTGGCCGTCCATCTGCCGCCGCGGTCCCTGCCGATCGAACAGGTCGCGGCGGACCTGGGGCTCGAACCGAAGCAGGCGACCCTGCTGCGCCGGTTCCACGGCCTCGACCGGGTGCGGTACGACCCCGAGGGCACGCTGTTCGACCTGCTGCTCGGCGCGGCCCGCGCACTCGAACCGCTGCGCGGCCGCGAGCGGGACGTCAGGTACGTGCTGCACGCGCGCGGCGTGACGCAGGTCCCGTACCCGCACAACCCGCTGCACGAGGTGTGCCGCGAACTCGGGCTCGAACACGCGCTCGCGTTCACGGTGACCCACCACGCCTGCGCGACCGGCCTGCTGGCCGTGGACGTGGCGGGACGGCTGCTGGCCGCGGACGGCGACCCGGACGCGCTGGCGCTGATCCTGGCGGGGGAGAAGGCCTTCACCCGCGACGCCCGGCTGGTGCCGCAGACCTCGCTGTTCGGCGAGAGCGCGGCGGCGGCGCTGGTGCGTGGGGGAGCGGGCCGTGATCGTGTACTGTCGTACGCGGCCGTGTTGCGCGGCGAGTTCGACGGCAGGCTGGCCGAGGACCCGGACCTCCTGCACAGATATCAGCGTGCTTACCCGCAGCTGCTGGCCGAGGCCGTGTTCACGGCGCTGGAGTCGGCGAAGACCGGCCTCGACGAGCTGAGGCTGATCCTGCCGCACAACGTGAACCTCATCTCCTGGCGGGGCTTCTGCAAACAGGTCGGGTTCCCGATCGACAGGGTCCTGCTGGACAACGTGCCCGCGCTCGGCCACAGCTTCGCCGCGGACGCGTTCATCAACCACCGCACCGCCACGGACCGTGGCCTGCTGCGGCCGGGCGACCGCTACCTGGTGGCCGCGGCCGGAGTCGGCGCGGCGTTCTCAGCGATGGTGCTCGAATACTAGAGCAAACTAGCCTTCGACAGGCGAGCGCGAGCGCCGCGCCGAATTCATGGTTCTGCTAACACTGCTGAGACTGCGTTTCCTGGTCCGACTTCGAGCGGGATGGGACAGGCACCATGGAGCAAGTGATCGAGCAAGAGGGCACCGGCCAGGGCGGCGGCCTGCCGCGGGCCAGGGTGGTCGAGAGCATCAACCTGCTGCTTCCGCGGGTACTCAAGCGGGAGCTGCCGGCCCAGGCCGAGGAGGCTGCGCTGTTCGACGAGCTCGGCCTGACCTCGGCCAGCACGCTGGCGCTGATCCTGGAGCTCGAGGAGGAGCTCGACATCCAGATCGAGGTCGAGGAGATCAGCCAGGAGGACTTGCAGTCGCTCGGCACGCTGGCCGACTACGTCGCCGCGCACGCGATCACGGAGGACTGACGCCGTGCCCGGCGCCGTGGCGCACGGTGCCGCCGTGCCCGGGCGCGCCGCGGCTGCGGCGTACCCGCGCATCGGCCGGCTCGCCGCCCGCCGGTTCGCCGGCCGCTCCGAGCTGTCCCTCGACCCGGACCTGCGCGTCTACCTCGGCGACCTGGTGCGTCCGTACGGCGTCGCCCTGCGTGAGGACCTGCTCGAGCGCGGCGTCGGCCACGCGTACGGCGAGATGGCCGAGCAGCTGATCCGCGAGACCGTCCGCGAGGACGAGCCGGTGGACCTGCTCATCCTCGCCTACGCGGTGCACGACGTGCGGCCCGGCCGGGCGACCGCGCTCTATCTGAGCCGGGTCTGCCCGGGCCGGCCGATGGCGTTCACCCTGTGCGAGCAGGGGATCGCCGCGCCGTACACGGCCGTGCGCCTCGCCGCCGAGTACCTGCGCGCCGGCGACAGCATGCGGGCCCTGATCGTGGTCGCGGAGCAGGCGGCGCTGCACTACGAGCCGCTGACCGAGCCCGGGGCCGCGCCGGTCACGCTCCCGGACGAGCACAGCGCCGTCGCAGTGCTCTTCGAAGGCACCGCCCCGACCGGGCTGTCGTCTGTGCGCGAACACGCCGGGATCGCGCCGGGCGACGTGCGGGGCCTGCTCGCCGCGCAGCTCGCCGAACTCGCCGGACCGGGCACCGATCCCCGGCGGCGCGTGCTGGTGCTCGGCGGCGGACTCTCGAAGGACGACGTCGATGCCGACCGCCTCGGCCTGGACGTCGAGCAGATCGTCACCGCCCTGCCCGGTCGGCCGTGCACCGGCGTCTGGCACGAACTCGCGCTGAACCACGCGCAGTGGTCCGAGCAGGGTGCGTACGTGATCCTGGCCGACTACGAGCGCCAACTGCGGACCCTGTGCCTCTGCGCGGTCGAGACCGCTCACACGACCAGTCCGACATCCGAGGGTGGAGATAGTGTCCGAGACCACTGACGCCCCGGCGACCCCGCTGACCACGGACGCTCCGGGCGTGATGCTGTACCCGGAGGCGTTCGAGGCGATCGTCGCGATGCTGCGCGCCGGGATCGCCCGCCTCGCCGCCGACGAGCCGGCCCCGTTCACCCGCCTGGCCGTCCCGCCGGTCATCTCGCGCCGCACCATCGAGCAGGCCGGATACGCCGCCTCGTTCCCCCACCTGCTCGGAACCGTGCACAGCTACACCGGCGACGCCAGGCGCTGGGGCAGGCTGGCGCCGCTGGCCGAGCAGGGCGGCGAATGGCACGTGGACCAGCAGATCAGTGACCTGGTACTGCTGCCCGCCGCCTGCTATCCGACCTATGCGACACTCGCCGGACGCGACCTGGAGGCTCCGGCACGCTTCCATGTCGAAGCGCACTGCTTCCGGCAGGAGGCGACCAGCGAGCCCGGCCGGCTGCGCACCTTCCGCATGGTCGAACTGGTGACCGCGGGCGACGAAGAGCACTGCGTCGCCTGGCGCGGCCGCTGGCTGGAGCGGGTCGCGCAGTGGCTGGAGTCGATGTCGCTCAAGGTGAGCGTCGAAGAGGCCGACGATCCGTTCTTCGGCCAGGCGAGGAAGCTGTACCAGGCCGCGCAGCGGATGCAGAAACTGAAGTTCGAGCTGCGGGTGCCGGTGGACGGCGACCAGGTCCAGGCGGTCGCCTCGGCCAACTACCACAAGGAGCACTTCGGCGAGGCCTTCGGCTTCACCAGCGGCGGCGCGGCCGGACAGACCGCGTGCACCGCGTTCGGCATCGAACGCATCGCCCTCGCGCTGATCAACGCGCACGGACCGCGGCCCGGCCGCTGGCCCGCGGCGCTGACCGCGGCGCTGAGCTGAACCGGAAGGCGGACACGAGGTGGCCGAGACCCGTCTGATCACCGTGCGGTACCGCGGGCTGACCTCGGGCGAGGGCCCGCTCACGCTCGGGCAGGACAACATGATCCGCTGCATCCTGCACGACGAGCCGATGGAGATCAACAAGCACGCGCTGTGGCCGGTGCCCGAGGGGGTCGGGCTCGACGCCGCGCTCGCCGCCCTGCGCACCCTCGCCGAGCGGCACGAGTCGCTGCGCACCCGCTACCCGGGGCCGCAGGACCGCCAGCCGGCCCGGCAGGTCGTGCACGCCGAGGGAGAGTTCGAAGTCGCCGTCGCCGAGCTCGGGCCGGATGAGGATCCTGACGAGGTCGCCGAGGAGGCGGGGCGGCGCGGCCGCGCGCTGCGCTTCGACCTGTCCGCGCACTTCCCGTTCCGGTTCACCCTGGTGACCTCGGGCGGCCGGCCGGTGCGGCTGAGCGCCGTGGTCTGCCACGCCGCCGCCGACGGCGCCGCGACCGCGCTGCTGATCGGCGAGTGGTACGAGCTGGCGGCCGGCCGCGCCCTCGAGCCGCCGGCCGGGCCGGTGCCGCGCGAACTGGCCGTGCAGGAG
>JBKOWZ010000314.1:0-9648 GCA_046724665.1 Actinomycetota bacterium
TCGCCGGCTTCTCGCCGCGCGGCGCGGCCTTGGCGCGGCGGGCCGGGGGACCTTCGGGCGGCGCGGCGAGGCGTGGGAGCGCGGTCGTCGGGAGCGGGGCCATGGCGTGCTCCTTCCCAGGAGGAGGGACGTGCCGACGGAAGTGGCGGCCGCGAGCGCGGCCGCAGTCCGAATCTCCGTTCTGCGCGGGCGCAAACGGCGGCTTGGCCGGTCACCTGGACCGTCGGCGCCGGATGGCGGGCGCGCGATCTTCGGGTTTGGCCGGGCCGATCGCGGTTAGTAAGCCTGGGCACCGACGGCTCGGATGACGCGTGCTCGCCTGGCGACGGCCGTGTTCGGCGGTATCGTGGAAAGGACGGGCAGGCCGCATTCGATGGCGAATAAAAGGGGGTTGCAGCGATGGACCGCTTTGCCGTCAGGGTCGGCGAGGCCGGCCCGGGCAGGACCGTGGTGACCGTGCACGGCGAACTGGACCTGGCGACCGCCGACCGGCTGTGGACCGAGCTCGAACCGCTGCTCGGGCCGCGGGCCGTGGTGGTGCTGGACGGCAGCCGGATCACCTTCCTGGACTCCAGCGGCCTGCGCGTGCTGCTCCAGGCGGGCAAGCGCGCGGGCGCCGACGGAGCGGCCTTCCGGCTCGTCGCCCCGCAGCCCGCGGTGCAGCGGGTGCTCCAGCTGGCCGGCACCGAGGGGCACCTGGAGACGCGGGAGAGCGTGGCCGCCGCGCTCGAGGGCTGAGCCGGGGCGTGGCTTAGGCCATCCGCGGGAAAGCGAGCCCGGCCCGACCATCCCGTCAGCGAATCGCCGTATCTCGGAGGGAATGCAGAGCGATGCTCCAGGACAACTTGGCCGAGCCCGACCGGCTGCCCGGGCCGCGCACCGTGGTGCTGGCGATCCCGGCCGACCGCGAGCAGGTCGTGCTGGTGCGCTCGGTGGCCGGGCACATCGCGGCCCGGCTCGGCCTTTCCATGGCCGAGCTCGCCGACCTGCGGCTGGCCGTGGACGAGGCCTGCGGCCTGTTCCTGCTGGCCCCGGGCTTCGGCGGGGCCGGAGAGATGGTCGAGTGCCGGTTCGAGGAGGCCCCGGCCTCGCTCACCGTGACGGTGTCCGCACCCGCGCCGCCGTCGGTGCAGCCGGACGTCGAGGACATCGGCTGGCTGATGCTGAGCGCGCTGGTCGATGAGCTGACCTGGAAGGCCGAGCACGGCGTGGCCCGGATCACCCTGGTGAAGCATCTCACCGTGCGGGGGGGTTGATGGAACGGGCCGAGGAGCACTTGGGGGACGAGCAGGCAGCGACGCAGTCGGCCTCCCGCCCGCCGCCCGCCGCCGCTGCGGCCTCTCCGCACGCCGAGCGGCGCGCGGAGACGATGCGTACGTTCGTGCGCATGCGCAAGCTGCCGCCCGGCGACCCGGAGCGCGAACGGCTGCGGGCCGAGGTGATCGAGGACCACATGGCGTACGCCCGGCGGATCGCCGCGCGCTACGGCGGGCACGGCGAGGTCGTCGAGGACTTCGTGCAGGTCGCCTATCTGGGCCTGGTCAAGGCGGTGGACAACTTCGACCCCGACCACGGCACCGGCTTCCTCGGCTACGCCACGCCGATGATCATGGGCGAGATCAAACGGTACTTCCGCGACTCGACCTGGGACGTGCACGTGCCGCGCCGGATGCAGGAGCTGTCCAGCTCGCTGCGTAAGGCCACCGAGGCGCTGACCCAGGAACTTGGGCGCTCGCCGAGCGTGGAGGAGCTCGCGAAGCACGTGCGGGCGACGCCTGAGGAGGTCGTCGAGGCGATGGACGCCGCGTCGGCGTACACGACGGCTTCGCTCGACCGGCCGGTGCGCGTGGACGCGGCCGAGGGCGCGAGCCTGGCCGAGTTCGTCGGCGTGGAGGACCCTCGGTTCGAGGCCGTGGTCAACCGGGAGGTGCTCAAGCCGCTGCTGGCCAAGCTCGGCGAGCGGGACAAGCGGATCCTGATGATGCGCTTCTTCCGCGGCATGACCCAGTCGCAGATCGGCGAGGAGCTGCACGTCTCGCAGATGCAGGTCTCACGGCTGCTGGCCCGCATCCTCGACGACCTGCGGGCGGGGTTCGACTGACCGGGCGCTTGGCGCCCGGTCTCAGCCGTCCGCCGCGAGCACGCACCAGACGCGCTTGCCGCCGCGCGGGTCCGGGGTCACGCCCCAGGACTCGACCAGGCGCGAGACTATGTCCAGCCCGTTCCCGCCTATGGTGCGCAGCGACGGGGGCACCACCGCGGGCAGGCCGTCGCCGCGGTCGCCCACCTCGATCAGCAGCCGGCCGTCGGAGAGCTGGAGCAAGACCTCGACGTCGCCGTCGGCGTGCCGCACCGCGTTGCTCACCAGTTCGCTCAGCACGAGGCCGCCGACCTCGGTGAAGCGGTGCGCGTCCCAGCTGGCGCAGGCCGCCGCGAGGAAGTCGCGAGCCCGCCGGGGCGCCGTCTTGTCGGACGCGAGCCGGATCCGCTGTCTCGAGGGCCATCCTGGCAACGTGCGCTCCAGCACCGGCCGACGTCGGCCGGGGGTTGGATTCCGGTGAATACTGTTACGACGACGGGCGGCAACTCCGGGCACATGCTACTGCGGCCCGGCGGCGTGTGTCGGACGGCGGGGCGGCGCCCCGCTGCCCATCACCCGGCCGCTCCTGCATAATGCAACCGGACCGGAACCGATCGTCACCACTGGAGCGGGAGACGGAATGGCTCGATCGGGCGATGCGCCGCGCCCCGCGCAGCCCGAGAGCGCGGCGGCCGGGCCCGCCACGGCCGTCGAGCTGCTCAGCCGGGTCATCGAGGAGCAGCGCCGCGAGGAGGCCGCGCTCCAGGCGCGCTTCCTGGAGCACGGGCTGATCGACCAGGCGGTCGGCGTGCTGATCGCCCGGCTGGAGTGCGGCCCGAAGGAGGCCTTCGACCAGCTGCTCGAGATCGAGCGGCGCTCCGGGCGCGACCTGCTCGAGGTCGCTGGCGAGG
The DNA here is from genome assembly GCA_046724665.1 of Actinomycetota bacterium. Classification (GTDB taxonomy): domain Bacteria; phylum Actinomycetota; class Actinomycetes; order Streptomycetales; family Catenulisporaceae; genus Actinocrinis. Next base: position 2,992 of record JBKOWZ010000314.1, read on the forward strand.
TGGTCGGCCAGCAGACCTCGGCGCGCACCCGCGTCGGCATGGGCGATGCGGTGCCCGTGTACGGCCCGGCGGTGCACCGGCTCCAGCGCGGCAAGGACGCGGACGAGCTGGCCCGCCTGCTGCTGGCCGACACCCTCGCCTGGTCCGGCGCGGTCGAGGCGGCGGTCGCGCTGCTCGAGCCGGACGGCGCGCTGGAGCTGGTCGGCTCGGCCGGGCTGCCGCTGCGCGTGGTCAGCCAGTGGCGGCGCATCCCGCCGCTGATGGACTGCCTGCTCAACGCGGCGATCCGGGAGCAGGCCCCGGTCTGGGTGGACGCCGCGGACCGCGGCGGCTCGGATCGTGGCGGTGACAGCGCGGGCGGCCCGCTGGTGCTCGGCCCGGCCGGCTCCGGCGGCACCACGCCGAACCCGGTGCACGTCGCCGTCCCGCTGCGGCTCGGCCGCGGCCTGGTCGGCGCGGTCGAACTCGGCTGGCCCGCCAACACCGCGTTCACCGCCGAGGTGCGCCGGGAGATCACCGCGCTGGTGGAGAACGCCGCGCACGCCGTGGTGCGCGGCCGCCGGCTGGCCGCCGAGCCCACCGAGCGGCGCGCCGCCCTTGAGGACGCCGTCGCGCTCGACCAGCTGCGCGAGATCATCGACGCAACCTGGGAGCCCGCGCTGCTGGTCGCGCCGATCCCGGACGAGCACGACCCGGTCAGCGGCCTGCGCCTGATCGGCCTGAACCGGGCAGCGCGCGACCTGTTCGCCGGCGGCCTGTCCACCCCCGACCCGGTCGGCCGCCGGCTGACCGAGTCGATGCCGTGGGCCGCGGCCTCCGGCGCCTACGACGCCTTCCGCGACGTGCTGACCACGGGAGTGCCGTTCCGCGACCCCGCACACGTGTACGTCGAGCCGGGCGAGGACGGCGGACGCACCCGGACCATCTCGGTCGGCGCGAGCCGGCTGTCCGAATCGCTGCTGTACGTGGCGCTGCGCCCGACCGAGGAGCAGCGCGGCGACCAGCAGGCGGTGGTGGCCAGGCTGCGCCGGATGGCCGGGACCGGGTCGTGGGAGTGGAACCCGGTCACCCGGATGGTGCACTGGTCCGCCGAGGCATTGATGGCGTTCGGCGCCCGCACCGTCCCCGGGCCGGCCCCGGAGGACCTGCCGCCGTACACGGTTCACCCCGACGACCGGGTCGAGCACGACCGGTTGATGCGCACGCTCGTGCACGACGGCCGTCCGGCGCAGGGCGAGTTCCGCGTGGTGCGCCCGGACGGCGCGGTGCGGCACATCCGCATCGCCGGCGAGCCCGTCATCGGCCGGGGCGGCTCGGTCGGCTCCGTCTTCGGCACGGTGCAGGACGTGACCGAGCAGCGGCGGGCGCAGACCGCGCTGGAGATCGCACACATCCAGCTGGCCGCGCAGCGCAGCCGGGCCGAGTCCGAGCGGCAGCTGGCCAACCTGCTCCAGCAGGTGATCATGCCGGTCGAGCCGGTCCGGGTGCCCCGCTCGGCCGGCCTCGAGCTGGCCGCGCGCTACCGTCCGGCCAGCCCGGGCGCCGGGGTCGGCGGGGACTGGTACGGCATCTTCCCGCTGCCGGACTCGCGGCTGCTGTTCACCGTGGGCGACATCGCCGGGCACGGGTTCGCCGCGGCGACCGCGATGGCGCAGCTGTTCCACGCCCTCCAGGGCCTCGCGCTGACCGGCGCGGGCAGCCCGCAGCTGCTGCGCTGGCTCAACGCGGTGACCTGCTCGCTGAGCACCTTCACCATCGCCAGCGCCTGCGTCGCGCTCTACGACCCGGCCGACCGGCGGCTGCGCATCGCCAACGCCGGGCACCCGAGCCCGGTGCTGGTGCGCGGCGGCGTGGCGCGGGCGCTGCCGAAGCCGGCCGGCACGATGCTCGGCGTGGACGCCGACGGCGAGTACGACGAGGTCGATATAGGACTCGAACCCGGCGACGTGCTGCTGCTCTACACCGACGGCCTGATCGAGCGGCGGCGGCACAGCCCCGACGAGAACGTGGCGCGGCTGCTGGCCGAAGCAGGCCCCGCCGAGGCCGACCTCGACGCGTACGTGGACCGGATCCTGGAGCGTGTCGAGTCGGACACCGACGACGACACGTGCATCCTCGCCGTCCGGTTCACCTGACCCGACCGGCCGCGGCGCCGCCCGCGGCCGGTCAGCGGCCGATCATCGAGCCGATCACGCCGAGCAGCTCGTCCACCTCGACCGGCTTGACCACGTGCTCGTCGGCGCCGGCGGCCAGGCTGCGCTCCCGGTCGCCGCGCATCGCCTTCGCGGTGACCGCGATGATCGGCAGGTCGGCGAACTGCTCCTGGCTGCGGATGTACTCGATGGCCGAGTAGCCGTCCATGCCGGGCATCATCAGGTCCATCAGCACCAGCCTGATGTCCGGGTTGGCCAGCAGCGTCTCGATGCCCTGGCGGCCGTTGTCGGCGTGCACGACGGACAGGCCGTGCAGCTCCAGCATGCTGGTCATGGCGAAGACGTTGCGCACGTCGTCGTCCACGACCAGGACCTTCTCGCCGTCGAAGCGCACGGCCGACTGGCTCTGCCCGGCGGCCAGCGACCGCTCGGCGGACGAGAGCGGCCGCGCGGTGAGCAGTTGCAGGGTGATCCGCTCGACGGCCTGCGCGCTCGAGCCGACGACCTCGATCCGCGGCGCGTCGCCGACCGCGGCCTCCAGCCGCGCCGCGGTCCCGCTGCCCGCGCCGGGCTGGTAGGCCAGCACCGGAACCGCCGGGGCGTAGCGGCCGACCGTCGTGAGCAGCGCCTGCACCTGTGCCTGCGGCGTGGCCAGGTTGACCAGTACGCCGACGACCTCGCGGCGGTTGAGCACCTGCTCGATCTCTTCCGACGAACCGTCGGTCGCCGTCAGCAGCTCGACCCGGTTGCGCATCCCGGCGAGGCCGTCCAGCGCGGTGCGCGCGGCGTGCTGCATCGCCTGCGCCCGGCGCGGCTCGACGACCAGCAGGACGCGCGGCGCCGGCGCCTGCTGGCCGAGGCCATAGTCCTCGTCCCGGTCCTCGCCGGGCGCGGCGGCCCGGTCGGCGGCGGCGCCCGAATCCGCGGCGATCGGCAGGGTCAGCGTGAACGTGCTGCCCTGTCCCGGCGCGCTGGCCACGGTCAGGCCGCCGCCGAGCAGCCGGGCCAGCTCGCGGCTGATCGAGAGCCCGAGGCCGGTGCCGACCAGCCGCTGGCCGGCGAAGCCGTCGCCGTGCTGGAACGGGTCGAAGACGGACTGCTGCCGGTCCGCGGCGATGCCGATCCCGGTGTCCCGCACGTCGAAGCGCAGCAGCCCGCGCGCGTCCGGGTCGCGGTAGACAGCCAGCGTGACCGAGCCGTGCTCGGTGAACTTCACCGCGTTGGACAGCAGGTTGCGCAGGATCTGCCGGAGCCGGTGCTCGTCGGTCGCGACGGTGTCCGGAACGTCGTCGGCGACCTGCACGCCCAGCTCGAGGCCCTTCTCGGCGGCCTGTTGCCGGAACGCGGACTCGGCGTCGGCGACCAGTCCGGCGAGGCCGACCCGGTCGGTGCGCACCTCGAGCCGGCCGCTTTCCACCTTCGACAGGTCGAGCAGGTCGTTGGTCAGGTGCAGCAGGTCCTGCGCCGCGCCGTGGATGGTGCGCGCGAAGTCCACCTGGCGCGCGGTGAGGTTGCCCTCGGCGTTGGCGGCCAGCAGCTTGGCCAGGATCAGCAGGCTGCTGAGCGGGCTGCGCAGCTCCTGCGAGATGTTCGCCAGGAACTCGGCCTTGGCCCGTGACGCCTGCGCGAGCTGCTGGTCGCGCTCCCGCAGGCTGAGGCCGGCCTGCTCGAGCTGCCCGAGCTGGATGACCACGTCCGGCGCGTCGCCGTTCAGCGTGGACGGCCCGGCCACCTGTGCGGCCAGCGCCTGGCTGCGCTCGGCGAGGAGGTCGAACAGCGCGCCGATCTCGGCCAGTTCGTCGTCGCCCGAGACCGCGGCGCGCGCGCCCAGGTCTCCGTCGCGCACCGCCCGCATCGCGGCGAGCAGCCGCGAGAGCCGCGGATCGGGCACCACTGACAAGGTTCTACCTCCCGATCGCACTATATCGGCCTGCCAGGCGCCCATAGCCGCCGGGGAAACCAGGTTGAAACCCTCGGGTAACTGACATACCAAGGCTTGCGCCTGATAGTGATTCCCATGACCACGACCCCGCCCACAGCAGTCCCCGCGTCGGCCGAGCCGGAGCAGATCGCGGCGTACGGCGACCACGTCCTCGCCGTCGAGCCGACCGGCGCCGAACCGGTTCCCGCCGAGGCCAGGCACGGCAGCGCGCTCCAGCTGCTGTGGACCTGGACCTCGCCGAACATGGAGTTCGCCACGGTCTTCATCGGCGTGCTCGCGGTCGGCGTGTTCGGCCTCGGATTCTGGCCGGCGGTGCTGGCGCTGGTCCTCGGCACCGGCCTCGGCACGGCGGCGCTCGCCTTCCTCGGCCTGGCCGGGCCGCGCTTCGGCGTGCCGCAGATGGTCGCCGGGCGCAGCGCGTTCGGCTTCCGCGGCAACGTGCTGCCCGCCGGGCTCAATGCACTGACGGCCGGCATCGGCTGGTTCGCGGTCAACAGCGTCAGCGCCGCGTACGCCCTCAACACCCTGCTGGACTGGCCGCTGCTGCTGTGCCTGTTCATCGTGGTCGTGCTCCAGGTCTCCATCGCCTACTTCGGCCACAACTTCATCCACACCGCGGAGCGCTACGTCTTCCCGGTGCTGACGGTGATCTTCATCGGCGCGTCGATAGTCATCCTCACCAAGTCGCACCCAAGCGCCGCGACCGGTGCGCATGCCTTCCCCGGTGCGTTCTGGCTGACCGCCGGCGCGGCGTTCGGTTACGCCGCCGGCTGGACGCCGTACAGCTCGGATTACACGCGCTACCTGCCGAAGGGCACGGCCAAGTGGCAGGTCGCGCTGTGGCCGGGACTCGGGGTGTTCCTCTCGTGCGTCGGCCTCGGGATCGTCGGCGCTGCCTCGGCGACGGTCGCCATCCCGGCGGACACGGCCGGGAAGCTCTCGCTGACCGCCGCCTTCACCTACAGCCTGCCGACCTGGCTGGCCAACTTCACCCTGCTGGCGATCGCGATCGGCGGCATCGCGGCGAACGCGCTGAACATCTACTCCGGCGCGCTGTCCTTCGTGGCGATGGGGATCAAGCTACCCGCGGCCGTGCGCCGGGCCACGGTCGCACTGTTCTTCGGCGTCGCGGGCACCGCGGTCGCCTGGAGCGGCCTTGACGACTCGGCCGGCAAGTACGAGAACTTCCTGCTGGTGATCACGTACTGGATCGGGCCGTGGCTGGCCGTGGTGTTCGCCGACCGGCTGCTGCGCCGCGGCCAGTCCGACGCGCTGATCGGCGGCCTGCTCCAGGACACCGGCTACCGGCTCTGGGCCGGGCCGCTCGCGATGGCCGCGGGCACGGGCCTCGGCGTGTGGCTGTTCTCCAACCAGACCGAGTACGTCGGCGTCGTGCCCAGGCACGTGCCGGGCATCGGCGACCTGGCGTTCGCGGCCGGCTTCGTGATCACCGGCGTGCTGTACCTCGTGCTGCGACGAGTCCCCGGGCTCCGCCCCGCCACCGACCGCGCCGCCGCCGTAGACGACGTTGCACCGGCCTTTCCGTAGCCGCGAGAGTGGAGGCATGACGACGGACAACGGTGACACCGGTGTGACGAGCCTGCTCGCGGTCGCGCTGGACGAGGCGCGCGCGGGGCTGGCCGAGGGCGGCATCCCGATCGGCGCGGCCCTGTTCGGCCCGAACGGCGAGCTGCTCGGCCGCGGCCACAACCGGCGAGTCCAGGACGGAGATCCGTCCATGCACGCCGAGACCGCCGCGTTCCGCGCCGCCGGCCGGTTGCGCGACTACCGGCACACCACGATGGTCACCACCCTCTCGCCCTGCTGGTACTGCTCCGGCCTGGTGCGCCAGTTCGGCATCGGCCACGTCGTCGTCGGCGAGTCGGAGACCTTCCACGGCGGCCACGAGTGGCTGGCCGAGCACGGTGTGCGGGTGACCCTGCTGGACGACGGTGCGTGCAAGGCCCTGATGCGCGAGTTCATCGCGGCGCGGCCCGAGCTCTGGTTCGAGGACATCGGCCACGTCGAGTAGCCGGGGCGACCGGCAGACCCGACGAAAGCCGCCCGACGGAAAACGAGGGTGGGGCCGTCCCCACCACGGCCCCACCCGGTTCGCGGCGCGGCCTGCCGGTCGCGCTCCCCGCCCTCCTGCTCCCGTTCTCCGGATCCTGCTTCCTGAGCTGCTGATCGTCAGTCGGGCAGGTTCACCGCCGCCGCGGTCAGCTGGTCGTACGCGGCGACGATCGCCAGTGCCCGCTTGGGCACGGTGATCTCGTGGTCGTATGAGCACCGCAGCAGGTAGCGCGCGAGCGCCGTGTGCCACTCCCAGGCGTGGCGGCGGTATTCGCCGTCGCCTGACATGCCGGGGCAGAACGCGCGCAGGTTCCCGGTCAGCCAGTTGAGGGCGGCCAGTGCCGCGTCGGTGCCGTCGCCGGCGGCGCTCGCCTCGCCGTCGTTCGCGCCGGTCGCGGCGCTCGCGCTCGCGCCGTTCGCGAGGGCGTAGGCCGCGGCCGCCTTGGCGGCCAGGCGCGGTTCGGGCATCGAGGCCGCGCCGTCGGGGTC
>JBKOWZ010000095.1:0-43151 GCA_046724665.1 Actinomycetota bacterium
CTGGTTCGATCATGTTGCGGCGGTCACAGCGGCGGGGAAACGCCCGGTCCCATCCCGAACCCGGAAGCTAAGCCCGCCAGCGCCGAGGGTACTGCCGGGGCCACCCGGCGGGAGAGCAGGACACCGCCGCACAACAAACCAACAGCAACACACAGCCAGGGCCCGACACCAGCAACGGTGACGGGCCCTGGCTGCATTCAAGAACCGAAACCACCCACCGCCCGCGGCACCAGCCCCCAGCACACACAACACAACCAGGACCCACAACCCACAACGGTGACGGGCCCGACTGCGTTCAGGGCCGAACCGCGTGTGACTCCGGCCCCCAGCGCGCACAACACAGCTCGGGCCCGACACCAACACCGATACCAACCACGGTGACGGGACCCGGCTGCGTGCAGGACCGAAACCGTCTGTGGTTTCGGCCCTCAGTCGTATGGCGTCCAGGTGCTTCACGCTGCTGGTGAGCAGACGAAGGCACGCTACGGGCTAAAGGCGGCCAGCTGCCTTCAACGCGAGATAAGCATCGGCGAGCGCGGGGGCGAAGCGTTCGGGCACCGCATCGACCACGTGGACACCGTGGCGACCCAACTCGGCGGCTGTCTGGCGCCTCGTGGTCAATGCGAGTTCCGCCGAGGCCGCCGCGAACACCGCGTCTGCGTCGCCGCGTGCGCCGGCGAGTTCCGCGATACGGGGGTCGGCGACTGACGCCACGATCACGTTGTGGCGGCTCGTCAGGCGCTTGACCTGCGGCAGCAGCCCCTGGTCGATCGCGGCCGCATCGATGCTGGTGAGCAACACCACCAGGGACCGTCGGCGAACCCGCTTCGACAGGTGCGCGACCAGGCCCTCCGCGTTCAACTCGATCAGCGACGGTTCGAGACCTGCCATCGCATCGCTGAACAGCGCCAGCGTACGGCCCGGCAGCGCGCCCGCGACCGACGCGCGCAGCTGCTGGTCGTAGGCCAGGAGGTCCACGCGGTCACCCGCCCTCGTCGCCAGCGCCGTCAGCAGCAGCGCCGCGTCGATCGCCGAGTCGAGGCGCGGGACGTCGCCGACTCGGCCGGCTGAGGTGCGGCTCGTGTCCAGCACGACCACCACGTGACGGTCACGCTCCGGCCGCCAGGTGCGCACCACCACGTCGTTGCGGCGCGCCGTGGCTCGCCAGTCAATCGAGCGCACATCGTCGCCTACCACGTACTCGCGTAGGGAATCGAACTCACTCCCCTGGCCGCGCACCAGCACCGGCGTGCGGCCATCCGTCTCGTGCAGCTGCGCCAGGCGCGACGGCAGGTGCTTGCGGCTCTCGAACGGCGGCAACACGCGCAGGCGCCACGGGACCTCGTACGACGCCTGCCTCCCGGCCAGGCCGAGCGGACCGAGCGAGCGCACGGTCACTCGCTCGGGCGACCTGTCACCGCGACGCGTCGGGACGAGGGGCGTGTCGATCTGCTGCGTCTCGCTTGGTCCGAGGAACAATGCGTGGCGCGGCTCCTTGGGAAGCTCGGAGACCTGACGCGGTGTCCGCGCCTGGGGGACGTTGCCCGCGCTCGGTGTCCACGCGTCACGTAGTACGCCGCGCAGCGGGCGGGGGCCCTCGTTCGTGATGATCAGATGGACCGTTGCGCTCTCGCCCAGCCTGACTGTCGTATTTCCGCCCCGACGCAGGGCCAGGTCACGCAACGAGCCCGCACGGATTGCGTCTGTGGCGATCGCGCAGCCGAGCGCTGCCTCGAACGCCACGATTCCTGCCCAGCCCGGCGCGTGGAATGCGCCCGCGACCATGCCGACAACTACCGAGCCCGCCGCGGCGATCGCGCCGGTTCGGCCGGTCAGGGCCAGGCTGCTGCGGCCGACTCGGGAGGTCTGCGCGGCCGGCTGGGAGCCGGTGGATTGGAGACTCATCGCGACTGGATCGCTAACGCGGGACGGCGACGGTGCCGAGTACGCCGTCGATGACCGCGTCGGTCGATACGCCCTCAAGCTCGCTCTCCGGGCGCAGCCGCACGCGATGGCGAAGAACTGGTCGAGCGAGTGCCTTAACGTCGTCCGGACTCACGTAGTCACGCCCGGACAGCCAAGCCCATGCCCGTGACGCAGCGAGCAGCGCGGTACCGCCGCGAGGCGACACGCCGACGGACAGCGCTGGGGCACTGCGCGTCGCCCTTACGACATCCGCGATGTAGCCAAGCACCTCCGGCGTAACTGTCACCGTGCGTACGGCGTTACGCGCCGCCTCGATGTCGGCCTGCCCCGCGACCGGCCGTACACCCGCCGCTGCGAGCTGGCGGGGGTCAAAGCCGTCCGCGTGCCTGCGCAGGACCGCGATCTCCTCGTCCCGGCTGGGTAGCGGAAGATTCAGCTTGAGCAGGAAGCGGTCGAGCTGCGCCTCAGGCAGCGGATACGTGCCCTCGAACTCCAGCGGGTTCTGCGTCGCCGCGACGACGAACGGCACCGGCAGAAGGCGCGGCTTGCCGTCCACGGTGACCTGTCGCTCCTCCATGCTCTCCAGCAGCGCGGCCTGCGTCTTCGGCGGAGTGCGGTTGATCTCGTCGGCCAGCAGCAGGTTCGTGAACACCGGACCCTCGCGGAACGAGAACTCGGCGGTGCGCGTGTCGAAGACCAGGGATCCGGTCACGTCGCCGGGCATCAGATCCGGGGTGAACTGCACCCGCTTCGAGTCCAGCGACAACGCCGCCGCCAGCGACCGCACCAGCAGCGTCTTCGCGACGCCCGGCACACCCTCGAGCAACACATGGCCCTGGCACAGCAGCGCGATCACCATCCCGGTGACCGCCGCGTCCTGCCCCACGACCGCCTTCGCCACCTCCGCCCGCACCGCTTGCAGCGAGCGGCGCGCCTCCTCTGCCTGCGGCGTCGGCACGGCCACCGTGCCCACGGTCGCGGCGGCTTCGGAAACTGCGGTCTCGGATTCGGTCACGATGACCGGACCTCCTGTTCCAGTTGGTCGAGGCGGTCCGCGAGTCGGACCAGTTCCGCTTCGGACTGCGGTGCCTCGCTCGCGAGCAGCTCGGCGATCGATTCCTCGGTGACCCGTAACCGCGCGGCCACCGGCCCGACCAACACCGACGGGTCCGCGTGCGCACGAGCCGCCGGAACGCCGAAGTATCCGGCCAGCCGGCCCGCGGTCGCCTTGCGTAACAACTCGGCCGCGCGGCCGTGGGCGTCGGCGCGCCGGTAGAGCCGCGCGTGCCCCTCGACGGTTTCCGCCGCGCGCACGGTCACCGGCAGTTGCTCGGTGACCACCGCGCCGAGGCGGCGGCCACGCCAGTAGGCGGTAAGCAGCACCGCGATGAGCAGTTGGAGCAGCGCCCACCAGATCCAGGTCGGCATCAAGCTGGTCAGCGTCGGCTGACTCGAGCCCGACCCGCCGCCGCCTCCACCTCCGCCGCCGCCCGCCCGGATCGTGGTCGTGCTCCCCGGCTCCGGCCGGTTCTGGCCCGAACCGCAGGTCGCGCCGCCACAGTTGTTCAGCGAGGGATCCGGGATGAACGACGGGGCGAACCAGACCAGCTTCGAATGCGCGCCGAAGAGCCGCAGCGCCAGCGCCGCGTTACCGGCCGACGCGAGGCGATCGTTCTCGAAGAACGTGGTCGAGCTCACGGCTACGGCGTCGGACGTGCCCTGGCCGCTGTACACCAGCGTGGGTGCGCCGCCGACCGGGTAACAGCCGACGACGGCGTTATCCGTCGAGCTAACGGTGAAAGTCACCGCGCTGGTGTGCAGGTCCACGCTTCCGGCCGCGAGTGCGTCAGGCTGTGTGCACGACGGCTGTACCGGCGCGGTGACGGCGTACGCGAGCCTGCTGACGCTTACGTTCGGCATGAACGCGGTAACCGTGACCGCGTCATTGTTCAGGATGATGATCCGTCCGAATCCGGCACTGACCAGCCGATCCAGCGCCAGCACGCTGGGGCGCTCGTCATCGCTGATCACGAGCGTCGCGTCTGGGCTCGCGAAGGAAAGGACGACATCGAGGTGCCGCACCGGGTAATAGGCGACGCCTCGCTGTCCAAGCAGGTTGAGCAGCGCGGAACTGCTTGTCGGTTCAAGCAGCGTAGAAGTGTCCACGGACGCGCTCGGGCTGGGCGTCGTGTCGGCGTAGGCCGGTGTTGCTGCGGTAACAGCGAGCGCTGTCGCACAGCATGCGGCGGCGCGGCGCGCTGCTATCGACGCTCGGGAACCCGGAATCGGGAGAAGCCTCACCGTGGGCCGCCCGGAATCGTGGGCGCGATCGCGGTGGTCAGCTGGAGCGTGCCCGGCGTCTCGGTCCGGACCAAGTCGTCAACGCTGCTGATCACGGCGTACGCGTCGGCCGTGCCCACGTACTTGCCGTACTCGACTTCGTCGAAAGCACGCGCGGCTGCTTCGAGGATCGCGCGGTGCGGGGGCAGGATCGCTCCGGCGTCGCGTGCGGCCTCGTCCGCGGTACGGTCCGCGCGCTCCGGCAACAAGCCGCGCTCGTCGAGGGTGGCTATCACGGCACGGAACCGCTCGCGGATCGCCTCGGCCCAATCTCCGGCAGCGGCCGCGAGCTCGGCGTCACGGCGGTGACGTGCGGCTCCGGTCAGTATCTCGTCGGCCGCGCCTGCGGTAGTCGCCTTCTTCGTACTGTCCGACTTTCGCTTCTTCGAGGTGCGTGGCCGGCCGAGCCAGCGCAGGAACAGCAGCAGCGCGATCGCGAGAAGGATGATCGCAAGTACGATCAACGCGATCGTCAGACCGTGGTTGGACGAACTCGCATGCGAGGGTGGCGGGGGCGACGGCGTGGCCGTGGACGGCGACGGACTCGGCGACGCGGGTATGCGGTGGTACTCGGGCTTTGACAGCTCCTGGATCGCCAACTGCCGCGCCTGCTCGCTGGTGACGGTCACCGGCGTGTCGGCACGCGCCACGGTCACCGCCCCTTCCCGTTGCCGTTGCTCCGGGCGACACGCGCCCAGGCGATGCGGATGTCGAGGCCCTCCCTGCGGAAACGCCGGTCCACGTACAGCATCGCCGCCGTCGCGGCACGGAACGGCGCGGTGAGCACCTGAGCCAGCGCGACCAGTGCGATGTAGCCGGCTAGCCACCAGTACGTCGCGCCGGCCACGGGCGCCCCGTTGAGCAGGTCGCCGACACCGTGGACGGAGCCAATGTAGTACTGGCAGATAAGCAGCGGCACGACAACGGCCATCGCGATGACGAGCCCAAGCAGCGTGACCCACAACGTGCGCCACCGGCCTCGCGCCGCGAGCCTGCGGGAGCGGCCGAGCGCCGCAAAGCCGCGCGTACGTTCGAGGGCGGCGACGGGTGCCGCCACGGCCCAATCGGCGGTGAGCCACGCGCAGATCGGAACGCCGACCATGGTCAGGAGCGCCAGCACGCCGCCGAGGCCGCCCTGCGGGTCGTTGGCGATCGCGAGCGTGGTCATGGCGTACAGGACGAGCAGGATCAAGCGCGGCAGGCTCGCGACGAGAGCGATGAGCGACAGACGCGCGACCAGGGCGCGGGCTTCCGGGGTTCGGTGCGTCGGCGTGCTGTTTGTCCCGTCTCCGTCTACGTACCGTTTGACCGGTTCGGCGATCAGTCCGGCTATCACGGTCACGGCGATGCCTGAGAACACGATGGGCATGAACGTGTTCACCACATCCAGGCCGAAGGTACCCGCGTCGCTGGTGCGGCCATACCGCACGATCGTGGTACCGAATATGTCCGTCGTAATGAGCGGATGCACGCGTGCCGCCTCGGCGACAGCGGCGTCGAACACCCACGTGAACGCGAAGTCGGCCAGGGCCAGTGCGGTAACCAGGAGCGATGCCCAGCCCAGCAGCGCGGTCGGCACGGCGCGTACCGCACCGATCGCCCCGTCGATCAGCTCCAGTGCGTTAAGCGGCCGCAGCGGGATCGGCCGCAGACTGGTCCGGCCGCGTACCTCCGGCTGCGTTGGGGCAGCGCGGACCGGGCTGGTGCCCTTCGGCGCGGAAGCGCCGGGCGCGGCCCAGGCCGCGGGTAGCTCTGGCATCCCCCACCTCGTCCGTGGCCCTCGCGTGCCCCTCCCCGAAGCAGATCCACATCCTGCCACGCGAGGCCCCTGCCGGGCCACCGCTGCCCCGGCAGCGGCAACGCCCAGGACGCCCCGCGAAGAGCCCTCGTTGGCCGAAATTGCCACGCGGCGGCGGAATGATGCGAAGATGACGGCATGAAGGGACGTGTGCTCATCGTCGATGACGACACCGCGCTGGCCGAAATGCTCGGTATCGTGCTGCGCGGCGAGGGCTTCGAGACCGCGGCGGTGGCCGACGGCGATCGGGCGTTCGGCGCCTTCCGGGAGTTCAAGCCGGACCTGGTGCTGCTCGACCTGATGCTGCCCGGCCGGGACGGCATCGACGTGTGCCGGCAGATCCGCGCGGAGTCCGGCGTCCCGATCGTGATGCTCACCGCGAAGAGCGACACCGTGGACGTGGTGGTCGGCCTCGAGTCAGGCGCCGACGACTACGTCATCAAGCCGTTCAAGCCGAAGGAACTGGTGGCGCGGGTCCGGGCGCGGCTGCGCCGGGCCGACGAGCCCAAGCCGGAGACGCTGAACATCGGCGATCTGTCCATCGACGTGGCCGGGCACTCGGTCAAGCGCGGCGGTGAGTCCATCGCGCTGACCCCGCTCGAGTTCGACCTGCTGGTAGCGCTGGCGCGCAAGCCCTGGCAGGTGTTCACCCGCGAGGTGCTGCTCGAGCAGGTCTGGGGTTACCGGCACGCCGCCGACACGCGCCTTGTCAACGTGCACGTGCAGCGGCTGCGCTCGAAGATCGAGCACGACCCGGAGAAGCCGGAGATCGTGATCACCGTGCGCGGAGTCGGCTACAAGGCCGGCCCGGCCTGACCCGGGGAACCCGAGACGTCCGATTTGCGTCGCCTTCGAGGTAGTGTCGGTGGCCGCGCTCCCGGCGTGGCTGGCGCGGCGTCGCCGACGCATCGGCGGACAACGGCAGGACCGATGGGGCCATGGGTACGAGCGTGGGAGTGAGGCTGCGGCGCGCGCTGCGGACGTCGGTCCGCATGCTGCGCGACCTGCCCGCGCGCTGGCGCCGCTCGCTTCAGTTCCGGGTCATCTCGGTGACCATGGTGCTCTCCCTGGCCGTCGCGGTCGGTCTCGGCTACTTCATCGCACAGCGGGTCGCCGACGGGATCCTGAACACCCGGCTCGAGTCGGCGAAGGAGCAGGCCATCGCCGGGTTCCAGACCGTGCAGCAGGACTTCTCCGCGGCGAACGTCGATGCCGCCATCGACACCGGGGTGCTGGCCGAGAGCACCGCCCGCTCGCTGTGTAAGAGCAGCACGCTGTTCCAGGTCGTGGTGACCGCGCGCAAGAACTCGGACAACTACTCCTTCCCCGCTGCCTGCTCGTCGCTGCAACCCGACTCGCTGCCACAGGACCTGCGCGACAAGGTACGCCACGACACCGGCGGCACCGTGTATTACAAGTTCGCGACCGTCGGCTTCACGAACCCCCAGGGCCAGGTTGACGCGGTCGTGTACGGCCAGCGGCTGACCGCCACCAACACCACCACGCAGTTCACCGCCGACGTCTTCTTCGTCTTCCCGCTCACCCAGGACGAGCAGAACCTCCAGCTCGTCGAGCTCTCGCTGGTGATCGCCGGGTTCATCCTGGTGCTCGCGCTGATGGGGATCGCCTGGTTCGTCTCCAGGCAGGTCGTCATGCCGGTGCGGATGGCCGCCGGGATCGCCGAACGCCTGGCCGCCGGACGGCTCGAGGAACGGATGCGCGTGCGCGGCGAGGACGACCTCGCGTCGCTGGCCAACTCCTTCAACAAGATGGCGGCGAACCTCCAGAGCCAGATCCGGCGGCTCGAGGAGCTCTCCCGGGTCCAGCGCCGCTTCGTCTCCGACGTCTCGCACGAGCTGCGCACCCCGCTGACCACGGTCCGGATGGCCGCCGACCTTATCCACGAGGCGCGCGACTCGTTCGAACCGGCCGTCGCGCGCTCCGCCGAACTGTTGCAGAACCAGCTCGACCGGTTCGAAGAGCTGCTCGCCGACCTGTTGGAGATCAGCCGCTTCGACGCGGGCGCCGCGATCCTCGACGCGGAACCGGTTGACCTGCGCGCGCTCATCCAGCGGGTCGTTGACGCCTCCGCGCCGCTGGCCGACCGTAAGGGCAGCGAGGTCGTCGTTAAGGCGCCGGACGAGCCGTGCGTCGCCGAGGTGGACGCCCGCCGCATCGACCGCATCCTGCGCAACCTGGTAGTGAACGCGATCGAGCACGGCGAGGGCCGCCAGGTCACCGTCACCGTCGCCGCGTCCGACGACGCGGTGGCCGTCGCCGTGCGCGACTACGGCGTCGGGCTGCGGCCCGGCGAATCCTCGCTGGTGTTCAACCGGTTCTGGCGCGCCGACCCGGCGCGGGCGCGCACTACCGGCGGCACCGGCCTGGGCCTGGCCATCGCGCTCGAGGACGCCCGGCTGCACCACGGCTGGCTCCAGGCCTGGGGCGAGCCGGGCGGCGGCTCCCAGTTCCGGCTGACCGTGCCGCGCAACACCCGGATAGAGCTGCTGCGCTCGCCGATCCCGCTGGAGCCGGAGGACTCGAGCCACCACCTGCGCCAGCGCCGCAGCTCGGTGGCCCCGATGTCCGCCATGGCGGCGACCATCGCGCCACCTGCGCGTCCGAATGGATTAGGCCCGTCGGATCATCGCACCATTCTCGACGCACATCCTGGCAGCGGCGGCGACGCGGAAGACACCGATCAGACGCCTGACCACGAGCAGCCCACTGCCGCCGAACGCGTTAACAGCAACGCCGATAACGACGACCTGCGCGACATGATCGGCAGTGACGTGCGTAAGGCGGGTGATCAGGCATGACCGGCACGCCGGGTACGCCATCGCTGCGTCGCGCCCTGCTCGTGCTGCTCGCGTTGATCGGCCCGCTCGCCACGGCAGGCTGTGTCAACCTGCCCGGGAACACGACCGTGAGCGCGATAGACAAGCAGGGCAAGGCCGGCAGCGGCGCCGACGTACGCATCTGGCCCCAGGCGCCGCAGCGCAACGAGACCTCGGAGCAGATCGTCGAGGGCTTCCTGCAAACGGCTGCCAGCGATCCGAGCAACCGCTCGATCGCCGAGGCGTATCTCACCGGCGACGCGCTGAACTGGCACCCGCACCGGGTGGTCGTCTTCAGCGAGCTGTCGAGTCCATCTCAGGTGTCGGCGTCGTCTTCGGACCCGTCCGGCGAGGTCCAGGTCCAGATCACCGGCACCATGGTCGCGACCGTATCCGACAAGGGCGTCTACCAGCAGGTCCTGAACCCCAGCAAGGACGCGCCTTACACGTTCAGCCTCAGCTATGACCGGGCCAAGGGCTATTACCGCATCGACAAGCTGCCTAACGACGACTTCGGGATCCTGCTGACGCAGGAGGCGTTCCACGCGAACTACGCGGTGCACTATCTGTACTACGTCAACCACGGTGCCCAGACGTCCAGCATGATCCCGGTTCCCGACTATCAGCGTTCGCAGGCCGGTGACGCCGCCACCGCGCAGAACCTGGCCAGCGCACTGCTGGACGGGCCGCCCCCGGCACTCGCCGGGGCCGCTGCCTCGCTCGCCGCCCAACAGGTCGCGCTCGCCGGCCCGGTCACGATCAGTCCCGACGACACGGCTTCTGTACCGATCAAGTCCCCGAGCGTCTGCTCGACGCACCCCAAGGGCACCTGCAATCAGTTCGCCGACGAACTGCTCGCCACCTTCAGCAACCTGGCCTCGGTCGGCCGAGTCATGGTCGTGGACGCGCAGGGCAACCAGCTTGCCGAATCGTCCGGGGTGAGCGAGGTGGTAAACCGCTACCACATCGCGGTCAGCACGGCGAAGAACACGTCCTCCTACTACTATCTCGACGCCAAGAGCCACCAGGTCGGCAAGTCCGAGAGCGCCGGCGCCGGTTCCAGTGCCGCCAACGCCGAGCAGTTCGGCCCGGCGAACCGCAAGTACGCGGAGCTCGCGGTCGGGTCCTACGCCCAGCAGACCGTCGCGGCCGCAGTAGACGACAGCCGGAGCAAGCTCTACGTGGGACCGGCCGGTTCGCCGAAGGACTCCGCCCCGCTGTGGACGGGGACCCACCTCAGCTCGCTGACGTGGGACGCGCTCGGCCACCTGTGGTTCCTCGACGGCGCCGGTACCGCGGCCGTGAGGCTGTACCGCGTGGACATGACTGCGGGACCGGAGCCCGCGGTCGAGGTCGCTGGGCTTTACGGCGCGAACGACGACGTCATCGACCAGATCGTGGCCGCCCCCGACGGCGTGCGCATCGCGGTCAGGTACACCGAACCCGGTTCGACGCCGGGAACCACGGTGGACTCGGTCGGCATCGGAGTGGTGGACGACGGCGGTGCACCGCTCGCGGTGAACCTCAGTTACGGGGCCGACCAGCCGGTGGTCAACCGGTGGATGTCGGTCCTCGACGTCGATTGGCACGGCAGCCAGGCCCTGGCGGTGCTCGGCTCCCAGTCGTCCACGAACCCGCTCACCATCGCCGAACTGAACTCCGACGGCTCCCCGGTCGTCAGCGCGGCCGACATAACTCCGGTCACCTTCAACCCACCGACCGGCACCATCGGCATCGAGTGGTCGGGCGGGTCCCTGCTCGCCGCCACGCGGTCCAGCGGCAGTCCCTCGGGCACGCAGCAGATCGAGCAGTACTCGTTCGCGGCGGCCATCTGGGGCTCGGCCATCGGTGGGTACTCGCCGTCATATGTGAATTAACGACATACGTTGATCGAGCCCCGTGAGCGGTGTTCGGTGCCTATCATCACGGCATGAGGGCAGACATGACGGAGCGTCAGCGGCGGCGCCATTGGTGGAGCGCGCTGCTTGACCTCGTCCTGCCCGCTGAGTGCGCGGGCTGCGAGCGTACGGGTAGCGCAGATGTGACCGCGGGACTGTGCGGCGCGTGTGCGTTCGCACTCGGTGGACCGCCGACGACGGTCAGGCCGGTACGCCGTCCCGCCGGGCTTCCCGTAGTGCACGCGCTCGCGCCTTACCGCGAACCGATGCCTGACATCATCATCGCTCAGAAGGAACGCGGCCGTCTTGACCTGGCCAAGCCGCTCGGTCGCCACCTTGCGCGCGCCGTACTCGCCGCCGCCGACGACGCGGCATCCCTGTGGCTGGTACCGGCTCCGTCGGCGCGCTCATCCGTCCGCCGCCGCGGCCAGGACCCGGTGCGCCGCATGGCCTGCGTCGCGGCTGGGGAACTGCGCAAGCGCGGCCGGACCGTGAACGTGCTGGCGGCGCTTCGGCACTGCCGTACGGTAACCGACCAAGTGGGCCTCGACCACCGGCAGCGCGCGCAAAATCTCGCGGGTGCGTTGACCGTCCGTCCCGCGGCGCGGCGTTCGCTTCCCTCACGGCCGGTTGTCATCATCGACGACGTCATGACTAGCGGATCTACCATCGCGGAAGCCGCGCGGGCGATCCGGGCCGCCGGCGGACGACCCGTCGGCGCGGCGGTGCTCGCCGCGACCCGATTCCGCGCGGGGTAAGCCGGTAGCAGGCGGACAGCTGGTGCGGGTGATACGTCCGCCACCCCGCGCCAGGGTGACTTGCCTGGTGAGCGAGCGTCGGATCACCCTCTTGGCGGAGTACATCCATTGGCCCCTACCGTTCACGCCTCGGCGGCATTACGTTCGTTTACATGAGCAGTTCACGCCGCCGATAGCGGCCGAGGACGCGAAGCACCGAACCGATCGGCCGGAACTCGGCCGCACACCTCCGTCGTTACTCCTCCACAGCCGGATCTTTCCGGCATACGGTTGATATCTCGAAGACCAGTAGTAGGAGGCGGTGTCACCGAACCGACGAACCCCCCCACTCAGCCACCGAGCGGAGCGTGGCCCCGCGCCCAATTCCGGGGCCGGCGCCCACGTCAGCAGATTCGTGAGTCAGCGAGCGAACAAAGGGAGACGCGCGTGGACATCGTGGTGAAGGGCCGAAAGACCGAGGTGACCGAGCGGTTCCGCAAGCATGTGCTGGAGAAGCTCTCGCGGGTCGAGCGCTTCGACGGCAAGGCGATCAGCCTCGACGTGGAGCTGTCGAAGGAGCGCAACCCCCGGCAGGCCGAACGCTGCGACAGGATCGAGATCACGCTGCGCACCCGCGGCCCGGTGGTGCGGGCCGAGGCCTGCGCCTCAGACGCCTACGCCGCGCTGGACCTCGCCACCGCCAAGCTCGAGGCGCGGCTGCGCCGGGCCGCCGACCGCCGCCGCGTGCACCACGGCAGGCACAGCCCGGTCTCCGTCGCCACCGCCACCTCGACCCTCGCCGAACTCGAGGCCGCGGAGATGGTCAAGCAGATGGCCGCCGCCGCGCCGCCCGCCGAGAACCGCCACAAGGATGTCCGCCACATTGGGCCGATCGAGGTAGAGGGCGACGGCCCGATGGTCGTGCGCGAGAAGACGCACAGCGCGCCGCCGATGGACCTGAGCCAGGCGCTGTACGAGATGGAGCTCGTCGGGCACGAGTTCTACCTGTTCGTCGATGCCGACACGAAGCTGCCCTCGGTCGTGTACCGCCGACGCGGCTACGACTACGGCGTGATCCACCTTGAGGAGAGCGGCGAGGCACACTACGCCGGTGGGCAACCCGGCGGTGCGTCGGTCGCGGCATCGCCGTGACGCAGTCGTCCCGAGGATCGACCGACCGCGTACGCGTCGTCACCGGCACTGTCGTACCTGACCGGTCGGCGCATGTCGCCGGAGCGACGGCGACCGCTTCCCCGGCGGTACTGTCACTCCGGCGTCCGCGCCAGCTATTATCAGGTTTCGCCGATACTGTGCGATGATGACGCGGTCACTCAGCGTCTCCGGCGTCCCGCCCGGGAGTAACGGGCGCCTGCCCGGACCGGCCGACCAGGTTCAAGGGGGTACGGACAGGTGGCCCAACCCGATTCCAGCCGTTCCGCGCGGCTGCGCTCGCAGAGCATTCCGGCGCAGGCGGGTGGCCGACCGAGGGCAGGCGCGCAGGTGAACCCGGGCAGAGCGGCGCCCGTCGATCCCATCCGGGTTCTGCTGGTGGACGACCACGCCCTACTGCGCCGCGGCCTCGACATCGTGCTGCAACAGGAGCCCGACATCGAGGTGGTCGGCGAGGCCGGGGACGGCGCGGAGGCGGTGGAAAAGGCCGGTGAACTGCTGCCCGACGTGGTGCTGCTGGACGTGAAGATGCCCCGGCGCGGCGGCATCGAGGCGGCGGCCGCGATCAAGGAGGTGGCCCCGTCCACCCGGATCGTCATGCTCACCATGAGCGACGAGGAGGCCGACCTCTACGAGGCGATCAAGGCCGGCGCGACCGGCTACCTGCTCAAGGAGATCCCGCCGCACGAGATCGCCGATTCGATCCGCGCGGTCGCCGGGGGCCAGTCGCTGATCACCCCGTCGATGGCTACCAAGCTGCTCAGCGAGTTCGCGACAATGGCCCGGCACGGCGAGGAGCGCCGCGAGCAGGGCCCGCCCGCGCCGAAGCTGACCGACCGCGAACTCGAGGTGCTCAAGCTCATCGCCACCGGGGCGAACAACAGCAAGATCGCCAAGACCCTGTTCATCAGCGAGAACACGGTCAAGAACCACGTGCGCAACATCCTGGAGAAGCTCCAGCTGCACTCGCGTATGGAGGCGGTCATGTACGCGGTACGCGAGAAGATCCTCGACCTGCCCTGACACGCCACCGCGTGCCTACCCGCACCACGGTCCACAGTACGCAGCACGCGGTACCCGTACGCCACACCACGTTCCGTCCCGGTGCGTAAGAATCAACGCTCGACGTAACGCGTTCCGTGCCGCAGCATCGCGCGATGCCCTACGCTCGGCGCACATGACGACCAGCGAGCCAACCGGACCCGCCGGCTTCACTCGACCCACCGGGACCGGGCCCTCAAGCATCAGCAGCATTCTGAGCCGATCGGACATCGTCCTGATGGCCGGCGCAGTCGCCTTCACCGCCGCCGCAGCGCTCACCGAAGGCAGAGGGGCGATCGCCCCCTTCCTCATCTCCGCGCTCGCGGTCGCGTTGCTCGCCGCGCTGGTAGGCCGGGCAGTGGACCATCTCGCCGACCGCCTCGGCGCGGGCGCGGTGGGCGTGCTCCAGTCGGCGCTGGGCAACCTGCCGGAGCTGTTCATCTGCATCTTCGCGCTGCGCTCGGGGCTCAACGACGTGGTCACCGCGGCCATCATCGGTTCGATCCTGGGCAACCTGCTGCTGGTCCTCGGCCTGTCGTTCTTCATCGGCGGACGGAAGAACGGCGTGCTGCGCTACTCCCAGACCCGCGCGCGCATGATCATGGCCCTGATGATCCTCTCGGTCGCGGCGATGCTCGTCCCGTCGCTGGCCTCGTACGTCCACTCCGCGGCCGCCGAGCACGAGATCGGACTGTCGCGTACGACGGCGATCGTGCTGCTCATCGTGTTCGCGCTCTCGATCCCCGCCTCGGTCCGCCGCGAGGCCCCGGCGGGCATGCCCGCGCCGGAGCCGACCACCCTGGAACAACTCGTCGCCGCCGAGGCGCAAGCAGCAGCGAGCTCGACCAGGCCCGACAACGGCACCAGCCCCGGAAGCGGCACTACCAGCGTCGGCGGCGATGCCCACGACAGCGGCCACGCAGACAACCACGGCAACGCCAACCACTGGCCACTCGCCCTCGCGATATCCATGCTGGCCGCGACCGGAGTGCTGGCTGCGTACGTATCAGACCTCTTCGTCAAAGCCCTCCAACCCGCGATGGGCTCGCTGCACATCTCCCAGGCGTTCGCCGGACTCGTGATCGTCGCCATCGCGGGCAACGCGGTCGAGAACGCCGTCGGCGTGAAGCTCGCCTGGCAGAACCAGGCGGACCACGCCCTGTCGGTCGTCCTCAACAGCCCGTTGCAGATCGCGCTGGTCGTCGCGCCGGCTCTGGTCCTACTCTCACCGCTGGTCGGCGGCACGCCGTTCACCTTGGTCTTCAACCCGATGCTGGTCTCCACGGTGGCGGTTTCCACGCTCGCGGTCGCGTACCTGGTCTCCGACGGCGAGTCCGACTGGCTGGAAGGCGCCACGATGGTCGGCCTCTATGTTCTGGTCGCTGCCGCATTCTGGTGGGGATAAGTATTAAAATAGAGCAACTCCGCTGAACGGCTGAATTTTCGAAGATTTGCTCGCGCAGTCGAAAGAACATCCGTACAGTTGAGTCATGAACACTTTTTCGCTGACTCTGCCAGAACAGACCTCGCTGGCTCGAGACGAAGAATTCGAAACCGAAGTAGCCTCCGTCACAAATCAGATCCGCACGTTAAGAGCTCACGGGCTGACAACAAGACAAATCCGCGAGAAGCTGCCCGGAGTATCCGCGTGGGTGATCAACTGCGCGATCAATCGGGACGCCAAGGCGCATGCCGCCAACCCCGGTCTGCGCGCACGCGCCAAGGATGCCGACCGTGAGCGTGCACGCGCCTTGCGACTCGAGGGCAAGACCTACCAGCAGATACGAGCCGAACTCGGCGCCTCCAAGTCAACCCTCTCGATGTGGCTGAGAGACCTGCCGCACCCCGAGCCGAGACGTACTGCCCACGCCGCACATATGCGTTGCGTCAAACGTGAGCGAACGAATGCGCAGCGCACTGCCGAGAAAGCGGCAGCCTTCGCGGAGGTCGGCAGCATTTCAGGCCGCGAATTGATGCTGCTCGGAGTGGCGCTCTACTGGGCCGCGGGCGCCAAGGGTAAGCCATATTCCTGTAGAGAGCGCATCAATTTCACCAACAGCGACCCAGGTATGATCCGCCTGTTCCTGAGGTGGCTCGACCTCATCGGAGTGGAACACGCACGCCGACAGTTCCAGGTCTCGATCCACGAGAGCGCGGACGTGGCGGGCGCCGAGCAGTACTGGCGATCCGTCATCGGCGTGTCCTACGTCCGGTTCCAACTAGCTGTCCTGGAGCGTCATAACCCGAAGACCGCTCGAAAACAGACCGGCAGTGACTACCACGGTTGCCTGACCGTGCGGGTGCTCCAATCGGGCAGGCTCTACCGCAGGGTTGACGGCTGGTGGCGCGGAATCCTCGCAGCGCATGGTGCCGGGGGTATGCCAGACTAGTGCGGAGTCCTCCATCGGCGAGGACTCGAACCATCCCGGGTCGTCTAGTGGCAAGACGCGGTCCTTTGGAGTCCGTTACGGAGGTTCGAATCCTTCCCCGGGAGCCCCACTTGGTTCGAATCCTCTTCGCCCCGCTCTGCTGATAGGTGAGAGCGCGGATGATCAGCCGGTAGGCTCGGTGTTCGTCCAGCACTCGATGCCGAGGAGACCGGAGTGTCTGTGCCGAGCACTTCCGCCGCCGCGCGTCCCGCGGCCGTCCTGATCCTCGCGGCCGGTGAGGGGAAGCGGATGAAGTCCGCGACCCCGAAGGTCCTGCACACGCTCTGCGGGCGGTCGATGCTGGGGCATGTGGTCGCCGCGGCGCAGGAACTTTCGCCGGAGCGGCTGGTCGTGGTCGTCGGGCACGGGCGCGAGCAGGTCGCCGCGCATCTGGCGGAGATCGACGACTCGGTGCGCACGGTGGTGCAAGAGGTCCAGCGCGGCACGGGCCATGCCGTCCGAATCGCGATGGAGGCGCTGGGAACCGAGGCCCTGGTAACGGGGACTCCGGGTACAGGGCCTTTGGGTACGGAGACTCTGGGTGCGGGGACTCTGGCAGCGGAGGCGCCGGGAACAGAGGCCTTGCGGACAGAAGCCCTGGGAACGGGTACACGTGGAGCGCAGGCACGGGGAGAGCAGGCACAAAGCGCGCTGGGAGCGGACGGGGCGCTCGACGGGACCGTCGTCGTCACCTACGGCGACACTCCACTGCTGACCGCCGGGACGTTGGACGCCCTGGTGGCGGTGCACCAGGAGGCCGGTAACGCGGTCACCGTGCTCACCGCCAACGTGCCCGATCCCACCGGCTATGGACGGATCGTGCGCCGCGACGGCGTGGTGGCGGCGATCGTCGAGCAGCGGGATGCCTCGCCGGAGCAGGCCGCGATCCGGGAGATCAACTCCGGGGTCTACGCCTTCGACGCGAAGCTGTTGGCGGAGGGGCTGTCCCGGCTGACCGCCGCTAACGCGCAGGGCGAGGAGTACCTGACCGACGTCCTCGGCATTCTCGGCGCCGATGGACACCGAGTCGGCGCGCTCACCGTCGCGGACCACCACGAGATCCTCGGTGCCAACGACCGGGCGCAGTTGGCCGAGCTGCGGCGCGTCTTCAATGCGCGGTTGACCGGGCACTGGATGCGCGAGGGCGTCACGATCGTCGATCCCGCGACGACGTGGATCGACGTGCAGGTGGAGCTGGAGCCGGACGTCGTCCTGCACCCGAACACGCAACTGTGCGGCGAGACGCGCGTCAGCGCCGGGGCGGAGATCGGGCCGAACTGCACGCTGACCCGAACCGTGGTCGGCGCCGGGGCGCGGGTGATCAACTCCACGACCGACGGTGCGGAGATCGGGGACGGCGCGAGCGTCGGGCCGTACACCTATCTGCGGCCGGGGACCCGGTTGGCGCGCAAGGCTAAGGCGGGCGGCTTCGTCGAGATGAAGAACGCGGTGATCGGCGAGGGGTCGAAGGTGCCGCACCTCTCCTACATCGGCGACGCGTCGATCGGCACGGGCTGCAACATCGGCGCCGGGACGATCACCGCCAACTACGACGGTGCGAAGAAGCACCGGACGCAGATCGGCGACCACGTCTTCGTGGGCTCCAACACCGTGCTGATCGCCCCGGTGACCTTGGCTGACGGGACGTTCGTGGCCGCGGGTTCAGCCATCGATCACGAGGTGTCGGCCGGGGCGCTCGCGGTTGCGCGCGGGCGGCAGCGCAACATCGAGCGGTGGGTCGAGCTCAAACGGCCCGGCACCAAAGCCGCGGAAGCGGCGCACGCTGCGCGAATGGGCTCCGCTGAATCAGGCCGTGTAAACACAGGGGAACCTGTGGATGAACATGGAGCCGATAGCAGCGGTTCTTCTGAGACCATAAGATGAGGAGACAAGGTCCGGCTAAGCCGGACAGCCAGGACAAATCATCAGCAATCCGGCACGGCGACTCCGTGGAAGCGCTCGGCCGACCGGGCTTCGCCCCGGCGCGCGCAGTCGGACCGGACCGTGGCAGCGACCCGTTGGGAGAGCGTGGAGTGACCGGGATCATGGCGACCGGCCAGAAGAAGCTGATGCTCTTCTCCGGCCGCGCCCATCCGGAACTGGCCCGGCAGGTCGCCAGGGAACTGGGGGTCGAACTGGCGCCGACGCGGGCGTTCGACTTCGCCAACGGCGAGATCTACGTGCGCTTCGAGGAGTCGGTGCGCGGCTGCGACGCCTTCGTGTTGCAGAGCCATACCGCGCCGATCAATCAATGGATCATGGAACAGCTGATCATGGTGGACGCGCTCAAGCGCGCCTCGGCCAAGCGGATCACCGTGATCACGCCGTTCTACGGGTACGCCCGGCAGGACAAGAAGCACCTGGGTCGCGAACCGATCTCGGCCCGGCTGATGGCCGACCTGTTCAAGCAGGCCGGGGCGGACCGGCTGATGGCCATCGACCTGCACACCGACCAGATCCAGGGCTACTTCGACGGCCCGGTCGATCACCTTTGGGCGATGCCGCTGCTGATCAAGTACATCCGGGAGAACACCGACCTGTCCCGGCTGACCATCGTCTCCCCGGACGTCGGCCGGGTGAAGGTCGCGGACAAGTGGAGCGACCGGCTCGGCGCGCCGATCGCGATCGTGCACAAGCGGCGCGACATCAACATCGCGAACCAGGTCTCGGTACACGAGATCGTGGGCGACATCCGGAACCGGGTGTGCGTCCTCGTGGATGACATGATCGACACCGCCGGCACGATCTGCGCCGCGGCGGAGGCGCTGTACGAGAACGGCGCCGCCGAGGTGATCGTCGTATCTACGCATGCCGTCTTCTCCGGCCCGGCGATAGATCGGCTGAAGAACTCCCGGGTCAGCCAGGTCATCGTCACGGACACGCTGCCGCTGGCTCAGGAGCGGCGCTTCGACAAGCTGACCGTGCTCTCGGTGGCGCCGATCGTCGCACGGGCCATCTCGGAGGTGTTCGAGGACGGCTCGGTGACCTCGATGTTCGAGGGCGACGGTTAGCAGCGGCTGATTGCGGCTGGTAGTGGATAACGGACGCAGTTGGCGCGCGGATGCTCGGCTAGCGGACGTTCTCCTATGTGTTGAGGCCCAATACGTCATGCGGCTGAGAGTGATCAAGGCGTGCGTGAGCGGGACGGCGGCGGTCGGCGTGCAAGCGGGAGCGTAAGCAGCGGCTGCGGTTGCAGCGGCAGCGGGCGGGAGCACGTAGCGGTCGTTGCGGCTACGGGCAGCAGCACGTGGTGGCTCCTGAGGCGGTTGCGACGGCATCGGTCTGCGGCTCGGGTAAGCTATGCCGAGTTGCCCGGCGAGGGAGGGGCCGACCATCGGCCCGCTCCGTGATCGACGTGCCGATCGAGGTGTCGGGCGGGACCGCTCCCGCCTTGGTGTCGAGATTCGCCAGATCACCCAGGCCGTCCGATACCGAGGAGGAGAGCCAGTATGTCCGAAGTCCGCATAAGCGCCGAGCCGCGCACCGCTTTCGGCAAGGGGGCCGCGCGTCAGCTGCGGCGCGACGGCAAGATTCCGGCCGTGCTCTACGGCCACAAGGAAGAAGCGATCCACCTGGCGCTGCCGGAGCACGACCTGTTCATGGCGCTCAAGACGCCGAACGTGCTGCTGAACCTGGACCTCGGCGACCGGCACCAGCTGGCCCTGCCGAAGGCCGTGCAGAAGGACCCGGTGCGCCGCACCCTTGAGCACGTTGACCTGCTGCTGGTGCGCCGCGGCGAGAGGGTGACCGTCGAGGTGCCGGTGGTCACGGTCGGCGACATCATCCCCGGCGGTCTGCTCGAGCACACCCTCAACACCCTGTCCGTCGAGACCGAGGCGACGCACATCCCGGGCTCCGTCGAGGTCTCGGTGCAGGGTCTCGACGTCGGCGCGCAGATCCTGGCGAAGGACGTGACGCTGCCTCGCGGCGTGACGCTGGTCACCGATCCGGAGCATGTCGTCGTGCACGTGCTCGCCGCATCGACGGGTGCGGAGCTGGCCGGCGGGACCGCTGAGGGTGAGGGCGGCGAGGCCGAGGGCGAGCAGTCGCAGGGGTCTGGCTCCGACGAGGGCTGATCCGGCGGACGATCGCCGAGAGCGCGGCGTGTGGCTGGCTGGCTGCACATCTCTGTGGGGCGTGATTGCGCGCCGGTGCGGGCGCCACGATGTCGGTTTGCGTCGTGCGTCCCGGGGGTGCGTAATGGCGTGGTCCATAGTCGCGCGGTCGCGTGGTCGTGTAGTTGAGTACAGGTACGAGTACGGTACGTGCCGCATCCCGACGATCCGGGGTGCGGCACTGCCGTGTGAGCGTGTGTTGGTGCGGTTTCTGGGCGTCGGCGATGTGGCGCCGCACGCCGCATGCCGGGCGCCGGGCGTCGGGCGAACTGGTTTGAGCGGCTGAGTTAAGCGAAGGGTGCAGGTCGGGACGATGGCGGCGGACAACGCACCGTGGCTGGTGGTCGGCCTGGGCAACCCGGGGCCGGGCTATGCCACGACCCGGCACAACGCCGGATTCATGGTGGCCGATCTGCTCGCCGAGCGGATGCGCGGCCGGTTCAAGGCACACCGAGGCTCCGCAGACGTGGTGGAGGGCCGAGTCGCCGGGGTGCGGGTGGTGTTGGCGAAGCCGAGGTCGTTCATGAACCTGTCCGGCGGGCCGACCGTCGCGCTGCGCGACTTCTTCAAGGTGCCCGTGGAGCAGATCGTCGTCGTGCACGACGAACTCGACCTGCCGTTCGGGACGTTGCGGCTCAAGCGCGGCGGCGGGGACAACGGGCACAACGGGCTGCGGTCGATCACCAAGTCGCTCGGTACGCGCGAATACCTGCGCGTCCGCTTCGGGATCGGCCGGCCGCCGGGGCGGCAGGATCCGGCGGACTTCGTGCTCAAGCTGTTCTCCTCGACCGAGAACAAGGACCTGCCGTTTCACGTGGACCGGGCCGCCGACGCGGTCGAGGCGCTGGTGACCGAGTCGCTGGAGGCGGCGCAGAATCGGTTCCACGCCGATGGTGCGTGATCTCGGTGCAGATTCGCGTGACGGGGCGGTCGGCGGAAGGTCCGTGACGGAGCGCCGCAGCGCCAGTGCGAGGATGGTGCGGTGACCTACGACTACGACGCCCCCGAATCCCAGAAACTGTTCGACCGCGCGCAGACCGTGACGCCGGGCGGGGTCAACTCGCCGGTGCGGGCGTTTCGCGGAGTCGGCGGCACGCCCCGGTTCATGGTGTCCGGAAAGGGCGCCTACCTCACCGACGCCGACGGACGCTCGTACGTCGATCTGGTCTGCTCGTGGGGGCCGCTGATCCTCGGGCACGCGCACCCGGCCGTGATCGAGGCGACCTCTGCCGCACTGTCTCGCGGCACGTCGTTCGGTACGCCGAGCGAGGGCGAGGTCGCGCTGGCCGAGGAGATCGTGGCGCGGATCGAACCGGTCGAGCAGGTGCGGCTGGTCTCCTCGGGGACCGAGGCGACCATGTCGGCGATCCGGCTCGCCCGCGGCTTCACCGGCCGGACGAAGGTGGTCAAGTTCGCGGGCTGCTACCACGGGCACGTCGATTCGCTGCTCGCCGCGGCCGGATCCGGGGTCGCCACGCTCGGGCTGCCGGACACTCCCGGCGTGACGGGGGCTCAGGCGGGGGACACGATCGTGCTGCCGTACAACGACATCGACGCGGTACGTGCCGCGTTCGCCGAGTACGGCGAGCAGATCGCCTGCGTCATCACCGAGGCGGCGGCCGGGAACATGGGCGTGGTACCGCCGCTGGACGGCTTCAATGCGGGGCTGCGGGAACTGTGCCATGCGCACGGAGCCTTGTTCGTATCAGATGAAGTGATGACCGGCTTCCGCTCCTCCCGTACCGGCTGGTTCGGCATCGACGGGGTCGTGCCGGACCTGATGACCTTCGGCAAGGTGATGGGCGGCGGCTTCCCGACGGCGGCGTTCGGCGGCCGGGCCGACGTCATGGCGCGCCTCGCGCCGGCCGGGCCGGTGTACCAGGCCGGGACGCTGTCGGGCAATCCGGTGGCGACCGCGGCCGGGCTGGCGACGTTGCGGCAATGCACGCCGGATCTGTACGACCGGCTGGACCAGACAGCGCGCACGGTCGCGGACCTGGCCTCCGAGGCGCTGGCGAAGGAAGGCGTGGCGCATCGGGTGCAGTTCGCCGGGACGATGTTCTCCGTCTTCTTCACCGACGAGCCGGTCACGGACTACGCGGCGGCGAAGCGGCAGGACACCGAGCGGTTCAAGGCCTTCTTCCACGCGATGCTGGCTCAGGGCGTGTACCTGCCGCCGAGCGCCTTCGAGGCCTGGTTCGTCTCGGGCGCGCACGATGCGGACGCCGTCGAGCGGATCGCCACGGCGTTGCCGGCGGCCGCGCGTGCAGCTGCGGCGGTGGGTGCCTAAGAGCGTGCGCACCCTCTAAGGCGCAGTAAGTGTCTAATCGGTGCTGGGCGCGTAATCGGCTGTTCGTACGTCTCCCATAAGATGCGCGGCATGACGCAGATCGATCCCGGTGTGAAGACCACGGTGCACCTCATGCGCCACGGCGAGGTGTACAACCCGACCGGGGTCCTCTACGGCAGGCTGCCCGACTTCCACCTCTCCGAACTCGGCCGCAAGATGGCCGAGCGCGGCGCCGAGTTCTTCGCCGACCGCGACGTCGTCGCGGTGATCGCCTCCCCGCTGGACCGCGCGCAGGAGACCGCGGCGCCGATCGCGGCCCGCCGGGGGTTGGAGGTCGGCACCGACGGCCGGCTGATCGAGGCGGCCAACGAATTCCAGGGCAAGCGCTTCAGCGTCGGCGACGGCGTGCTGAAGCGCCCCTCGGTGTGGCCGAAGCTGTACAACCCGCTCAAGCCGTCCTGGGGCGAGCCCTACGTCGAGCAGGTCGCGCGGATGCGCGCCGCGCTCGAGGCCGCGCGGGACAGCGCGGCAGGCCACGAGGCCGTCTGCGTCAGCCATCAGCTGCCGATCTGGGTCACCAGGCTGGCCGCCGAGCACCGGCGGCTGTGGCACGACCCGCGAAAGCGCCAGTGCACGCTGGCCTCGGTGACCTCGTTCCACTACGTCGGCATGCAGCTGGTCGGCGTCGAGTACCACGAGCCCGCCAAGGATCTGCTTCCGGCAAAGGCCACGAAGAAGTTCGTCGCTGGGGCCTGAAGGGGAGGGGCTTGACCGAGCCGACCGGCAGGCCTGACGCTTCGCGAACGCCGCTACCCCCGGCCGCTTTGCCCGAAAACCACCATGCGAGACTCTTCGCATGGTCGTACCCGTAGCCCGATCCCGTCCCCACCGCAGAGCCGCCGCAAACGCGTCCGTTCTGGTCGGCGCGGCGATCGCGGGTACCGCACTGCTTGCCGGCTGTACGAACAGCACCGGCGGCGTGGGCGACACCGGGTACGTACCGGCGGCTAACACGGGCATCACGGACTACGCACCGGCGCAACGCGTTACCGCACCGGCACTCTCCGGTACGACGCTCGACGGCAAGCAGCTGTCGCTCAGCGACTACCGCGGCAAGCTCGTCGTCGTGAACGTATGGGGCTCCTGGTGCTCGCCCTGCCGGCGAGAGGCCCCGGCGCTCGAAGAGACCTACACCAAGTACCAGGCGAAGGGCGTCCAATTCCTCGGCATCAACGTCCGGGACGACAACGCCGCCGCACAGGCCTTCGTCAGCGCCGACTCCATCACCTACCCCTCGCTCCAGGACCCGAACGAGACGCTGCTGCTCCAGTTCAAGACGATCGTGCCGCCGACCAACATCCCGAGCAGCATCGTCGTGGACCGCGACGGCAAGCTCGCGGCCCGCGTCATCGGCGAGGTCACCGAGCCGCAGCTGACCCGGCTGCTCGACAAGGTCCTGAGCGAGAGCTGAGCTGACGTGTCCGCTGCCGGTGTCGCTTCGGTGATCGACGGAGGCTCGCTGCTGCTGGCCGTGCCGGTGGCACTGGCCGCCGGGGCGATCTCCTTCGCGTCGCCGTGCGTACTGCCGCTGGTACCGGGCTACCTCTCGTACGTCACCGGAATGTCCGCGGTTGACGCGCAGGACGTACAGGCGCGCGCGGCGATGGCTCGCGTCGGCATCGGCGGCGCGGGTGTCGCGCTCGCGAGCGGCAGCGTCGGCACGGTCGCCGTCCGGCGCGCTCAGCCGATGCGCGGGCGCACGGTTCTCGGCGCCGCGCTGTTCGTCCTGGGCTTCACCGCCGTGTTCGTCTCGGCGGGGGCGGCCTTCGGCTACGCGGGCTCGAACCTGATCAGCCATCAGCGATTGCTGGAGCAGGTCCTCGGCAGCCTGGTCATCCTGCTCGGGCTGTTCTTCGCGGGCGCGGTCCCACAGCGCTGGTCGGGCTGGCTGCAACGTGACGCCCGCCTGCACTACCGTCCGACTGTCGGGCTGGTCGGCGCTCCACTGCTCGGCGTCCTGTTCGGCGTCGGGTGGACGCCGTGCCTGGGGCCGACGCTGGCCGCCGTACAGTCACTTGCCTGGACACAGGCATCGGCGGGACGCGGTGCGTTCCTGTCGGCCGCGTACTGCATCGGGCTCGGCTTACCGTTCATCGTGACCGCGGTCGCTTTCCGGCGGGCGATGGGCGCCTTCGACTGGATCAAGCGCCACTACGGCGCGGTAACGCGCGCGGGCGGCGGGATGCTCGTCGTCGTCGGGGTGGCGATGGTCAGCGGGGCGTGGGATCAGCTGATTCACCTGATGCAGGGGTGGATCACCGGCTTCAACCTGCCACTGTGACGACAGGGCGACGCGAGATGAACCGAGACGAGATCGTGACGAAGCGGACGGACACCGACGACCCGGCTGAGCCGGTCGCCGAGGCCGCCACCGACGCCCCCGACGAGGAGGTCGGCTTCGCGGACGCGGACGCCGGTGTGAACCGGCTGTCCACCGCGCCGCTCGCCGACGCCGACTCGCCGGTCGCCGTCCCCCGGCTCGGCACGACGGAACTGCTGCGCTGGATGTGGCGGCAGCTGACCTCGATGCGCATCGCGCTGACGCTGCTGTTCCTGCTCTCGGTCGCCGCCATCCCCGGCTCGCTGCTGCCGCAGCGCGAGATCGACCCGAACAAGGTGCTCCAGTTCCTCGCCGCGCACCGGGGCTGGGGACCGTTCCTCGACCGGCTCCAGCTGTTCGACGTCTTCGAGTCGGTCTGGTTCGGCGCGATCTACTGCCTGCTGTTCGTCTCGCTGATCGGCTGCATCCTGCCGCGCTCGCTGGCGCACTACCGGGCCATGCGAGGCGCCCCGCCCGCGGCCCCGCGCAACCTGCGGCGGCTGCCGGTGCACGCCTCGTTCCAAACCACCGCGCCCGCCGACGAGGCGCTGGCTGCGGCGGGCAAGCGGCTCAAGGGCCGCCGGTTCCGCACCGTGACCGGCTCGGACGCCGCCGGCAGCTGGGTCGCCGCCGAGAAGGGCTACCTGCGCGAGACCGGAAACCTGCTGTTCCACCTCTCGCTGATCGGCATCCTCGCCGCGGTCGCGATCGGCCACTTCTTCGGCTTCAAGGGCGCCCGCCTGGTGACTGAGGGCACCGGCTTCTGCAACACGGTCGCCGGGTACGACACGCTGACGATGGGTCAGGCGGTCACCGCGGCGGACCTGCCGCCGTTCTGCATCCGGCTGAACAAGTTCAGCGCCACCTATCAGGAGAGCGGCGACCAACTCGGCCAGCCGCGCACCTTCGACGCGTACGTCAGCTACCGCGCCACGCCGAACAGCAGGCCGCAGGACGTGGACGTCAAGGTCAACGACCCGATCTCGGTCAACGGCACCAACGTCTTCCTGGAGGGCCACGGCTACGCGCCGGTCGTCACGGTGCGGGACGGAACCGGCCGGGTCGTGTTCGACGGCCCGGTCACCTTCCTCGGCATGGACGCGAACTTCACCTCGAACGGCGCGATCAAGGTGCCGGACGCGAAGCCCAAGGGCCTCGGCTTCCAGGGCTGGCTGCTGCCGACCGCGGTCCGGCTGCCCGGCTCGATGCCCGCCTCGGTGTTCCCGGCGCCGCAGAATCCGGAGCTGATCCTGGCCGCGTACGCCGGCGACCTGGGCATGGACGGCAACGGCGCGCAGAGCGTGTACACGCTCGACGTGAGCAAGATGACCCAGCTCGACGTCAAGAGCAAGACGAACCCGGCGGCCGGCAACGCGCTGGAGCTGACGGTCGGCCAGACCGCGACGCTGCCGAACGGCCTCGGTTCGATCACCTTCGACGGGGTCAGGCAGTGGGCGCAGTTCAACGTCGCCTACGACCCCGGCCAGCCGATCGCGCTCGGCTCCGCCGCGGCGGCCGTGCTCGGGCTGCTCGGCTCGCTGGGCATCCGCCGCCGCCGGATCTGGGTGCGGATCACCGAGCGGTCCGACGGCACTCGGCTGGTCGAGGTGGCCGGCCTGGCCCGCACCGAGGGCGCCACGCCGACCGGCGAGGTCACGGACGCCGCCGAGGCGCTGGCCGCGCAACTCACCGTCGCCGCGCCGGCGGACGGCGACGGTCCGTCGGATCCGCCGCAGACCGGACTGCCGAGACAACAGACAGCACAGACTTCGCAGCGCAAGTCCACCCCGCGCACTGGAGCGTCCGCGTGACCATCAACGAGAACTTCGCGCACTACAGTAACCTGTTCGTCGCGCTGGCCCTGGTCGCCTACGCGGCGGCGTTCTTCGGGTACTGCGCCGAATGGGCCTTCGGCTCGCGCTCCCGCATCGGCGCGAAGGCCGCCGCGGTAGGGCGGGAAAGCGCGGTGGCGCGTGCCCAGCAGGAGGCGACCCTGTCGGTCGGCTCGTCGGGCGTCGCGGTGCTGACGCGCACGGCGCAGGAGGACGAGGAGCCCACGGTCGCCGGCGGCTCGCTGCGCGCCGAGGTCCTCGGCCGTTTCGCCGTGATGGCCACGGTGATCGGCTTCGGGATGCACGCCGCCGGGATGCTCTTCCGCGGTCTGGCCGCGCACCGCGTGCCGTGGGCGAACATGTACGAGTTCTCCTCCACCGCCGCGCTGGCGATGACCTTCGCCTATCTCGTGCTGCTTGGCCTGAACCGCAGGGCGCGCTGGCTCGGCCTGCCGGTCTCGTTCATCGTGCTGCTCACGCTCGGCCTCGCGTACACGGTGCTCTACACCGACGCCGAGGAACTGGTTCCGGCGCTGCACTCCTACTGGCTGTACATCCACGTCACCGCGGCCGTGCTGTCCACCGGCGCGTTCGGCGTCTCGACGGTCGCCACGGTCCTGTACCTGGTCAAGTCGGCCACCGAGGAGGGGAAGCTGTCGCGGCTGAGCGGCGTGCTCGAGCGCGTACCCTCCTCCGGGACGCTTGACCGCACCGCGTACCGCGTCATCGCGTTCATCTTCCCGCTGTGGACTTTCGCGGTGATCGCCGGCGCGATCTGGGCGCAGAAGGCCTGGGGCCGCTACTGGGGCTGGGACCCCAAGGAGACCTGGTCGTTCATCGTCTGGGTGATCTACGCGGCGTATCTGCACGCGCGGGCCACGCACGGCTGGAAGGGGCGCGCGGCCGCCTGGATCGCGCTGGCCGCGTTCATGTGCGTCATGTTCAACTACTTTGGCGTCAACGTCCTGATCTCTGGCAAGCACAGCTACGCCGGCCTGTAGATCCGGGCCTTCCCGACCGCTCGTCCACGGTCCGCGGCGCACGCTCCGGCAACCGGCCCAGGTCCCCGAGCGTCCTCAACAAGAAATGAGGGCCTGAGCACGGCAGCGGGCCTGAACCGCTACTACCCCTCCTCGCGCCGGCGGAAGGAAGTCTGACCCGATGAGCGACGATCGCGGCTGGTACCCGGAATACGGGTCCGACGACCGCGGTGGAGAGGGACGATACCGGGAAGAGCCTGGTTACGACCCTTACGCACAGGGTCAGCGTTCAGGCCGTCCCGTGCGCGGTAACGGCCAGCCGCCGTACGGCGCCGATCGGGGAGGGCAGCCACCGCGCGATCTGTACCAGGCGCCGAGGCCTCCGCAACCGCGACAGTCGCAGCCGCCGCAGCAGCCGTGGTCTGCCGGCGATGCGTATGGCCGCCGGGACGATGACGGGTACGGCGACGATGGGTACGGCGCCGGCGGCAGGTACGGCAACGGCCGTGGCCGCCCCGTGGACGCGTACCCCAGCCGCGACCGGTACGGCGACGCCGATGAGGACGCCTGGACGCCGCGTGCCCGAGGAAGCCGTGACCAGGCGCGGGGCGGCGATCGCAGGGCCGCCGCGGCATCCGGTTCGGTGGGCCTCAGGCCGGGTGCGGCCCATTCCGGTCGTATCGGCGACGGCAACGTCAACGAGGACATCGACCTCGACGAGATCGACCCCTCCGGCCACGCCCGGCGCGCCGCGTCCATGCCCGGCGGCAAGAAGCCGCAGACGCGCAAGCGCAAGATCATCAAGTGGACCGCGATCGGCGTTTCCAGCGCGCTGGTGCTGATACTCGCCATCGGCGCGTACGTGATCCTGCACCTGACCGGGAACATCAAGCACACCGCGCTGCTCCAGAGCGGCGTGAGCCAGGCCCCCGAACCGGTGGACAAGTACGGCCGCTCCCCGCTCAACATCCTGGTGATCGGCTCGGACACGCGCAGCAGCGCCGCGAACTGCAAGATCGGCGGTCGCTGCGGCCCCGGTGCGAACGCGGACGTGGAGATGGTCGTGCACCTGTCCGCCGACCGCTCCAACGCCACGGTCATGTCCATACCTCGCGACACCATCGTCATGCTGCCGCATTGCACCGACCCGGCGACGCACGTGTCCGGCGGCGGCTTCACCTCGACGATCAACAGCTCGCTGCAATGGGGACCGTCGTGCACGGTCACCACGGTGCACCAGCTGACCGGGCTGACCATCGACCACTTCGTGATGGTGGACTTCGTCGGCGTCGAGACGATGTCCAACGCACTCGGCGGCGTGCAGGTCTGCGTCACCGACAGCATGTACGACCCGGACTCGCACCTGAGGCTGCACAAGGGACAGAACAAGGTGCAGGGCGCCAGCGCGCTGGCGTTCGTCCGTTCCCGCCACGGCTTCTACGACGGATCGGACCTCGGCCGGGAGAAGGCTCAGCACTACTTCCTCTCCGGAATGATCCGGCAGGTGCGGGCCACGATGAACCTGACCGAATTCACCACCCTCTACAAGGTGGCCGACGCGGCGACCAAGGCGCTGACCGTGGACGACGGGCTGAGCGGTGTCACCGGGATCGAGGGCCTTGCGGTAACGATGAACCGGGTGCCGACCAACCGGATCTCGTTCGTCACCATGCCGTGGGACCTGGACCCGCACAACCAGGCACACGTGGTGCCCGCTCAGCCCTATGCGGACCAGATGTTCCGCAACATCGGCAACGACGTCGCCTATTCGGCCGGATCGAGCACGGCGAGCAAGTCGGCCGCTCCGCAGACCTCAGCCAAGCCTTCCACCGAGGCGCCACAGGCGGTGGTCTCGCCGACGGTCGCGGTGAACAAGGCCGCGGTGCACCTTCAGGTCTTCAACGGCAGCGGCGCCTCCGGCCGGGCGAGCACGGTCAGGGACGCGCTGGTCAACGACGGATTCTCGCTCACCACGGTCGCCGGCAACGCGAGCGCGGCGAAGAACACGAAGATCTACTATCCGTCCACCCGCGCCGACTCGGCGGCCACGGTCGCGTACACGCTGGGGCTGCCGTCCTCGGCGCTGGTCGAGTCGAACGCGTACTCCCAGGTGACCCTGGTCATCGGCGCGGACTGGACGTCGGGCACGACCTTCGGCGCCGCCGCAGGCCCGGCCTCCGGGACCGGCGGCTCGGCGAACACCACACCGACCGCGGCCGCGTCCGCCCCGGCGGTCTCCTCCCTGCTGAACGCCGCGACGACCGGTGGCTGCGTGAGCGTGAACCCGCACTACGCCACTCACTAGTGCCACAGCACCAAGCGGCGGCAAGCACGCACAATGGTGCGGTGGTAACGCAGCAAACGGCGGCCTCACGGCCCTGGGTCATTCTCAGCTTCACCACGTCGCTGGACGGCTATCTTGACGACACGACGTCGCGGCGGCTTCTGCTGTCGAACGACGCCGACTTCGATCGTGTGGACGAGCTCAGGGCATCGGTGGACGCGATTCTCGTCGGCGCGGGCACGGTGCGTGCGGACGACCCGAGACTGCTCGTTCGTTCGCCGCAGCGACGTGCCGCGCGTATAGCGCGCGGTAAGCCGGAAAGCCCGCTGCGCGTTGTCGTCGTCGGCGCCGGTGAGATCGACCGCGACGCGGCCGTCTTCACCGCACCAGCCGCCGAGACGGCGGTGTACTCCGGCCGACCGGTCCACTTGGGCGCCCTGCTCGACGACCTGGCCAGGCGCGGTGTGCGGCGGCTGATGGTCGAAGGCGGCGCCACGGTGCTTACCCGGTTTCTCGCTGAGGACCTCGCAGACGAGATCCAGGTCTCCGTCGCGCCGTTCCTGATCGGCGACCCGGCCGCACCGCGTGCCTTCGGTCCGGCGAGCTATGCGCAATCACCCGATCGACGGATGATCCTGGTCGACACACGTGCCGTCGGCGACGTCCAGTTCTCCCGGTATCTGGTCAACCACACGCCGACACAGCCCGCCGACTACGACGTGCACTTGCTGCGCCTCGCCGTCGAACTGTCGCGATCCTGCCCGCCGGCCAGCGGTGCGTACTCGGTCGGCGCGATCGTTGCTGATGCGCAGGGTGCGGTGATCTCCACCGGCTACTCCCGCGAAATGCTGCGAGGACTCGGCGACCCGGACAAGAACCACGCCGAGGAGGTCGCCCTCGCCAAGCTCGATCCGGCCGACCCTCGGCTGAAGACCGCGACCATGTACACCTCGCTCGAACCCTGCTCGCCGCGCGCGTCCCGGCCGCTCAGCTGCACCGACCACATCCTGGCCGCCGGCATCCCGCGCGTCGTGCTCGCGCTGCGTGAACCCGCGCTGCTCGCGGTGTGCGACGGCGCGGACCGGCTGCGCGCGGCCGGAGTCGAGGTGGTCGAGCTGCCGGAGCTCGCCGAGCAGGTGCGGGCCGTCAACGCCCACCTGCTCGGTTGAACCGCACCGCGTGGATACTTGTCGCATGGCCTACGAAGATCTGCGCTCGTTCCTCAAGACGCTCGAGCGCGAGGGGGAGCTGCGGCGGATCAAGGTCCAGGTCGATCCCTACCTCGAGGTCGGCGAGATCACCGACCGGGTGCAGAAGGAGCACGGCCCCGCGCTGCTGTTCGAGAACGTCAAGGGCTCCGAGCTGCCGCTGGCGATGAACGTCTTCGGCACGCGGCGCCGGCTGTGCCTCGCCCTCGGCATCAAGAGCCTCGACGAGATCGGCGACCGGATCGGCGAGCTGCTCAAGCCCGAACTGCCGCAGGGCCTTTCCGGCTTCAAGGACGCGCTCGGCAAGGTGGCGCAGCTGCGCTCCGTGCCGCCGAAGCACGTCAAAGGCGCCCCTTGTCAGCAGATCGTACTGACGGATGATCAGGTCGATCTCAACGCACTGCCCGCGCTGCACACCTGGCCGCAGGACGGCGGATCGTTCTTCAACCTCGGCCTCACACACACCAAGCATCCCCAGACCGGTGCTCGCAACCTCGGCCTCTATCGGCTGCAACGGCACGATGCACGCACCATCGGCATGCATTGGCAGATCCACAAGGACTCCACGAACCACTACGCGGTCGCGCAACGCCTCGGCGAGCGGCTGCCGGTGGCCATCGCCCTCGGCTGCCCGCCGGTCGTCACCTACGCCGCGACGGCGCCGCTGCCCGCGGACATCGATGAGTACCTGTTCGCCGGGTTCGTGCAGCGCGAGCGGGTCGAACTCGTCGATTGCAAGACCGTGCCACTCCAGGTCCCGGCGCACTGCGAGGTCGTGCTCGAGGGCTGGCTCGAGCCCGGCGTAACGCGCCCCGAGGGTCCGTTCGGCGATCACACCGGCTTCTACACGCCGGTCGAGCCGTTCCCCGCGTTGACCGTCACCGCGATGACGATGCGTAAGAACGCGATGCTCCAGTCGATCGTCGTCGGCCGACCGCCGACCGAGGACGGACCGCTCGGTAAGGCGACGGAACGGTTCTTCCTGCCCCTGCTCAAGACGATCATCCCGGACATCGTCGATTACGACCTGCCGGAGACCGGCGGCTTCCACAACTGCGCGATCGTCTCGATCGACAAGCGGTACCCGAAGCACGCGCAGAAGGTGATGCACGCGATCTGGGGCGCGCACCTGATGTCGCTGACCAAGCTCATCGTCGTCGTGGACGCGGACTGCGACGTGCACGACTACGCCGAGGTCTCCTGGCGCGCCTTCGGCAACGTGGACTACGCGCGCGACCTGCTGCTGACCGAGGGGCCGGTGGACCATCTCGACCACGCCTCGTACCAGCAGTTCTGGGGCGGGAAGGCCGGCATCGACGCGACCCGCAAGCTGCCCGGCGAGGGGTACACGCGCAACGGCGGCTGGCCGGAGATGATCGCCTCGGATCCGGCCACCGCGGCGACCGTGGACCGCCGCTGGAAGGAGTACGGGCTGTGAAGGACGGGGCATC
The DNA here is from genome assembly GCA_046724665.1 of Actinomycetota bacterium. Taxonomy (GTDB): domain Bacteria; phylum Actinomycetota; class Actinomycetes; order Streptomycetales; family Catenulisporaceae; genus Actinocrinis. The sequence continues at coordinate 32,717 of JBKOWZ010000095.1, forward strand.
GTGACCGCGTTGGCGGCGCCGGCCGAGACCGTCGGCGAGAAGTTCAAGGCGTTCCGCAGCCTGGTGCTGCTGGAGCATTCGGTCTTCGCTCTGCCCTTCGCGTTCACCGCCGCGCTGACCGCGATGTTCCGCGCCTCCCGGAGCGTGCACTGGCTGCAACTGCTGCTGATCACGCTGGCGATGGTCGGCGCGCGCACGTTCGCGATGGCGGTCAACCGGATCATCGACCGGGAGTTCGACGCCAGGAACCCGCGCACCGCCAGGCGCGAACTGGTCACCGGCGTGCTCACGGTCAAGACGGCCTGGTTCGGCGCGGTCCTGGCCCTCGGCCTGTTCCTCGGCGCCGCCGCCGCGCTCAACACGCTCACGCTCGTGCTCTCGCCGCTGGCCGTGGTGCCGCTGATCGTGTACCCGTACGGCAAGCGCTTCACGAACGTCCCGCACGCGCTGCTGGCGCTCGCGCAGTCCATCGGCCCGATCGGCGCGTGGATCGGCGTGACCGGCGCCTGGTCCTGGGACGCGGTCGTGCTCGGCCTCGCGGTCGGCATCTGGATCGGCGGATTCGACCTGATCTTCGCATTGCAGGACGTGGCGACCGACCGCGAGCAGGGCCTCGGCTCGGTCCCGGCGCGTTGGGGCGTCGCCGCGGCGCTCTCCGGCGCCCGCGTCTCGCACGCGGTGGTCATCGCGCTGTTCGTCTGGTTCGGCCTGCTCACCGGCGCGAGCGCGTTCTGGTGGGTCGGCCTGGTGGTCGTCGCCGGGGCGTTCGTGTACGAGCACTCATTGCTGCACCCGGACGACCTCTCGCGCCTCAACCGGGCATTCTTCACGGTCAACGGCTTCGTCGGCATCGCATTGTTCTGCTTCGCGCTGCTGGACCTGGCGGCACGCGGCCTGCGACCGTGACGTTGACATAGCGGTACGAAGACGCGAAACTATCGCGTCCTGATTCAACATTTCAACGTACTTATCGGGGGAACCATGAGCTTCGAGAGTCCTGCGGGCGTGCCCACTCCCGAGGACCCCGTACCGCTCACGCCGCCATCGGCCGCACAGCCGCAGTACGCACAGCCACCGCAATACGCACAACCCCAGTACCCGCAGCAGCCTTATGCACAGCAGCCGTACGCGCAGCCACAGCCGTATGCGCAGCCCCCGCAGTACGCACAGCCCGGACAGCCTAACCAGCCGTTCCAGCCCGCTCAGCCCACTCCGCCTTTCGGCGCCGCTCAGTACCCGCCGCAGTATGCCGCGCCCTACGCCGGATACCCGACGCCGCCGCCCGGCCTTAGCCGACCAAGCAGTGGGCTGGGCATCGCTCTGCTGGTGCTCAGCGGTTTGTACATCGTGTTGTGCCTGGTGGAGATCCTTGTCCTCAACAACCGTGTCTCGCTGGCGAACCGGTTGGTGGACGACCCGGCCTCGGTGACCATCGATCAGGCGGATTCCGCGGACAACATGGTGTCCGGGCTGAGCCTTATAGCGCTCCTGGTCTTCCTCGCCGTCATTGTCGTGCTGTCCATCTGGCAACGTTCGCTGCGCCGCGCGCTCCTGCCGACCGGGCGATACCAGCAGGTGCTGCGGGAGTCCGGCTACCAGGTCTTCCGCATCGTCTGGCTGGTATCCATCCTGCTCGCGATTGTGCTGCGCGGCACCGGGGACCTCGAGACGCCGCAGGACGTGGTGAGCCACGACCACCAGTACATGATCTTTTACGGGATCCGCGCAGCGCTCGGCGGCGTGCTGATCTACTTCACGCTGCGCATCAAGCGCGTCTCGGACAACGCCGTGATGTTGGCGCAGGCCGGATACGGCCCGGAGGCCGCCAACTACCTCGCGCGCTGACGAAGTCCCCCGCAGTTCCACGGGACGTAGCCCCGCGTTTTCAACACACCCGTGCGGCCCGGATTCGTCATCGGGCCGCACGCGGGCAATCATGAGGGCATGAACGACGCGCAGCCACGTAAGCCGTGGATCGTCGGCGTGTCCGGGGCGTCCGGCACGCCGTACGCGGCGGCGGCCCTGCGTGGACTGCTCGACGCCGGCGAGAGCGTTGATCTGATGATCAGTCGAGCGGCGCGACTCACTCTGATGGACGAGACCGGCATCGCGTTCCGTGACGCGCACTGGCGCGACGATCTGACGCAATGGCTCGGCTGGCAGCAAGGCGACGCCGAGATCCAAGCACATGCCGACGCCAACCCGACCGCGAACATGAACGCACACAAGCGCTTGGACGCGGTGCGTTACTGGCCCGCCGGAGACCTCGCCGCCGGACCGTCCTCCGGCAGTTACCCGGCCAAGGGCATGCTGGTCATCCCCGCGTCCACAGCCGCCGTCGCAGGTATACGACTTGGCCTGTCGAAGGACCTGCTGCAACGTGCCGCCGACGTCACGCTGAAGGAGCGTCGGCCGCTGGTGGTCGTCGTGCGGGAGACCCCGCTGAATACGCAGACGCTTGAGCACCTGCTCGCGCTCAGCCGAGCGGGAGCGGTGATCCTGCCCGCGTCGCCTGGCTTCTACGCTGGTACGTACGACGTGCAGCGGCTCGTCGATTTCATCGCGGGTAAGGCACTTGACGTACTCGGTGTCGAGCACGATCTGTTGCGCCGATGGAGCGGCGAACTGGGGGCTGCCCGGGAAAAGGGCCAAGCCCCGGCGGAAGAGGAGGAACTGCGCCGTGGACGCGGTTGATCGCACGCTGCTCGAGGCGTTGCGTGCCAACGGCCGTGCGACCTACGCCGAACTCGCCCGGCTCGTCGGCCTGTCCGGACCGACCGTGACGGACCGGATCAACCGGCTGGAGCAGGCCGGTGTGATCGTCGGATATCGGGCCGTGGTCAGTCCGAGCACGGTCGGCCTCGGGGTGACCGCGCTGATCGGCGTGCTGCTCTCGGATGCCGCCGACCTGGACGACGTCGCCCGCAGGCTGCGCGATGTCCCGGAGATCGAGGACTGCTGGTTCGTCGCCGGCGAGGAGTCCTACCTGCTCAAGGTGCGTGCGGCCGATCCCGCCGGCCTGGAGAAGATCATCGGTCGACTCAACCGCATCCGTGGTGTGGCACGCACTCGCACCACGGTCGCGCTTTCGACCAAGTGGGAGGGACGCCAGCGGCCACTCGACGAGGACGGTGCTTAGCCCGTTCGGCCGAGGGTCCAGGAGCACCTGAGACCCTCGGCTATACGTCCGATCGGGTGGCGTAGGCTCGTACATCGACCCAACCGCCCGACCAGGGAGGCCGCAGCCGATGGACGCCGGACTCAAGCGCGAGCTCGAAGCGAAGGTGCTTGCCGGGGAGCGGTTGACCTTCGACGACGGCGTGGCGCTCTACGCGACCGACGACCTGGCCTGGCTCGGCGAGTTGGCCCACCACGTGCGCACCGTGAAGAACGGCGACCGGGTGTACTTCAACGTCAACCGGCACTTGAACATGACGAACGTCTGCTCCGCCTCCTGCGCGTACTGCTCCTTCCAGCGCAAGCCCGGCGAGAAGGACGCGTACACGATGCGCATCGAGGAGGCCGTGCGGCTCGCCAAGCAGATGGAGCCGGACGGCATCACCGAACTGCACATCGTCAATGGACTGCACCCGACCCTGCCGTGGCGCTACTACCCGAAGTCGATCGGCGAGCTCAAGGCCGCGCTGCCCGGCGTGTCCATCAAGGCGTTCACCGCGACCGAGATCCACTGGTTCGAGCGGATCTCCGGGCTCGGCGCCGACGAGATCCTGGACGAACTGATCGACGCCGGGCTCGAGTCGCTGACCGGCGGCGGCGCCGAGATCTTCGACTGGGAGGTCCGCTCGAAGATCGTGGACCACGCAACGCACTGGGAGGACTGGTCACGCATCCACCGGCTCGCGCACAGCAAGGGGCTGCGTACGCCGTCAACGATGCTTTATGGCCACATCGAGGAGCCGAGGCACCGCGTCGATCACGTACTGCGGCTGCGTGAGCTACAGGACGAGACCGGTGGCTTCGTCGTGTTCATCCCGCTGCGTTTCCAGCATGACTTCCACGACTCGAAGGATGGCAAGCAGCGCAACCGCCTGATGACGCAGCCGATGGCCACAGGCGCCGAGGCGCTGCGCACCTTCGCCGTGTCACGGCTCCTGCTGGACAACTTCGACCACGTCAAGTGCTTCTGGGTGATGCATGGCCTGACCACCGCGCAGCTGGCGCTCAACTACGGCGTGGACGACCTCGACGGCTCCGTGGTCGAGTACAAGATCACGCACGACGCCGACAGCTTCGGCACGCCGGACAAGATGACCCGCGACGACCTGCTGGACCTGATCCGTGACGCCGGATTCACCCCGGTCGAGCGCAACACGCGGTACGAGATCGTGCGCGAATTCGACGGCCCGGACGCCAACCGCCGCGAACTGCCCCAGGAAATGACGTTCGCCTGAGGCACACACGAGGTAAACGTTCTCTTATGGTGCCGATGCGAGAGTAGGCGGGCTGGGAATCCGCCGCATCCCATCGGGAGGGTATGCGCGCATGGCCGAGGCAGTACTCAACGCCCCGGATCCGGACGCGGTAACCGATTCCGACACCGACTCCCACGCAGATCCCACCACTAGCACCAGCACCAAAGCCGCCACCAGCACCACCACCCATGCCGGCGCCACCAGCAGTACCGGCGCCATCACGAGCACGACCGCCACCGCCACCAGCAGTACCGGCAGTACCAGCACCCGCTCTACCACCAGCACTACCGGCGCCACCACGAGCAGGACTGCCACCGCCACCAGCAGTACCAGCACCACCACCAGCACGACTGACACCACTAGCCCTACCAGCACTGATATCAGCACCAGCACCACCAGCACCGATACCACCACTAGCACCACCACCCCGACCGACACCGTCCACCGGTCGGCGGCAGCACTCTCATCCTCCTCATCTCCCTCATCGGTCACACCCACTTCATCAGCTTCTCTGACTACTGCATCCATTTGGCGTAGCCGGGACTACCTCAGCTGGTGGATCGGAACGACCGTCTCCGCGCTCGGCTCCACGCTGTCCTCGATCGCGTTCCCGCTGCTGATGCTCTACGAGACCGGATCGGTCGCCCAGGCTGGTGCCATCGCGGCGCTGGAGAACGTCGGACGGCTGACGACGCTGCTGATCGGCGGCGTGCTCGCGGACCGCTTCTCCCGCAAAGCCCTGCTCGTCGGCTCGCCGCTGATTCAGGCCTTCGCGATCGGCACGATCGTGCCGCTCGTGCTGACCCGGCACGTCTCGATCTACTCGCTCGGCGCGGTCGCCGTCGTCCAGGGCGTGGTGAACGGACTGAGCGGTGGCGCCATGATGCCCGCGCTCAAGCGGATCGTCCCGGCAGAGCAGTTCCCGGCGGCCTCGGCATCCCGCCAGGGCCGCGACATGGCGGCCGAACTGGTCGGACCGCCGATCGGCGGAGTGCTGTTCGCCGCCGCGCGCTGGATCCCGTTCGTCGGCGACGCCTTGTCGTACCTCGCCGCCGCAGTCGGCTCGGCGCTGATCCGCACGCCGCTCGGGCCGGACCGTGACGACGACGCGCCGCGTGAGCCGATGCGCCGTCAACTCGCCGAGGGCTGGCAGTTCATCAGATCGAACGACTATATGCGCCTCATCACGGCGTGGATCCCGGTCGTCAACGCCCTGTTCATGGTGCTCTTCCTGCTCGTGCTCGCGCTGATCCGACACCGTGGCGGCGGTCCGGTCTCGGTCGGAGCCGCGAACGCGATCGCGGCAGTCGGCGGGCTGACGGGGGCGGTGTGCACGCCGTGGCTGGTGCGGAAGGTGCGCGGCCGCACGCTCGTGATCGTCGCGTCGTGGGTGCTGGCCGGTGGCGCGGTCGCCGTGGCCTTCGTCCCGCGGCCGTGGGAGATCGGCGCGGTGTTCGCGGTCGCCCTGGTGCTCGCCGCGCCGCTGTACTCCGTGCTGGAGAACTACGAGGTGAAGATCGTCCCGGACCACTTGTATGGCCGGGTCTCCACGCTGCTCACGTTCCTCAGCGTCGGCCTGCTCTGGGTCGCCCCGATCGTCGCCGGCCTGCTCGCGGACTTCTTCGGCCCGATCGCGGCCGAGGTGGTCGGCGGCAGCGTGTTGGCCGCGCTCGCGATCTGGGTGCAGTCCGCGAAGTCGCTGCACCAGCTCGACGAGGACCGCTGACGCGTCGGCCGAACTAATTTTCTGAAATTGCATGCACGATGCGACAAGTTCATGCATACTCGATCCATGACGCTGGAATTCACGATCGACCCCGAGCTGACCGACGAGCTGAGGGCGCAGGTCGTCGCATGCTGGACCGACGTGACCAACGCGGGTGGAGCGGTGGGCTTCGTCCCACCGGTCACGCTGGATGACGTGCTGCCGGTCGCCGACCGAGCCTTCGCGGCCGTCGTCGCCGGCTACGACCGGCTGGTGGTCGGCCGGGCTACCGGGACAGGGCTTGATGGCGGGCGATTGGCGGCGCTCGCCTTCATAGCGGACGAGCGCAGCCCGGTCATGGACCATCTGCGTGTCGTGAAGCGGGTCATGGTGCACTCCGATTTCCAGGGCCTCGGCTACGGATCACTGCTGATGGCGGAGGTCGAGCGGACGGCCCGGGCCATGGGTGTAGAACTGCTCACGCTGGACTGCCGCAGCGGCACCGGCAACGACGAGTTCTACAAGAAGTGCGGCTACGTCGAGTACGGCAGGGTGCCCAGTGGGCTGCGAATAGGCGTGGACGACTACCGCGACCGGGTCCTGATGGGCCTGTCGCTGCGGCCGCTGAGGGGTGAGGTACCGTGAGACGGTCCCCGCCACAAAGGATCCACGACCATGACCGAGCAGATCGGCGACCAGAAGACGGTTATAGCCACGACCGACGCCGGGCTCAAGCGAACTTCTGCCGCGACGTCGGCAGCCAGGTCGGCGCCCGCGTCAGCAACCGCGTCGTCGTCTGCATCATCGCGGTCATCGCGGCGCTCAGCAGTCTCGGCGCCTGCTGGCCCGTCCGCTCCAATCGGTCCCGGTCCGTCCGAACCAGCTGGCCCCAGCCTGGCCGACCCAGCCGGCCCCGGTCTGGCCGGCACAGCTGGCCTCAGCTCGTCCGACCCGGTCAGTCCCGGTCCAGCCGGTCCCGACCCGGATGGCCCCGGTCCAGCCAACCTGTCCGGCCAGGCAGGTCCGGCCAACCCAACGGGCTCGGCCCCTCTGACGGCCTCAACACATTCGAGCGAGGCGGCAGCAGCGGAGTCGGGTGCGGAGCCGGGTTCGGTCCCGAGCTCATCCGTAGGCTACGACACCCGTCACGCGGTGCTGCGATACACGACGCTCCGGCTCGCACTGTTCCTCGCCGCGCTTCTGGTCGTCTGGGGTGTGGCGCTGGTATTCGACATGGATCTCAGCTCGCAGCTGTCAAAGCTGACGCTGCTTGCCGTGGCCCTCCTCCTGTCCAGCGCGGTCTCGTTCATCACGCTGTCCAAGTACCGGGACGCGATGTCGGCCGGCATCGTAGACCGTACCCAGCGGCTGAGCAGGAAGTTCGACGACGCGGCCTCCTTCGAGGACGAAGACGAATAGCCGATAGCCGATTTCCTCAGCCAACCAGTAGCAGCCATGACGAGCAGCGACTAACAGCGACGAATAGCGACGAGCAGCGTGGATAAACCTCGTGTCGGGCACATCCAGTTCCTGAACTGCGTCCCCATTTACTGGGGCCTGGTCCGCTCGGGTGCGCTGCTCGACCTGGACCTGGTCAAGGACACTCCGGAGCGGCTGTCCGAGCAACTGGTCGCCGGGGAACTCGACATCGGGCCGATCTCGCTCGTCGAGTGCCTCAAACACGCCGACGACTTGGTCGTGCTGCCGGATGTCGCGGTCGGCTCAGATGGGCCGGTCATGTCCTGCAACCTGGTGTCGCAGCTGCCCTTCGCCGATCTGCATGGGGCACGCGTCGCGCTCGGCTCCACGTCGCGCACGACCGTCCAGTTGGCGCGGATGGTGCTGCGCGAGTGTCACGGCGCCGAGCCGCTGTACTACTCGTGCCCGCCAGACCTCGCCGCGATGATGCAGGAGGCCGCCGCAGGCGTGCTGATCGGCGATCCGGCGTTGCGTGCCTCGCTGTACGACGCGCCGCGCCTCGGCCTGAGCGTGCTCGACCTCGGGCAGGCCTGGAAGGAGTGGACCGGGCTGCCGATGGTCTTCGCCGTGTGGGCGGTGCGCCGCGACTTCCTCGCCCGGCAGCCCGCGCTGACCCGCGAGGTTCACGAGGCGTTCCTGCGGTCGCGGGATCTGGCCATGGCGGAGGTGGACAAGGTCGCCGCACAGGCGGCCCGCTGGGAGTCCTTCGACGCGGCTACCCTCGAGCGTTACTTCACCACGCTCGACTTCTCTTTCGGCGCGCGCCAGCTGGCCGGAGTGCGCGAGTTCGCACGCCGGGTCGCGCCGCAGATCGGCGTCGATCCGCACGTGAAGATCGAGTTGCTAGACGGCGTTCTCTAGAAGCGGCGTTCTCTAGAAGCAGTGCCCTCTAGAAGGAGCAGTGCCCTCTAGAAGTAGGGCCCGAAGCAGAGTCCCTTTAGAAAGCGCCCCTCTAGAGAGCGTCCCTCTAGAAGGCGACTTCGAGAAGCTGTGCTCTCTATGGGCTGTGCCTCTGCAAGCAGTGCCTCTACAAGCCAGCGCCTCTGCGAACGTGCCCCCTAGAAGCAGTGCTCTCTAGGCTTGACTCGGCTCGCTGAAGCTGTGCGCGCAGGGCCCGCGTAGGCTGGACGAGGTAACGGATCGGGAAGGTCGGTAGTCACATGGTTGCCACGGGTTCGTGGAGCACTGCTTCGCTGGGTACCGCGTTGCAGGACGCGCTCGACCGCGCCGCCGACGGAGGGCGCATCTCCGAGGAGGAAGCCCTCGAGCTCTACCGGCACGCCCCGCTGCACGCGCTCGGCCGCGCCGCCGACGCCGCGCGCCGCAAGCGCTACGCCGGGACCGCCGACATCGCGACGTACATCATCGAACGCAACATCAACTACACCAACGTCTGCGTGACGGCGTGTAAGTTCTGCGCGTTCTACGTGCCGCCGAAGTCGGAGAAGGGCTGGTCGCGCGACCTCGACGAGATCCTGCGCCGGTGCGGCGAGACCGTCGCGCTCGGCGGGACGCAGATCATGTTCCAGGGCGGGCACCACCCGGATTACGGGGTCGAGTACTACGAGACCGCGTTCCGCGCGATCAAGCAGGCCTATCCGCAGCTGGTGATCCACTCTCTCGGCGCGTCCGAGGTCCAGCACATGGCCAAGGTCTCCGCAGTGACGATCGAGGAAGCAATCAGCCGGCTGAAGTCGGCCGGGCTCGACTCGTTCGCCGGTGCCGGGGCCGAGCTGCTGCCGCAGCGCCCGCGCACGGTGATCGCCCCGCTCAAGGAGTCCGGCGAGCGCTGGCTCGAGATCATGGAGACCGCGCACCGGCTCGGCCTGGAGTCCACCTCCACCATGCTGATGGGCACCGGCGAGACCAACGCCGAGCGGATCCGGCACATCGCGATGATCCGGGACGTGCAGGACCGCACCGGCGGCTTCCGCGCGTTCATCCCGTACACCTACCAGCCCGAGAACAACCACCTGAAGGGCCGCACCCAGGCCACCACGCTCGAGTACATCCGGATGATCGCGATCGCCCGGCTGTTCCTGCACAACGTCGCGCACATCCAGGGCTCCTGGCTGACCGTCGGCAAGGAGGCCGGACAGCTGACCTTGCACTACGGCGCGGACGACCTGGGCTCGGTCATGCTCGAGGAGAACGTGGTCTCCTCCGCCGGCGCGCGCCACCGCTCGAACCGCAGCGAGCTGATCCACCTCATCCGCACCGCCGGCCGCATTCCGGCGCAGCGCGACACGCTCTACAACCACCTGGTCGTGCACACCGACCCGGCGAACGATCCGGTAGACGACCAGGTCCGCTCGCACATCGCCTCCACGGCGCTGCCGTTGGTTGAAGTCGGCTGACCGCGCTGCGGCTCCGACGACGAGCAGGTCTGCTCGCATATCGCGTCCACAGTGCTGCCGTTGGTTGAGGTCGGTTGACTGCGTTGCGACTGTGACGACGACTAGGTCCGCTCGCACATTGTGTCCACGGCGCTGCCGCTGGTTGAAGTCGGTTGACCGCGTTACGGCTGCGACGACGATCAGGTTCGCTGGCACATCGCGTCTACGGCGTTGCCGTTGGTTGAGGTCGGCTGACTGCGCTGCGGCTGCGATGACGATCAGGTCCACTGGCCCATCGACTCCACGGCGCTGCCGCTAGTCGAAGTCGGTTGACCACGCTATAACTCCAGCTGCGAGTGCGAGTGCGAGTGCGAGTGCGAGTGCGAGTGCGAGTGCGAGTGCGAGTGCGAGTGCGAGTGCGAGTGCGAGTGCGAGTGCGAGTGCGAGTGCGAGTGCGAGTGCGAGTGCGAGTGCGAGTGCGA
>JBKOWZ010000157.1:0-19883 GCA_046724665.1 Actinomycetota bacterium
GCCTGGATCCGGTCGGCGAGGAGGTTCTGGATCGCCGCAGGCAGGTCCCCGGCGACCTGCACCGCCGGCGAGCTGGAGCTGAGCTCCGAGCCCGAGCCGGCGGCGATCGCCGCGGCGTCGGGGCCGGTACGCCCGTCGCTGAATCCGGTGACGGCGTAGGCCAGATAGGTGCCGTCAACGGAGGCCTGGGACTGCCAGGCGACCCGCTGCTTGTCGCCGAAGTGGGCTGCGACGGTGCGCGGAACCGGGTAGACGTGCGGCATCATCGCGCTCTTGGTGGCGTTCGCGTCGGCGTTCCAGCCCTGGAACAGGCGCAGCCGTTCGGTAACGGTGCCGCTGAGCACGACGATGCCGACGGTGGCGGTCACGGTCTGGGTGCGATCCACGTAGGTCGCGGCCAGTACGTGCGTGCACTTGGTCGGGGCGAGTTGGGCACTGAAGGCCTTGGGCAGCGCCGCGCAGGATTCATCGGAATTTATGCCGAGACGTATGTATGACTCGGTGCCTTCGCGGGTGATCGTCGCGGGCAGAAGCTGGTTGACCGGCGTCGTACGCCAGATCGCGCGCGCCGCGGCGTCCTGGGCAGCGCTGCCCCGCGTAGGCTGTGCGGCTGACCCGCCGGTGGGTTTGGCCGTCGCGAGCCCTCCGGCGACCACAGCCGAGGCAGCCGCGACGATCGCCAGGGCGCCGGCTATCGCGCGCCGGGGTATGCGCGGCCGGGGCGGGGGTGGCGGCGGCGCAGCGCCCCAACCCCAGCCGTAGTAGGGCTGCTGCGGGGGCGGGGGCTGCGGATACGGATAAGGCGACTGGCTGTACGCGTACTGAGGTGGTGCCGACTGCGCGTACGGAGGCTGCTGCGGGTACCCGGCCGCCTCGGCGGCTGAGGTCTCGGTAGCCTCGGTGACTTCGGTGATCTCTATGTCCAGACGGATTACCTCAGGCTCGACCGGCTTGCCGTCGGGCGCCGACCGCGCCGCCCGGAAGGGCTCCGGGTCGTCCGCTGCCATGGGTCTCCCCCACCTCTTCCGTTCCCCCGGGGCTCAGGCCGGTGGCTTTGATCAGGTTGAACCTTAGTCCACGCCCCGCCCGGCCGACACCGGGACGGCGCCGCCCGAGCCGCCCGGACGAAGGTCATCAGGTCGAGACCGATCCGGGATCCAATCGGACTTAACCGGGCGACTGGGGTGTGGAAGGGTTCGGAGCGTGACCGACCTGGATCGCCTGAACCACGCGACCGCGCACCTCGATCCGCCGCTGGCGGTCGTGGATCTGGGGGCGCTGCGGCACAACGCGGGCGAGTTGGTCGGGCGGGCCGGCGGCAAGCGGATCAGGATCGCGTCGAAGTCGGTGCGCAGCCGTGAGGTGCTGCGCGCGGTGCTCGCCCTTGACGGCTTCAGCGGCGTGCTCGCGTTCACGCTCCCGGAGGCGCTCTGGCTGGCCGGTTCAGGATTCGACGACGTGCTGGTCGCCTACCCGACGGTGGACCGCGCGGCGCTGCGGCGGCTGGCCGTCGATCCGCGCGCGGCCGACGCCGTCACGGTGATGATCGACTCGATCGAGCACCTGGATCTGATCGAGAAGGTGACGTCCGACGTCCCGGAGGCTTCACCCATCCGGGTGTGTGTGGACGTCGATGCCTCGTGGCGGCCGCTCGGCGGCCGGGTACGCATCGGGGCGCGCCGCTCGCCGCTGCACTCCCCCGCCGCGGTGGCCGAGGTGGCACGGGAAGCGGCGGACCGGCACGGATTCCGCCTGGTCGGGCTGATGGCGTACGAGGCGCAGATCGCGGGCGTGCCCGACGCGCCGCCGGGGCGCCTGGGGCGCGGGCTGGCGGTACGCACGATGCAGCGCAGTAGCGCGGCGGAGCTGGCCGAGCGGCGGGCGGCGATCGTCGCGGCGGTGAAGGAGATCGCGCAGCTGGAGTTCGTCAACGGCGGCGGTACCGGGTCGATCGAGCGTACGGCGGCCGAGGATGCGGTAACCGAGATCGGCGCCGGTTCGGGGCTGTTCCTGCCGCGGCTCTTCGACGGCTACCGCAAGGTGACCGGTCGTCCGGCGGCGTTGTTCGCGTTACCGGTCGTACGGCGCCCGGGGCCGGGGGCGGTGACCGTGCTCGGCGGCGGGTACGTGGCGTCGGGCGTACCGGGGCACGACCGGTTACCGCAGCCGTACCTGCCGCCTGGCCTGCGCTATGACGCGCAGGAGGGGGCAGGTGAGGTGCAGACGCCGCTATTGGGTGCGGCGGCGGACGACCTGGCCGTCGGCGACCGGGTGTGGTTCCGGCACGCTAAGGCCGGTGAGCTGTGCGAACGCTTCGCCGAGCTGCATCTGATTCAGGGCGACGCGGTCACCGCGACAGTGCCGACATACCGCGGCGAGGGACGCACGTTCCTGTAGGCCGTCGGTGGCGTGTGGGAGGCTGATCCGGTGGCTGACCGGTTGATGCTCCTGGACACTCCGACGCTCTACTTCCGGGCATTCTTCGGCGTGCCCGAGTCGATCACCGCACCGGACGGTATGCCGGTCAACGCGGTGCGCGGGACGCTGGACTTCATCTCGACGCTGGTCGCCGGGTATCGGCCGGACCGCCTCATCGCGTGCTTCGACGCCGACTGGCGCCCGGCGTTCCGGGTGGCGGCGATCCCGTCGTACAAGGCGCACCGGGTGCTCGAAGCCGAGGCGGCGGCCAGTGCCGTCGAGGCCGCGACCGCGACGGAGCGCCCCGTGAGCGCGTCGGTCGAGGTGGTGCCCGACACGCTCAGCCCGCAGGTGCCCGTACTCGAAGCGGTGCTGGAGGCGTTCGGGATCGCACGCGGCTGGGCCGAGGGGTACGAGGCCGACGACGCCATCGCCGCGTACGCGGCGGCCCACGACGGACCGGTGGACGTGGTCACCGGCGACCGGGACATGTTCCAGCTCGTAGACGACGCGCGGGACGTCCGGGTGCTGAACGTCGCGCGCGGAGTTTCGAAGCTTGAGGTCGTCGATGACAGCGCGCTGATGGCGAAGTACGGCATCCCCGGCCGAGGCTACGCGGACTTCGCCACGCTGCGCGGCGATCCGAGCGACGGGCTGCCCGGCGTGGCCGGGGTCGGCGAGAAGAGCGCGGCGACGCTGGTGGCCGAGTTCGGCTCGCTGGGCGGCATCCTCGCAGCGCTCGACGACCCGGCCTCCGCACTCAAGCCCGCCGTGCGCAAGAAGCTGGACGCCGCGCGCGGCTACCTCGCCGTGGCACCCGACGTCGTGCGCGTGCACGCCGAAGCGCCGACGATCCCCGCCGACTCGGCGTTGCCCGCCACGCCGGCCGACGCCGACGAACTCGAGGCGCTCGCGAGCCGCTACGGCCTGGCAAACGCCATGAAGCGGCTCACGAAGGTGCTCATTCAGGCGACGGCCTAGTGCCACGGCACTAGATTTCGCACACGTAAATTTTGACGCCGTGTAGCGGCCAGAAATGTAGCGGCCGGAAACACCATTTCGGTGAATGCCAGGCGACCGCTCAGGAATCACGCAGTGAGCGTCCGGTTTTTGTCAGGAACACGTCATCAAGCGTTGGCCGGTGCAGCTCGATGGTGGCCAATTCGATGCCGGCGCTCTCCAGCGTTCGCATGATGCAAGGAATCGCGGCCTTACCCGCGTCTACGGCCAACCACAATTCGCCGCCCTGGCGGGTTTCGACCGAGCGCAGGTACGTCTCACCGGCCAGGATCCGGGCGGCGTCGCGTGCCGTCTCGACCGCCGCGCTGTCGGCCCCGGCGGCGCCGTCGGCCGCGAAGCCGATGGTGACCACGTCGCCCGACACCTCCTGCTTGAGGTCGGCGGGGGTGCCCTCGGCCACGATCTCGCCGTGGTCGATGATGGCGATCCGGTCGCACAGCGCGTCGGCCTCTTCGAGGTAGTGCGTGGTCAGGAAGACGGTCATGCCGTCCTCGCGCAGCCGCCGCACCGTCTCCCACATATGCGCTCTGACCTGCGGGTCCAGGCCGCTGGTCGGCTCGTCGAGGAACACCACCCTCGGGCTGTGCACGACGCCGAGCGCGATGTCCACCCGGCGGCGCTGGCCGCCCGAGTACGTCTTGCAGTTGCGGTCGGCGAACTCCGTCAGGTCGAAGGCCTCCACCGCCGCTGCCGCCCTCGCCTGCGCCTGCGCCTTGCCGATCCCGTGCATCCGCGCCTGGAGCACCAGCTCCTCACGCGCGGTCACCTCGCTCCAGGTGCCGCCGCCCTGCGCGATGTAGCCGATGCTGCGGCGCACCGCGGCCGACTCGGTGCGCAGGTCGGCTCCGGCGACCCGGGCCTCGCCGTCGTCGGGCGGCAGCAGCGTGGCGAACATCCGCAGCGTCGTGGTCTTCCCGGCCCCGTTGGGACCGAGAAAGCCGAAGATCTCACCCTCGCCGACGTGCAGGTCGATGCCGACCACCGCGTCAACCGTGGTGGTCTTGCGCCGCTTGCGCGTGCGGAACGACTTGCGCAGGCCCTTGGCCTCGATCATCGCGGTCCCCGCCGCCCGGCCGCTCACTGCACGGCCTTCGCGAACTGGCGGGTTGACCAGGCCACCACCACGGCGGTGAAACCGGCCATGATCGCGAGGCCCTGCCAGACCTGCGGCGAGTCCCCGTGCCCGTCGAACAGCGCGCGCATCCCGTTGACCGCCCAGTTGAACGGGTTCCAGTCGGCCGCCCGGCGCAGCCACAGCGGCGCCAGCGCGATGGGCAGCAGCGTGCCGGACAGCAGCCACAGCGGCTGCGCGATGTTGTTCATGACCTGCGCCAGGACGTTCGGGTTGTTCACCCTGATCGAGATGCCGTACGAGAACGACGCGCTGGCCAGGGTGATCAGCGCCATCGTCAGATAGGCGAACAGCAGGTCCTGGATCCGGAAGAACAGGCCGAGCGGCAGCGAGAGCACGATGATGATCCCGGCCTGGACCATGAGCATCACCACGTCCCGCAGCGAGCGCCCGAGCAGCAGCGCCGCGCGGCTGACCGGGGTCACCCTGGTGCGCTCGACCACGCCGGAGGCCAGTTCCTCGAGCAGGCCGAAGCCGGAGTACAGGCCGGCGGCCATCGCGAGGGCGACCAGCATGCCCGGGACGTAGACCCGGTAGGCGTCCGCCATCGACCTGGCGCCGACCGAGGCGAGGGCCGGCTTGAGCAGCGGCGCGAACAGGGCGAGGTAGATCACCGGCTGCACGACGCCGAGGAACACCCACAGCGGCTTGCGCACCATCAGCAGCATGTGTCTCTGGAAGATGATCCAGATGTCGTGCAGCACCTTCACGTCGTCCCTCCGATGACTAATTCGCGCCGGGACGGGGCCAGCTGCCGGGCGAGCGCTTCGAGCCGGTCGGCCGCGGCGCCGGTGCCTCCGGCTGCGCGGAACGATTGCCTCACCCGTTCGGCGGCCGCCCGATAGGACGGATCGTCGAGTACCGCCAGCAGCGCCTCGCGCAGCCGCTGCGGTGGCGCCGTGTCGAAACGAACCCGGATCCCCGCGCCGAGCGCCGCGACCCTCGCCGCCGTGATGGGCTGGTCGCTGGTGATCGGGGCGAGCACCAGGGGCACTGCGTGGGCCAGCGCCTCGGTCACGGTGCCGGTGCCGCCGTGGCAGAGCACCGCGTCCAGGCGCGGCGCGAGTTCGAGCAACGGCACGCTCGGCCGCACCAGCACGTGCTCGGGCGGGTCGGGCACCGAGTCCTCCGGCGCGACCACGACCGCCTGCACGCGGTCGCCGAGTGGGCGCAGCGCGTCGAGCGCTCTGCGGTAGAAGTCGCGCGACATGTCCAGGCCCAGCGTGCCCACGGTGACCAGGACGTGCCGCCGCCCGGGATCCAGCCACGGCCAGGGGAAGTCGGCCATGGGCGTGCGGTGCGCCAGCGCGGGGCCGACCAGCACCGTGTTGCTCGACGGCGGTTCGCCGGCCAGCAGGGCGTCGATGAACGAGACGACCAGGTGCGGCGAGAAGCGCAGGTCGAACGGGGGCTCGCCGGGCATCCCGGCCACGGTCCAGATCGACGTCATCTGCTCGCGGATCCAGGCCTCGACCGTCGGCAGCAGCCGGTACGGCCGAAGAAGCTCCATCGTGGTCGGCGCCAGGGTCGCCCACGGCAGCCCGTACCGGTAGGCGGCGATCGCGCCCGCCACCGCGTGCTGGTCAACGGCCACCACGCTCGGCTGGAAGTCGGTGATCGCGCGCTCGATGCCCGGCCGGGTCGCCTTGGCGTGCGGGGCGAGGTAGCCCTCCCACCGCGCCTTGGTCCCGGACAGCCCTCGGTGGCCGCCGCCGCGGTGCGCCCGCAGCGGGATCTGGTAGATCGTCGCGTCGGGGCCGACCCGAGGCCGCAGGAACGCCTCCGAGCCGGCCCAGGCGACCCGGTGCCCGCGCGCGGTCAGCTCCGCCGCCACCGAGGCGATCGGGTTCACGTGGCCGACCAGCGGCTGGCAGACGAACAGGAAGCCGCCGCTCATCGCGCTCGTCCCGCGCCGTCCGGATCCACGGACGCGGACGCCACGTATGCCGCCACATCGGCAACGGTCAGCCCGATGATCTCGTCGATGCCGAGGCCTGCGACGGAGCCGACCAGGTCGATCGCGTCGCCGTAACGCCGCCGCAGCGCCTCGCCGAGCGCGACCAGTTCCGCGCTCTCCAGGAACAGGTCGCCCTCGATGCGCGTGTCCGGCCGGATGTCCCACGCCTGGTCGTCGCCGTCCTCGTCGGCGGCTCGCCGCACCAGGGTGATGACCTGCGCGAGCAGTTCCGGATCCGTGGCGGGCCGTGCCGTGCCGACGGTCACGCCGACCGGCCGCGGTCCGGGGCGGCGCCCGGCTTGACGGCCCGCAGCGCGCCGTACCGCATCACCCCGGTCTCGAATCCGCGCTGCATCAGCGGACCGGCGTAGAAGAAGCCGAGCACGTCCACGCCGCGGTCGCGGGCCAGCTTGCGCATCATCGACCTGCCCTGCTCCAGCTGCTGGATCTGGGTGAAGGCGGGGTCCCAGGAGCCCGCGACCGCGTCGCTCCAGTCCACCGACTCGACCTCGGCGAACCCGGCCAGCCGGGCGAGGCGCTCGTGCTCCTCGAGCGAGGAGAAGCTCGGCATCACCTGGTGCCGCAGGATCTCGCCGACCAGTTCGCTCTCCTCGCCGGTCAGCGCGCCGTCCCGGACCGACCAGGTGGCGGCGGCCAGCACCCCGCCGGGACGCAGCAGCCGCAGCGCCTCGGCGAAGAAGGCGGCCCGGTCCACGAAGTGCATCAGGCTCTCGAGCGCCCAGACGACGTCGAACGTGCCGTCCGGGTATCCGGTGGCCATCGCGTCCGTCTGGCGGAACCGCGCCCGGTCGGCAAGGCCGGCGGCACGCGCCTTCTCGTTGGCGCGGGCGGCCTGGGGCGCGCTGAGCGTGACCCCGTCCACCGCGCAGCCGAGCTTCCCGGCCAGGTACAGCGCCGGGCCGCCGATGCCGCAGCCGACGTCGAGAACCGACGCACCGTGCGGGACCCGCGCGTAGGCGACCAACTCGTGCACGAGCCGGTCGGTGGCCTTGTGCCGGTCGGCGCCGCCCGCGGCGGGGCGCTCGCCGGGGTCCCAGTAGCCGTGGTGCACGTGCTCGCCCCACAGCTCCTCGTACAGGTCGAGCGTGGTGTCGTAGTACCTCTCCACCGCCGCGTTGTCGTAGTCGTCGAACGCGGCGGTGGCGGTCCCGCGCGCTGCGGAGGGCGGCGATGCCGCGCCCAGTTCCACGTCGGCCTCCACGGTGGCAGCTCCGAGAAACGGCGAATCGGCGGGGTCCGGGAATTCCCCGACCCCGAAAACAGGAGAAAGCTCTGGTAAATGGCGGCGAAAGGCCGGATTTCGACGGTCCTGACCATCCGGTTAATCGATTCGCACCATGCGTCGTCAAGAGTACACGAGGGCGTACTCGCGTCAATGAAATGAAACTTTCACGGTGAACTTCGCGGTTATCCACGCGCTGACCTGCACGGCGATCGCCGGCCGTATCGCGGCGCCCCACGCGCCCCTTGTCTAGCCGTGAATCACGGCCCTTATTGTGTCGATTCGACGGACGACTTCACGACGGTCGCGTCCGGACGGCGGCGCGGCGGAACGCATCCGCCTGCCCATCCCCACCGCTGAAGGGAAGCCCCGCGATGATCATCGACGAGATCCGCGCGTTCCTGCTGGAGTCGCTGCGCAAGATGAACTACGACACCTCGCGCGTGGACGACGACACCACCTTCGGGCCGTCCGGCGCCAACCTGGAGTCGCTCGCGCTGGCCGAGCTGTCGGTGCGGATGGAGGACCGCTTCGGCGTCATGTTCGAGGACGACGAAGCCGAGATGATGGCCGCGATGACGGTCGGCGAGCTGTGCGCCGCCGTGGCCGCGCGGATGCAGCCCGCCTCCACGCCGGGCCTCTGAGCCGTGTCAGAGCACGTATCGCCGCCCGGCACGGCGCGCGCCCGCACCGGCGCGGAGCAGCGGTGAGCCGCGCGGGCGTGACCATCACCGGGATCGGCCTGGTCACCTCGGTGGGCGACAGCGCCGCCGATGTCATGTCGGCGATGTGCGAGGGACGGTCTGGGATCGCCCGCGCGCCGCAGGACGATCCGATGCTGGCCCGCGCGCTCCAGGTGGCCGGCTTCGCGCCGCCGATCGACCCGGCCAGTGTGCTGCCCGCCTCCGAAACCATCGTCGTGGACCGCTACATCGTGATGATGCTGCGCGCGGCCGAGGACGCGATGGCCGACGCGGGCCTTGTGGTGGGACGGGACGTCGATCCCTTCCGCATCGCGGTCATCGGCTCGAGCACCGGCGGGCTGAGCACGCTCGAGGCTCAAGCGGTCTCCCAGGCCGAGCACGGCCGAGTCGGCGTGAGCCCCTATCTGCTGCCCGGCATGCTGCCCAACATGGGCGCGTCCCGGATGGCCATCAAGTACGGCATCCGCGGGTACAGCTCCGCGATCTCGACCGCCTGCGCGGCCGGTGCCCAGTCGATCGGCGAGGGGATGCGCCTACTGCGCGACGGCATCGCCGACGTGGTGGTGTGCGGCTGTAGCGAGGCGCCGTTCTTCCCGACCCTGATCCACACCTTCCGCAACGCCAGGGCGCTGGCACACGGCTGGACGGATGATCCGGCCGGGGCCAGCCGTCCGTTCGACCGCAGGCGCAACGGCATGGTGCTCGGCGAAGGCGCGGGCGTCTTCGTGCTCGAACGCACCGAGCACGCGGACGGCCGCGGCGTGGCCGGCTACGCCGACGTGGCGGGATGGGGCGCGACGAACGACGCGCGCCACCCCATCACGCCCGACCCCGAAGGCGAGGGCGCGGCGCAGTGCATGCGGCTGGCGCTGGCCGACGCCGGGATCTCACCCGCCGACGTGGGTTACCTCAACGCGCACGGCACAAGCACCAAGCTCGGCGACCAGGCCGAGGCGCTGGCCGTACGCAAGGCCTTCGGCGCGAGCAGCCCGCCGGTCAGCGCCACCAAGGCGGTCACCGGGCACATGCTCGGCGCGTCGGGGATGGCCGAGGCCGCGGTCACCGTGCTGGCCCTGCGCCGCGGTCTGCTGCCGCCCACGCACAACCTCGACGACCCGGACCCGGACTGTGAGCTCGACCACATCCGCAAGGCCCCGCGCCGGGCGCAGATCACCCACGCGCTGTCGAACTCGTTCGGCTTCGGCGGCCACAACGCCAGTGTCGTCTTCGCCCACCCGAGCACCCGCCTTGCCCGCACCGCGTAACACACCTCCCGGAAGTGAAGCGGAAATGGACATCGACGGAATCGACCACGTGGAGTTCTACGTCGGCGACGCGCACCAGGCCGCGGCGGCGCTGTGCGCCGCGCTCGGGTTCCGCCTCTGCGGCGAGGGCGGCCCGGAGACCGGCCTGGCCGGTCAGCGCAGCCTGCTGCTCGCGCACGGCGACGGCCGCGTGCTGCTGACCTGCGCCCTGAACAGCGATCACCCGGCCGCCGAATACGTCGCGCGGCACGGCGACGGCGTGGCGGCGATCGCCTTCGGCACCGACGACGCCGCGGCCGCGTACCGCCGGGCGACGGAAGGCGGCGCGCTGCCGATCGAGCCGCCGCACGTCCGCGAGCACGACGGCGTCGCGGTCGTCACGGCCGTCGTCTCAGGCTTCGGCGACGTGGTCCACCGCCTGGTCCAGCGGCAGGAGGCCGATCGCGCTCCCGGCGTCGATCCCGCACGGTTCCGGCCCGGCGAGATTCGGGCAGTGCCGCACTCCCGGCCGACCGACGTCGGCGAGGGCAGCGACTCACCGCCGGACGACGCGGAGCGCATCCGGTGCATCGACCACGCCGCGTTCTGCGTCGGTGCCGGGGAGCTCGAACCGACCGTGCGCCGTTATCGCGAGGCCTTCGGCTTCGAAATGATCTTCGAGGAGTACATCGAGATCGGCGGACAGGGGATGTTCTCGCAGGTGGTGCAGAGCCCCTCGGGCTCGGTGACGTTCACCCTGCTCCAACCGGACATCAGCCGCCGGCGCGGGCAGATCGACGACTTCCTCGCCTGGCACGGCGGTCCGGGCGTCCAGCACCTGGCGCTGCGCACCGACGACATCGTGGCCGCGGTGCGCGCCATGTCCGGGCGCGGCGTCGGGTTCGCCTTCGCCCCCGGCGGCTACTACGAGGCGCTGCCCGGACGGCTCGGCGACACCGACATCCCGGTGGACCTGCTGCGCGAGCACGGGATCCTGGCCGACCGCGACCACTGGGGCCGGATGTACCAGATCTTCGCCAAGTCCACCCACGCGCGCAACACGTTCTTCTGGGAGCTGATCGAGCGCCGCGGCGCGCGCACCTTCGGCACCAGCAACATCCCCGCGCTCTACGCGGCCAAGGAACGCGAACTGGCGGGCCTGCGCGACACCGCCGAGGCGGGCCTGCGATGACCGCCGCGCTCACCGAGCAGCAGCGCGCGCTGCTGCCCACCGACGAAGACGTCGAGCACTACGCCGAGCACGGCTGGTATCTCACCGGCAAGGTGTTCACCGACGCCGAGATCGACGAGCTGGTCGAGGCGAGCGAGCGCTACTACGCGGGCGAACGCAGCAGGACCCTGCCGGCGCGGCCGCCGCGGCTCGCCTATTGGTCGCCGGACAAGGGCGACGTGCAGCGGCACAACGACTACGTGCACTACGAGAGCGACCCGATCGCCCGCGTCCTGCTCAACCCGGTCGTCGGCGCGATCGCCGCGCGGCTGGCGAACGCCGACCAGATCCGGGTCTTCCAGTCCACGCTGATCTACAAGCCGCCGATCGCCGCGGAGCCGACCAACGTCGTGCCCTGGCACTTCGACAAGCACTACTGGGCGACCTGCACCTCCGAGCAGATGCTGACGGCGTTCATCCCCTTCCACGACTGCGGTGAGCGCGAGGGCACGATCACCATGGTCGATGGCAGCCACCTGTGGAAGGAGATCGGCCAGGAGGACTCGATGGCCAGGCACTTCGCCGAGCGCGACGGCTCCGACCTGGAGCGGGTGCTGGCCGAGAACGCCGCGTACAACAACGCCGGCGTGCACAAGGTGCCGATGGTCATCCCCAAGGGGCACCTGAGCTTCCACCACTGCCGCACGTACCACGGCAGCGGCCCCAACCGCGGCGATCGGCCGCGCCGGGCGATCTCCCTGCACCTTCAGGACGGGGCGAACGAGTACCGCCGCTTCGCGCTGAGCGACGGCAGCGCCGTGGCGTACAACCACGACGTGCTCGTGCGCCGCCTGCCCGACGGGCGGCCCGACTACGCCGACCCCGAGTACTGCCCGGTGCTGTGGCAGCGCGCCGATGACTGATCCGGCCGAGCTCTACCGCGTCACACGCCTGATACGCCGCTTCGAGGAGCGGGCGATCGAGCTCGTGCGCGCCGGGGTCATCCTCGGCGGCATCCACCCCTACATCGGCCAGGAGGCCGTCGCGGCCGGAGCGTGCGCGGCGCTGCGCCCCGACGACCTGGTCACCAGTACGCACCGCGGCCACGGACACGTGCTGGCCAAGGGCGCGGACCCGGCGCGGATGCTCGCGGAGCTGGCCGGCCGCAGCACCGGGTTCAACCGGGGGCGCGGCGGCTCGATGCACGCGGCCGACTTCAGCCTCGGCATCCTCGGCGCCGACGCGATCGTCGGCGCGGCCGCGCCGATAGCGGCCGGCGCGGCGTGGGCCGCTCGCGAGGCCGGCTCCGACCGGGTCGCCATGGCCTTCTTCGGCGACGGGGCCGCCAACCAGGGCGTCGTGCTCGAAACGTTCAACCTCGCCGCGCTCTGGCGGGTACCGGTGGTCTACGTCTGCGAGAACAACGGCTTCGCGACCACGACGCGGACCGAGGCGGCGCTGGCCGGCAGCGTCACCGCGCGGGCCGCCGCGTTCGGCATCCCTGCGAGCACCGTGGACGGCATGGACGCGGAGGCGGTGTACGCCGCGGCCGCTGAAGCGGTCGCCCGCGCACGTGCCGATCAGGGGCCTTCCTTCATCGAGTGCGTCACCTACCGCTTCGACGCGCACCACACGTTCGAGCACGTCACGCGGCCGCGCTACCGCACCGCAGACGAGGTGGCCGCCGGCCGCTCCCGAGACCCGGTCGAGATTCAGGGTTCGCGCATTCCCGCGGCGCGGCGCGCCGAGATCGACGCGCGGATCGAGGCGCTGCTCGACGACGCCGAGCGCTTCGCGCGCGAGAGCCCTCATCCCGACCCGGCGACGGCGGCGGACTATCTCTATGCGGACAGCCTGCGTCCGCGCGCCGGAGCGCTCTGATGCCGAAGCTCTCATATCTCAAGGCACTGAACTACGCGCTCGGCGACGAGATGGAGCGCGACGAGACGGTCTGCGTGATCGGCGAGGACGTCGCGGCCGCGGCCACCAACGTCACCGCGGGCCTGTTCAAGCGGTTCGGCCCGCGGCGGGTGCTCGACACGCCCATCTCCGAGCAGGCCTTCACCGGCTTCGCCACCGGGGCGGCGCTGGCCGGGCGGCGGCCGGTGGTCGAGTACCAGATCCCCGCGCTGCTGTTCCTGGCCTTCGAGCAGATCGCCAACCAGGCGCACAAGTTCTCGCTGATGACCGGCGGCCAGGCGCGCGTGCCGGTGACCTATCTGGTGCCCAACTCGGGCTCGCGCGAGGGCTGGGCGGTGCAGCACGCCGACCATCCGTACAGCATGTTCGCGCACGTCGGCGTGAAGACCGCGGTGCCCGCCACCCCGGCGGACGCCTACGGGCTGCTGGCCACGGCGATCCGCGACGACGACCCGGTCGTGCTGTTCGCCCCGGCCGCCGCGCTGGGGCTGCGCGAGGACGTCGATTTCGCGAGCCTCGGCCCGGTGCCGCTCGGCGTGGGCCGGATCCATCGCGGCGGCACGGACGTCACCGTCGTCGCGGTCGGCCATCTGGTGCAGGACGCGATCGCGGTCGCCGACGAGTTGGCGGCGGGCGTCGGTGACGACGGTGCCCGGCCGATCTCGGTCGAAGTCTTCGACCCGCGGACCCTCTACCCGTTCGACTGGGCCGGGCTGTCCGCGTCGCTCGAACGCACCGGACGCCTCGTCGTGCTCGACGACTCGAACCGCACCTGCGGCATCGGCGCGGAGATCCTGGCCACCGCGTCCGAGGAGATGCGCCTGGTCGCCCCGCCCCGCCGGGTGACCCGGCCCGACGGCGCGGTGCTGCCCTTCGCCCGCGGACTCGACCTGGCCATGCAGCCCGGCCGCGAACAGCTGCGCCGAGCGATCCGCGGTGTCGTCGGCGCACAGGGCCACAGCGTCATCGGCGCGCAGGCCCGCAATGTCGTCGGCGCGGAGCGCGCCCGTCCCGAACCAGAGGAGGCACTGCTTTGACGACCACGAACATCAGAGCCGCGCTGGCCGCCGACCCCGACCTCGGCGCGGGCAACGTCGTGCCCAAGCTGATCGAGCACGGTGCGCCGCTCGACGGGCCTGGCCTCGCGTTCGACACGTCGGTCGATGGCCTGCCCGCCGGGCACGGCCTGACCCTGGGCGAGCTGAACGAGCGGACCGCCGCGCGCGCGGCGTGGCTGTCCGAGCACGGCGTGCGTCCGCGCGACCCGGTCGCCGTTTACGTTTCGACCGCCGCGGACTGCCTGCTGACCTTCATGGCCCTGGCCCGGCTGGGCGCCATCGCGGCGATGATGAACCCGAACATCCCCGGCGACGTCGCGGCGCAGTACATCCGCAAGCTGCGAGCGGTGGCGCTGGTGACCGATCCCGTGCACCGCGACCGCCTCGGCGACCAGGATCTGGGCCTGAACCAGGTGTGGGACGCCGCCGAGCTGGGCTCCGGCGACCCGGCGAAGGCGCCCACGCCGTACCGGCACCACGCCGACGACCCGATCGCGATTACGCACTCGTCCGGAACCACCCGGATGCCGACCGCGGTCGTGCACTCGAACTCCAGCCTGTTCGCCGCGCTGCGCATCCTGCGGCTCTCGGCGCCGCGGGCCCAGGGCACCGAACGGATCCTGAGCGCCCTGCCCGCGCCGCACGCGGCCGGCATCATGACCGTCAACCACGCGCTGAGCAACCGCTCGGAGATCCTGTTCCTGTCCCGGCAGGACGACGGCGCCGCGGTGCTGTCGGCGATCGAGCGGTGGAAGCCCAGCGGCGTGTTCGGCTTCGCGGTCACCTGGGCCGAGCTGGCACGCTACGACCTGACCCGGCGCGAGATGGACTCGGTCTCGCTGTGGTTCAACACCGGCGACTGCGCACACGAGCCGCACGTGCGGCGCCTGGTCGCGGCCGGCTCGCGGCTGGTGGCCACCCGGGACGGGGTCAAGCGCGTCGCGGGCTCGTCGTTCGTGGACGGCCTCGGCTCGACCGAGATGGGCAACTCGGCGTTCTACATGGTCCACCGCGCCGACACCGACCACTACGGCCGCTGCGTCGGCAAGCCGCACAGCTTCGCGCAGATCGCGCTGCTGGACCTGGAGACCGGCGAGGAGGTGCCGACCGGGCGGGTCGGCCACTTCGGGCTCAAGTCGCCGACCCTGGCGCCCGGGTACTGGAACGACTCGGTGAGCACCTACCGCAACCGGTTCAACGGCTACTACCTGACCGGGGACCTGCTGTACCGCGACGAAGCCGGCTACTACTACCACGTGGACCGGGCCGTGGACGCGATCGACCTCGGCGGCGGCGAGTGGCTCTACACGGCCATGTCCGAGGAGCGGATCCTCAAGGCCTGCCCGGACGTGCGCGACTGCACCGTGGTCGCCGCGTCGGCGGAGGGCCGCGTGACCACCGACGTGCTGCTCGAGCTGCACGAGGGCGCCGACCCCGACGCCGACCGCACCGCGGCGGTCCGGGGCGCGCTGACCGAGGCCGCCGCGGCGACGCTGCGCGAGGTCGTCGTGCTGCGCGACGACGACCGGCTGATCACCGGGCCCACCGGGAAGGTCCGCAAGTTCCTGATGCGCCAGCGGCACCTGGCCGAGATGGCGGTGCGGTGACGTGACCGGCCCAGATCCCGGCGCCGGTTCGGGTCGCGCGCCACGCCGGACACCCGCATCGGCCGCGGCTACCGCGGCGGTGTACGACGGCTCGCTCAACACGCCGCCGGATCCCCTGCCCGTCCCCTCGGCGCGGGTGCCCGTGGAGTTCACCGCGCCGGACAGCGGAGTCGCCGAACTGACCTGGGGCCAGATGGAGATCTGGCTGGCGATGACCCGGCAGGGATGGCTGCGCCTGGGCGGCATCAAGCCGCTGGAGCCCGGCACCACGATCGCGGATGTCGCCGAGGAGCTGCGCTACCTGATGACGCGTTACCCCTCGTTCCGCACGCGCCTGCGGTTTGACGGGAACGGCCGACCGACTCAGGAGGTGTTCGGCTCCGGTCAGCTCATGCTCGAGATCTACGACGCCGACGACGAGCGCGAGGGCGCGGCCGACGAGATCGCCGCCGCGGTCGAGGCACACTATCAGACCGCCGCGCGCGACTTCGTCGGCGAATGGCCGATGCGGGCCGGGGTCGTGCGCAGGCGCGGCGAGCCGGTTCAGCTGGTCGTCGAGACGTGCCACCTGGTCTCCGACGGCGCCGGTGCCGAGGTGTTCATACGGGAGAGCGCGGTACGCGAGAGCGCGCCGGTGACCGGGCTGAGCACGCTGGATCTGGCCCGGTGGCAGGCTTCTGAGGCCGGGCAGCGGCACCACGCCGCGACCGAGCGGCACTGGCATAAGGTCCTTGACTCGCTGCCAGACGTACCGCCTCGGGACGGTGACCCTCGGGAGCCGCGCCACTGGAGCGGGCGGCTCGACTCCCCGGCGCTGTACCTTGCGGTGCCGCTGATCGCCGAACGCACGCTGGTCGATCCCACGACCGTGTTCCTGGCGCTGTACGCGATCGCGCTGGGACGGACCGGAGTACTCAACCCGACGGTCGTGCGCCCGCTGGTGAACAACCGCTTCCGCCCGGGCGTCGCGACCGTCGTGACCAACCTGGTCCAGAGCGGCATCTGCGTCCTCGACGTCGCGGACGTCACCGTGGACGAGGCCGTCCTGCGGACGAAGCGCGCGGCCCTCACCGCTTATAAGTACGCGTACTTCGACGCGGAGAGGATCGACGCGCTGCTCGCGCGGACGGCCGCACAGCGGGGCGGGTACCTCGGCCTGACGAACTACTTCAACGACCGCCGTGCCGGGCACCTGTTCAGCTCGGCCACGACGCCGGTGACCGCGCGGCGGCTGGCGGACGCGGTGGACGCCGGCACCTTCGAGTGGTTCGAGAAGAAGGACAACCCGTACGAGCCGCTGTTCCTGCACGTCGAGGACACCGCGGACAGCATCGTGCTCAAGCCGTGCGGCGACACGCACCGCGTCTCCCCCGCCGATCTCGAGGCGCTGGCCCGGACGATGGAGGCCGTCGCGGTCGAGGCCGCGCTCGATCCGGCCGCGGTCACCGCAGTGTCGGCGGCGGTCAATGTCTGAGCCCGGCCCACACGGCGCGAGCGGACCGGCCCGATGACCGCGCTCGCCGACGTCAGCGGCTACCTGCCCGGAAAGCGGGTGCCCATCGAGGAGCCCGCCGAGCGGCTCGGCCTCACCGAGATGCAGGTCAGGATCTTCCGGCGCTACCACAAGCTGGCCGAGGTCGCCCAGGACCCCGACGGCGATCTGCTCGACCTGCTGCGCGGCGCGCTGGCCGGCCTCGACGGGCTGCGCGGGCGCGAGGAGCGGGTCCGCTACGTGCTGCACGCGCGCGCGTTCCCGGTCGTCGTGCCGTATCCGATGAATCCGGCGCGCGACCTGTGCGGCGAATACGGGCTCGGACACGCGGCCTCGTTCACGGTCAGCCACCACGCGTGCGCCTCGGGCCTCCTGGCGATTGACGTGGCGGGCCGGCTGCTCGCCGACGACGGCGACCCCGACGCCCTCGCGCTCGTCCTGACCGGCGAGAAGGCGTTCACGCCCGAAGCCCGGCTGGTGCCGGAGACCTCGTTCTACGGTGAGGGCGCCGCCGCCTGCCTGGTGCGGGCCGGCGGCAGCCGGGACCGCCTGCTGGCCTACGCCGTCGATCTGCGCGGCGAGTTCGACGGCGAGGGCGCGAAGCTCACCGCGCAGTTCCAGGAGGAGTACGCCGAATGCCTCGCCGCGGCGATCCTGGCCGCGGTCGAGCGGGCGGGGCTGGCGATGGACGAGATCAGCCTGATCCTGCCGCACAGCGTGAATGTGATCGCCTGGAAGCGGGTCTGCCGCGAGCTGGGCTTCCCGGTCGCGCGCGTCGTGCTCGACAACGTGGCGGTCAGCGGCCACGTCTTCTGCGCGGACCACTTCATCAACTACCGCACGGCCCGCACGCGCGGCCTGCTGCGGCCGGGAGACCGCTATGTGATGGCCGCGGCCGGCGGCTCGGCCGGCGGCGTCTTCGCGGCCATGGTCTTCGAACACTGAAGGTCTTCGAACACTGCGATTTCGAACACCGCGACTGAACACGGAACGGCACACCGAGGGAGAGCGATGAGACAGCCGGAGACCGCCGCCCCGAGCGCCGACCCGGTCCTGCGCGCACGGCTGGTGGAGGGGATCGTCGAGCTGCTGCCCGGCGTCCTGGGCCGCGCGCCGGCAGACCTGTCCGAGCGGACCGAGCTGATCGCCGCGCTCGAGATGACGTCCGTCGCTGCGCTGGAGCTGGTGCTGCGGCTCGAGGAACGGCTGGGCCTGGAGATCAGCGTGGAGGGCCTGGAACGTGCGGACCTGGCCACGGTCGGCACGCTGGCCGACTACGTCGCCGCGAACCTGCTCGACGAGGAGTGAGCCGTTGCGCTCGACCGCGCCCCCGTACGACCGCGTGCCGCACCCGGGCGAGGGCTGGGGGGTGCGCCGCGCCGCACGCCTGGCGTTTCCGGACCCGGCCGCCCGTGCACACGACCCGGCGTATGCCACCGACCTGGCCGTCTACCTGACCGACATGGTGAGCCCGCACGGGCTGACGCTCGACCCCGGCGCCTTGGCGCCTGCCGACGGCCAGGCGTACGACGAGATGGCCCGAGCGCTCATCGAGCGGATCGTGCTCGAGGGCGAGCAGGTGGATCTGCTCGTGCTCGCGTACGCGATCCCCGACATCACCCCGGGCCGTTCCAGCGCCGTGCGCCTGAGCCGCGACTGCCCCGGCGTCCCGATGGCTTTCGCGGTCAGCGACCAGGGCAGCGCGGCCGCGTTCACCGCGCTGCGGCTCATCCGGCAGCGCGCCTCCGTCGGCGAGGGGCGCCGCGCCCTGCTGATCGTGCTCGAACAGGCATGGCTGCCCTACAAGCCGCACATCCCGGCGGCGGTGCCGGCCGTGCACGCGGCCGTGGCGCTGCTGTTCGGCGACGAGGACGAGAGCGCCGACCCGGCTGAACGGTCCGCGCGCCTCGGTCCAGTCGTGATGCGCACCCCGGCCGCCGTTTCCATGCTCCCGGCCACGGTCGGCGCGCTGCCCGGCCCGCCGCACGGCATCGCCCCGCTTGAAAGCACCCTGATCCTCGGCCCGATGCTGGCCGCGCGCACCGCCGACCTGGCCGCCCTGCCGGCCGGCCGGATCGGCTCGGCGCAGCAGCCGTACACCGGCCTGTGGTGGGAGCTGGCCGACGAGTTGTCCCGGCCGCGCGCCGAGCCGCGGCGGCTCGTGGTGGCCGACTACGACCCCGGTTCGCTCACGCTCTGCGTGGCACCGATCGACGTCGGCGTTCCCGCCGCGATCCCGGCCGGCCAGCGCCACTCGAGTGAGACGACATGAAACGGCTCCTCGCCAGACAACGCGACAGCGGCCCGGAAGCCTCGCGGCGCCGGAAGATCCACGACGCGGTGCCGACCCGACGGCGCGGCGCCCGGCACGTCCACGACGATCCCGTCGCCGCCGTGCACGGTCTCGTGCCCGAGCCCTGCTTCGCCCTCTGCTTCACCGGGACCCCGGACCCTCGCCGGCGTGCCGTTCACGAACAGTCGCCCTCCGGCCGCCTTGACCACCGCCTCCTTGCGCACCCAGAGCCGGTTGAACCGCTCGGTCCGCGTCGCCGGATCCGGCGGAGAGCACACGAACGACACCTCGTCGGGCGGGAAGTAGCGCCGCGCCATCGTGGTCACGTCGAGGTGCGCCTTCATCTCCTGGATGTCCACGCCGACGCGGCGCGAGGTGGTGACCGCGACCAGGCACAGCCCGCCCGAGTGCGAGAGGTTGGTCTCGGCGCCGGTCCACGGGCCGCGCAGTGCGGGTTTGCCGTGCGGCCCGAGCTCCCAGCGCAGTTCGCGCGGCGGCGCGCCGAGGTGCCCGCCGACGATCAGGCGCTGCGCGGCGTGCGCGGCGACGAAGCGGCGGCGGTCCGCCGCGTACCGCAGCTTGTCGGCGCGGCCGCGCTCCGCGTCATCGAGCACGGACACGAAC
>JBKOWZ010000245.1:0-16789 GCA_046724665.1 Actinomycetota bacterium
CAGTACAACTGGGCCACCCAGGGACAGGTGCAGCCCGGCTCCACATTCAAGGCATTTACATTAGCCACGGCATACAAACAGAACCTGTCGCCGAACAGCTACATCAGCGGCATCTCGCCATGGCCCGCGCCCGGCAACGACACCGAGAAGGCACAGGCCGCGGGTGACCCGCCGGTGAAGAACGACGACGGCTCCAAGGGCATGCTGACCATCGACCAGGCCACCGCCGAGTCGGTGAACACCGCGTTCGTCCGCCTGGCCAACCAGGTCACGTACAAGGACGTGATGCAGACGATCAACAGCCTGGGCATCACCGACAAGAACGCCCAGGGCCTCGCGGACAACGCCCGACTCACCCTCGGCATCGCGGCCGTCAGCCCCGCCCGGATGGCCGCGGCGTACAGCGCGTTCGCCAACAACGGCGCGCAGTACCCGCTGATCGAGGTCAAGGAGATCAAGAACAGCGACGGCACGGACTGGAAGCCCAACATCAAGCCGACGCAGGTACTCGACTCGAACGTGGCCGAAACGGTGACCCAATCGCTGACGCACGTCACGCACGACCCCGACGGCACGGGGCACGACGCGACCAGTCAGACCGGGCTCCAGAACATCGCGGGCAAGACCGGTACCTCGACGATGGACATGGACACGCTCCGGTCGAAGTACCCGGACATCTACTCCAAGACCCGCGACGGCTACTACACGACGGCCGCGGTGTGGTTCAACGGCTACACGCCGAAGCTGGAGGCGGCGGTCGCGGTGTCCCGCTGGATCAACGAGAAGGGCACGATGATCCAGGCCCCGGTGGACAACATCAACGGCTCCGGCTTCTCCTTCGGCGCCTCGGTCTCGCTGCCGATCTGGTCGGAGTTCATGAAGCTGATGCAGGGCACCGGCTCGAAGTTCGCCGGCGACCCGCCCTTCCCGACGCCGAACACCTCGACGATGAAGATAATGAACAGCCCGGAGGCGAGCCCGTCACCGTCCGCGTCGCAGAGTTCGGCCACGCCGAGCCAGGGCCCCGGGAACGGCCACGGCAAGCAGACCGCCTCGCCGACGCCGAGTGTAAGTTCCAGCCCGACCGCCTCGGCCAGTTGCGCGCCGTTCCTCGGGCTCGGCAACTGCGACAACGGCGGCACGCCGTCGCCCAGCACCAGCAACATATCCCCCAGCGCGACCCCGAGCAGGACCCGCACGCATTGAAACCCGAACCCTGAGACACGGCCGGCCGCGCGTCGGCCCGCCGCGCCACTGCCCGAGCACTTGATTGGCTCGCTATGGTTACGCGCATGACGGTCAGCACTGCCGAACTGGACGACGCCCCCGAGCCGCCGCGCGGCCCGCAGCACGCCGCGCGGCCGACCCTGCTCGGCGTCACCGCCCCGACGCTCGACGACCCGGTGGCGAACGTCGGCTCCGAGGGCTTCGGCGGCGTGCTCGGCAGGCGGGCGCGACTGCCGCGCAGCCGGGCGACGATGGCGTTCCTGCTGATCGTGCTGACCCTGCTGTCCACGGCGGTGGGCATCGGCATGCGTGAACCCTGCTTCAAGGCGTCGTGGACCGGCGGCGGGAACCAGCAGTACACGCACATGTGCTACACGGACATCCCGTTCATGTACCAGGGCCACGGCTTCTCGCAGAACCACGTCGCGTACTACTCGACCAACACGAACGACTACCTCGAGTACCCGGTGCTCACCGGCGCGGCGATGGAGACGGCCGCGCTGCTGGCCAGGCACGTGCCCGGGGACGCGAACAACCAGGGCCGCTGGTTCTACGTCTTCACCACCTGGTTCCTGCTCGCCTTCGCCGCGATCACCGTGGTGGCGCTGATCGGGGCCTCGGGGCCGCGCCCCTGGGACGCCGCGATGTTCGCGCTCGCCCCGGGGCTGATGCTGAACGGCACGATCAACTGGGACCTGATCGCCGTGGGCCTGGCCGCGGTGGCGCTGTTCGCCTGGGCGCGGCGCAGACCGGTGCTCGCCGGGGCCTTCATCGGCCTGGGCACCGCGGCCAAGCTCTATCCCGCGCTGCTGCTTGTGGGCTTGGTCCTGCTGTGCTGGCGGGCCGGGAAGATGAAGGAGTGGACGCTGTGCCTGCTCGGCGCGGCGGGCGCCTGGCTGGCCGTCAACCTGCCGTTCATGATCGAGAACTGGCACTCCTGGACGTACTTCTACACGTTCAACGACAAGCGCGGCGCCGACTGGGGCTCGCTGTGGCTGTTCCTCGAGTACAGCCCGCTGCACATGAACTTCAGCGCAAGCCAGATCAACCTGCTGTTCGCCGTGCTGCTCGCGCTCTCCTGCGTCGCGGTCGGCCTGATCACCTGGCTGGCCCGCAACCGGCCGCGCACGGCCCAGGTGGCGTTCCTCATCGCCACGGCGTTCATCCTGTTCAACAAGGTCTACTCGCCGCAGTACGTGCTCTGGCTCATCCCGCTCGCGGTGCTGGCCCGGCCGCGCTGGCGCGACTTCCTGATCTGGCAGGCCTGCGAGGTGATCTACTACGGCGCGATCTGGCTGTACCTGATCACCCTCAACACCCCGGAGCGCGGGCTGCCGCAGGGCGGCTACGACGCGGCCATCGCGATCCACATCGGCGGCACGCTCTTCCTCGTGGTGCAGGTGATCCGGGACATCTTCGACAACCGGCGCGACCCGGTGCGGGCCGGCGGCCACGACGACCCGGGCGGCGGCGTGCTGGACCACGCGCCGGACGTGTACGGCTTCCGGGACCCGTTCGCGGGCGCCGAGCCCGAGGCGGCCGAGGCAGAGCAGTCCGCACCGGGCGAGGCCGAGCCCGCCGAGGGCGCCGACGCCGACACCACTGCGTCCGACCCCAAAGCCGCTGACTCGTCAACCTCAGCGTCCGACGTCAGCGCATAACCACCTGGTCGAAGTGCGTCGAGGTGTGCCGCAGCTCGGCCGACAGCTCCGTGCCCGGCTCCGGCGGCTCTACCTGCCGCGGCAGGTAGAGCATCGAGACCAGTATGTGCGGCGGCTCGGCGAACCACTGCTTGCGTCCCTGCCAGCTGAACGGCGAGCGCGTACGGTTCAGCGCCGCAAGCCCCGAGCGCAGCAGTTCCTTCGCACGGGGCACCAGCCCCCGCATCGTTCGCGGTGCCTCAAGGCCGACGCCCTGCACGGTGCCCCCGCTGACGACGACCACCCAACCGTCCTGACGTGACCGGGCCTGGCGGTAACCGATCCGGTCGCCGCGTTCAACCGCGAAGGCGTCCAGCACGGTGGCGCGAGCCTCGACGGCGGTCGGATCGCCGAGCCACAGCTGCGTACCGATGCGGGGACGGAACCGTGTTCGCGGAAAGGCACGCGTCAGACCGTCGATCTCGGCGCGCCCCAGGTGGCTGACGTACATCGTCTCGACCCGGAACCCCGCGTCCGCGAGCGTCTCCACCCACCGCCGCGTCTCACCGACCGGATCGGCCGCAGCCGGCCGGTAGAGCGGCAGATGCAGCGAGAAGCCGTCCACCTGCCGACGCCGGCCGCCGAGCGCCTTCGCCGCGAGCGGCAGCTCCGCCGGGGTGAGGCCCTGGCGGCGCAGGGAACTGCGGCAGTCGATGACCATCCGGCGCCCGGCGAGTTGGCGCACGGCGTCCAGAGACGCGGCGGTACGCACGACCCGATCCTCCGGCAGCGCCGGATCGAGTCCGTCGAGGTACGGATCGAGCACGATCACGTCGCCCGAGTAGCTGCCGAGCACCGCCGCCGCCTCGTCCTCGGTGCCCACGGCCAGCTGATCCACGCCGAGCCGGTCAGCTGCGCGGGCGAGTACCGGCACGGTGAATCCGTAGCCGTTGCCCTTGGCCACGGGCACCAGATCCGGCTCGAGCTGTGTCACGCG
Source organism: Actinomycetota bacterium (assembly GCA_046724665.1). Lineage (GTDB taxonomy): Bacteria > Actinomycetota > Actinomycetes > Streptomycetales > Catenulisporaceae > Actinocrinis. The sequence goes on from JBKOWZ010000245.1 coordinate 3,865, forward strand.
CTGCTGATGATGTCGCCAGGCGTCGCGATCGACGTACAGCGTGAGCGGCATCTCAACGCCTGGCCAGGTAGAGCTGGAACGCCCGGTACAGCAGCGGGTTGATCGGGAAGTCCCACTCGCCGAGGTACTCGACCGCCTCGCCGCCGAGCCCGACCTTGAAGCGCAGCAGGCCGTGCAGGTGGTCCGCCGGATCGAGTGAGTCGCCGATACCGCGCAGGTCGTACACGCTCATGCCGTCGGTGATGCAGTCCTGGATCATGCGCCACTGCAACGCGTTCGACGGCCGGTATTCGCGCCCCAGGTCCGCAGACGCACCGTAGCTGTACCAGGCGTATGACCCGACACGCACCATGGTCGCCGCAGCCAGCGCCTCGTTACCGCGTCGTGCGATGTACAGCCTGATGCGCTCCGGGTCCTCCTCATAGAAGAGGTCGAACATCCGCTGGAAGTACTCGAGCGGTCGCGGCGTGAACCGATCACGCGCGGCGGTCTCCACGTACAGCCGGTGAAACTCGGGCAGCCAGCCGTGCCCTACGCACGCCACATGCACGCCTGCGCGCTGCGACAACCGGATGTTGCGTCGCCACTGCTGATTGAACCCGGCGCTGATCTGCTTCTCATCGCGCCCGGCGAGCGGAAGCCGGAAGTGGTAGCGCGGCTGGAAGTCGCTGAAGCCACCGCCGCTGCCACGCCGCTCCGCACGCCGCCAACCGAGTGCACGCAATCGTCGCGTCAGCTCGTCGGCTCGCGGATCGACGTAGTCCGCAGGCACGTCGCCGAGCCGCCGATGCTCCCCGTCGGCCATCGCGCGCTTCAGCGTCGCCGCCTGCCAGCTCCTGCTGATCACCTTCGGCCCGAGCTTCACGGCGAACGCGCCGCGCCGCCTCGCCTCCTCGACGAGCGGCCCGAGCCAGTCCGCCAGCCCGATCCCGGTGCGTTCGCCGAACCAGTCGATCGACGGCCCCTCGGGCAGATAGGCCAGGCACCGGCGGCCGCGCGGCAGCCACCGGTAGAGCACCAGGCCCGTACCCACCAGCCGCGTGCCCTGATACCAGCCCAGCGACTCCGCGTCCCAGTCGCTCTTGACCGCACCCCACGACGGACACTGGAGGAACGAGACCCCGCTCCCTCCCGCAGCCACCTCGCCCGCAGCTGTCGTGCCCTCAGCGGCAACGGCATTCACGAAGTCCAGGTGCGCCGCACGCCCCAGCGGCCGCACCACCAGCCCTACCGTCGCCCCACGTGATGATCTGCTCGCGTAGAGTAGTGCCACGCCGAGCGACGTTACTACTCCCGCTCGGCCAACCGCTCCCGAATCCAGGAGATGTCAGCCGCCTGTGCGGCGGCGTCCCCAGGCGTCTCGCACACGAAGTCGGCGCCCGCCGCGGCCGCCGCGTGCACCGCCGCGGCCAGGTCCGCCGGGGCGATCGCGCCCTCGCCGAAGTTAGCGTGCCGGTCCCGGCCCGAGTCCAGGCCGCCCTGCGAGTCGTTGGCGTGCACCAGGTCGATCCGCCCGGTGATCGCGAGCACCTTCTCCACCACCGTCTCGACCGGCTCGCCGCCGGCGAAGGCGTGGCAGGTGTCGAGGCAGAAGCCGACGTCGTACCCGTCGAGCGCCTCCCACAGCCGGGCGATCGACTCGAGCCGGCGGGTCACCGCGTGGTCGCCGCCCGCCGTGTTCTCGATGAACATCGGGCAGGCGAACTCCAGCCCCGCGACGGCCTTGCGCCAGTTGTCGTAGCCGAGCCCGGGATCGTCGTTCTTGGTGGTGTGCCCGCCGTGCACCACCACGCCGAGCGCACCGAGTTCGGCCGCGGCGTCCAGGGTCTGCTGAAGCAGCTTCCGGCTCGGGATACGCAGCCGGTTGTTCGCCGACGCCACGTTGATCACGTACGGCGCGTGCACGTACAGAGCCAGCCCGGCCTCTTTCACGGCCTGCCGCAGCGCCTCGGGGCCGTCCGGGTACAGCGTGGCCGGCTTGGACCAGCTCTGCGGATCGCCGAGCAGGATCTGGATCGCCTCGGCGCCGCGTTCAGCCGCGGCGCCGACCGGATCGGCGGGATCGACGGTGCAGCCGACACGCGGCCGCTGGCTCTCGGTCATGGGACCAACCGTACTGCCGGGCGCCGACACCCGTCGCGCTCAGTAGCTGTCGGTGGTCGTCAGTAGAGTCCACCGTGAGCGAGCCCGAAGAGCAGACCGATCCCGGAGAGGACGACCCCGGTGATGTTCACGAAGCGCTCGGCCGTCGTCGCCGAGATCATCTGCGACCAGAGCCCGGCGGCCATGCCGAGCAGACCGGCCCACGAGCCGAGCAGATGCGCGGCCGGGAAGAACGCGCAGATCGCGGCGACCAGGCCGAGGATCGCGGTCAGCGCGCTGCCGGTGTTCTCCAGCGGGTGGCTCTCGCCGTCGGTGTTCAGTATGAAGCGCCTGTGGTGTACATGTTCCGGTGACACGGTGCGGGCCATCGGAGGATCCTTCCTGCCGGGGGCGAGTTCAGCCGGGCGGGTCGGGTACGCCCCCGCGCGCTCGGTGAGGGCGCACCGCTCCCCCTGTAACCATTCCCACTGCCACCATCGATGCGTTCCCGGCCGATTTCAAGGGTCCGAACGGGTAAGGGTAGACTGCCCCGAACCCGGTCTGTGCACGCACGAGCGCACAGCCCGACGCATCGCCCTCCTGTCGCGGAGAGTCCGCGGCCGTTTTGAGTCCATAGGAGGTGGGTTTCCGCATGCGTCATTACGAAGTCATGGTCATCCTCGACCCGGACCTCGAAGAGCGTCAGATCGCTCCGTCGGTGGAGAACTTCCTGAACGTGATCCGCACGAACGGCGGCACGGTGGAGAAGACCGACATCTGGGGCCGCCGCCGGCTCGCCTACGAGATCAAGAAGGGCGGCAAGAAGGTCGCCGAGGGCATCTACGCCGTCATCAACCTGAACGCCGAGCCCTCCGTGGTGAAGGAGTTCGACCGCCAGCTCAACCTCAACGAGGGCGTGCTGCGCACCAAGGTCATCCGACCCGACCAGCGGTAGGTGTTCTCGACACCGAGCTGCGCCGGGCAGGTGCCGTCACCGTCGGGGCGCGCGCGCCCCACAAGACCGCTAGCCCGAAAGGCGAGTAGAACCCCATGGCAGGCGAGACCGTCATCACCGTCGTCGGGAACCTGACCGACGACCCCGAACTGCGCTTCACCCCGAGCGGCGCGGCGGTGGCGAGCTTCACCGTCGCCGCCACCCCGCGCACCTTCGACCGCAACACGAACGAGTGGAAGGACGGCGACGCGCTGTTCCTGCGCTGCTCGATCTGGCGCCAGGCCGCGGAGAACGTGGCCGAGAGCCTGACGAAGGGCATGCGCGTGGTCGTGCAGGGGCGCCTGAAGCAGCGCTCCTACGAGACCCGCGAGGGCGAGAAGCGCACCGTCGTCGAGCTCGACGTCGAGGAGGTCGGCCCGTCGCTGAAGTACGCGACGGCGAAGGTCACCAAGGCGGCCCGGGGCGGCGGCGGGGGATTCGGCGGCGGCGGTCAACCCGGCGGCGGCTGGGGAGGCGCTCCCTCGGGCGGTCCCAGCGGAGGCAGCAGCGGCGGCGGCAACGCGCCCCAGGACGACCCGTGGGCCACCGGCGGAGGTTCCGGCGGCGGCGGTGGCTGGGGCGGCGGCTACTCGGACGAGCCCCCCTTCTAGACCGACAGTTTCAGCTTCAGGCAGGAATAAGAGAGCGATCATGGCTAAGCCCCCGGTGCGCAAGCCGAAGAAGAAGGTTTGCGCCTTTTGCAAGGACAAGGTCACGTCCGTCGACTACAAGGACACGAACCTGCTGCGGAAGTACATCTCCGACCGCGGCAAGATCCGTGCCCGCCGAGTGACCGGCAACTGCACCCAGCACCAGCGCGACGTCGCCACGGCCGTGAAGAACAGCCGTGAGATGGCGCTGCTGCCGTACACCAGCACCGCGCGTTAGGAGGGGTGGGACGATGAAGCTCATCCTCACGCACGAGGTCACCGGCCTCGGCGCGCCTGGCGACGTGGTCGTGGTCAAGGACGGCTACGGCCGCAACTACCTGCTGCCGCGCGGCTTCGCGATGCAGTGGAGCAAGGGCGCGGAGAAGCAGATCGAGACCATCCGCAAGGCCCGCCGGGCCCGCGAGGTGCGCGACCTCGGCCACGCCGAGGAGATCAAGAAGGAGCTCGAGCGCCTCAACGTGCGGCTGGCCAGCCGCGCCGGCAACTCGGGCCGGCTGTTCGGCGCGGTCACCGTCGCCGACATCGCCACCGCGGTGTCCAAGGCGGGCGGCCCGTCGCTGGACAAGCGGAAGATCGAGATCCCGGCCCCGATCAAGACGGTCGGCAGCCACAAGGTCTCCGTCCGTCTGCACCCCGAGGTCGCGGCCACCATCGGCCTGACGATCGTCGCGGCCTGACGGCCGAGGGCATCCCCCAGGAGACGCCCGCGACCGTCGGGTAACCGACGCAGTGTCGGGTGCCGCCCCCTTCCAGGACCGGCGGCACCCGACTTTTTTTCTATCCACAGCGGGTGGACAACCGCTTGACAGACCACTGCACCTCACGGCGTGAGCCACCGAGGGCGGGAGATCCATCCACACCGGTTGTCCACTCCATACGCACAGGACAGGGCCGGGTTTTCAACAGGAACGGCCCAGTTGTCCACAGGTATCCCCAGGTTATCCACAGCCCCTGTGGATTGCCCGCTCGCCTGCCGAACCCACCCGCCGTACCGTGAATGGCCCACCACCCTTTGCCAAGCGTCGTCGCCAGATCCTGAGATCCGCGCCGGCCCCCCGAGTCCGAGGAGGCGAACGATCCCATGTCCGCCTTCAACGGCCCGGACGGGGTACCGGAGCCACCCGAGGACGGCATGGGCGACCCCGGCCCGTCCGGCTACGGCCGCACCGCGTACGACCGCACCCCGCCCCAGGACCTGGCGGCCGAGCAGGGCGTGCTCGGCGGCATGCTGCTCAGCAAGGACGCCATCGCCGACGTCATCGACGTGGTCAAGGGCCGCGACTTCTACAAGCCGGCCCACGAGCTGATCTTCGACTCGATCCTCGACCTCTACGGCCGGGGCGAGCCCGCCGACGCGGTCACGGTCGGCAACGAACTGACCAAGCGGGGCGAGCTCTCCCGCGTCGGCGGCCTGCCGTACCTGCACACCCTGATGTCGTCGGTCCCCACCGCGGCGAACGCCGGCTACTACGCGGTGATCGTGCGCGAGCGCGCGATCCTGCGCCGCCTGGTCGAGGCAGGCACCCGAATCACGCAGATGGGTTACGCCACCGACGGCGCGGACCTCGACGAGATCGTCAACCGCGCCCAAGCCGAGGTCTACGGCGTCACCGAGCAGCGCGCGGGCGAGGACTACGCGGTCCTGGCCGACATCATGGAGGGCGCGCTCGACGAGATCGAGTCGATCTCCACCCGCTCCGGCCAGATGACCGGCGTCCCCACCGGCTTCACCGATCTCGACGGCCTCACCAACGGCCTGCACCCCGGCCAGATGATCATCCTGGCCGCCCGCCCCGCCATCGGCAAATCGACCCTGGGGCTCGACCTTGCCAGGTCGTGCTCCATCAAGAACCGCCTGACCAGCGTCATCTTCAGCCTGGAGATGGGCCGCAACGAGATCACCATGCGCCTGCTGTCCGCCGAGGCCCGGGTCGCCCTGCACCACATGCGCTCCGGCACGATGACCGACGACGACTGGGCGCGCCTGGCCAGGAAGATGGGCGAGATCTCCGACGCGCCGCTGTTCATCGACGACTCCCCCAACATGTCGATGATGGAGATCCGAGCCAAGTGCCGGCGCCTGAAACAGCGTCACGACCTGCGCCTGGTCGTGGTGGACTACCTCCAGCTGATGTCCACAGGCGGCTCGCGCCGGCCGGAGAGCCGCCAGCAGGAGGTCTCCGAGATGTCCCGCGCCCTCAAGCTACTGGCCAAGGAGCTGGAGATCCCGGTCGTCGCCATCGCCCAGCTCAACCGCGGCCCCGAGCAGCGCACCGACAAGCGCCCGCTGATGTCCGACCTGCGCGAGTCCGGCTCGCTCGAGCAGGACGCCGACGTGGTCATCCTCCTGCACCGCGAGGACGCCTATGAGCGCGAGTCCCCCCGCGCCGGTGAGGCCGACCTCATCGTCGCCAAGCACCGCAACGGCCCCACGGCCACCATCACCGTCGCCTTCCAGGGCCACTACTCCCGCTTCGTGGACATGGCCCAGAGCTGACCTGGTGCCGTGCTGCCACGGCACCAGGTCAGCTGCTTCGGTCAGTCGTTGAGGAAGGCCAGGTCGAGCCGGCGGAGCCGTTCCGGATCCGCGAGGATGTCGATCTCGAAGATCTTCCCGTCCCGGACGGCGATGCTCATGACCGACACCGGACGCTCGCCCATGAGCGTCGCGATGCCCGGCAGGCCGTTGACGAGCACCAGCCTGGCGTACTGCCCGTAGCGCCGGAAGGCCTGCGCCTGCGCGAGGACCTTTTGCGCGCCGACGATGACCTGCGACGACACGCCTTCGACGCCTGGCGTCAACACGCCGAGGTCGGCGCGCAGCGTGACGTCCGGGTCGAGGAGCGCGAGCAGTGCCTCGAAGTCGCCGCCGCGTGAGGCGGCCATGAACGCCTCGACGATCTTGCGCTGCCGGGACTGATCCGTTTCCTGCGTCGCGGCCGTGCCCTGGACACGCCGACGCGCACGGCTGGCGAGTTGGCGCGCCGCAGTCGGCGTGCGCCCTACGAGCGGCGCGATGTCGTCGAAGGGCACGGCGAACATGTCGTGCAGCACGAAGGCGAGCCGCTCGGCGGGTGCGAGTGTCTCGAGCACGACGAGCAACGCCAGACCGACCGAGTCGGCGAGCAATGCCTCGTGCTCCGGATCGGCGCCGTCCTCACGGCTCACGATCGGATCGGGTACGCGTACGTCCAGCGGCTGCTCGCCCCGCGACGCCCGTGACCGCAGCATGTCAAGGCATACTCGCCCGACGACGGTGGTCAGCCATCCGGCCAGATTGTGCACGTCGCTGGTGTCGGAGCGGCTCAGGCGCAGCCACGCTTCCTGTACGGCGTCATCCGCCTCGCTCAGCGACCCCAGCATGCGGTACGCCACCGCGCGCAGGTGGGCGCGGTGCTCCTCGAAGCGCCGCGCCAAGAACTCCTGCGCCAGAGCCTCGCGGTCCGTGCCGGCCTCGCCGCCTTCGCCGTCTTCGCGGTTCATCAACCCATTCTCCCTACGCGATCCGTTGAAGCTGTGACGAACCTCGTAACGCCGGTGTGACAACACCGGGGCCGATCTCCGAGTCAGGCCGACGGCCGGACGTGGGCGGCGAGAAAGGTACGTACCCCGTCGTCGGCGGCACGCACGAGACCATCGGTGTCGAGGGCGGTGTCTCGGCCGTCGAACATCGCCCGGTCGAGGGCGGCGCCGAGTACCAGGAAGGCGAACTGCTCGGCAGCCCGGTGCGGATCGCTCACCTGGAGCCGGCCCCGGCCGGCGAGCGAGGCGAACCCGTCGGCCAGCGTCGAGATGACCTTGCCGGGCGCGACGCGGTAGTACTCGGCGGCCAGGTCGGGGAAGCGGTGGGCCTCGCCGATGAGCAGGCGCCGCAGCCGTACCACCCGCGCGTCGGTGGCCGTCACCGCGAGGCGGCGGGCGAGCGCGGTCAGGGCCGCGGGCAGGTCATCCGGGTCGGCCAACTGCGCGGCGGCGTCGGCGGCGAACTGTTCGACGACTCCGGTGGCGGCCATCACTACCTGCCGGAACAGCGCCTGCTTGTCGGCGAAGTTGTTGTAGACCGTCCGCTTGGAGACCCCGGCCGCCTCGGCGATCTCGTCCATGGTCGTCGCGCGAAAGCCGTTGTGCAGGAACAGAGTCGTCGCCGCCTGGATTACCGCCGCCCGGGAGCGCAGTATGCGTGGGTCGATGCCTCTGGTCGCTTCCCGGCTGGCCATGACTGACTACCCATTCCCTTCGCCCAGTTCTACACTGACCAGTGTAGAATCTTTCCGTTGCGCGACAGCAAGGAAATCGAGGAGACCGAGATGAGCGTCCGACTCAACCCCTACCTGAGCTTCCAGGACACAGCGCGCGAGGCGATGACCTTCTACCAGTCGGTCCTCGGCGGCGAGCTGACCATGTCAACCTTCGCCGAGTTCCACGCCGGGGACCCCACAGAGCAGGACAAGATCATGCACGCCCAGCTGGAGACGCCCGACGGTCTCGTACTCATGGCCGCCGACACCCCCGCCGGCATGGAGTTCCGCCCGCAGGCCGGCGTCTCGGTCTCGCTCAGCGGCGACGACGAGGCCACCCTGCGCGGCTACTGGGAGGGCCTGAGCGAGGGCGGCACCGTCACGATGCCGTTCGACAAGGCCCCCTGGGGCGCCGTCTTCGGCATGTGCACCGACCGGTTCGGCACCAACTGGATGGTCAACGCCACCGCCCCGTCCGCCTGAATGTCCACTCGCCAATTCGGCACCTGACTTACGTCGGCACGCCACCACGGTGTACCGACGTAAGTCGTTTATGGTGTTACCTCATCCGTTCCGGCTACGTCACGGCGTAGGCATAGCAGCCGCCTTATCCTTACGCCGAAAGTCCTTCCACCACGGCAAACGCCAGAGCCTGCCGCCGACGACGGTCGCGAGGGCCCACAGGATGTAGGTCAGCGGCGTCCACGCGCCGCCGGTGCGGCTGGCGTGACCGTCGTCGAAGGCGTAGGTCACGGCGCTTTGCAGGTAGCTGATGCCATGCCAGATGAAGGTTCCGGTGGCGTGCGGATCCGTTGCGGTGACGGCCTGCGAGTACGCGGAGGCGGCCTCGTCGAGGAAGAAGTTCAGCAGCAGCGGGGCTGCCCCGCCGATGTATGCGGTCGCGATCCACGAGTGCCGGGGGCCCTCCCCGAATTCGGCGGCCAGATACTGCCCGGCCAGTTCGCGGCTCGTGCCCAGGCGCCGCAGCGCCTCACCGGTGCCGATGTCCTGAGCGGCGCTGAGCAGGTTCGCCCGCACCTCGCGGCGCTTGGCGATGCGCGAGTGGCGCGGCAGGTCGTAGAGCCGCTGGTCTAGGGCCCATACGAGGCGCTCGATGCGCAGTCGCCCGAACCAGGTGACGGTGGTGTGCGCCATTGTCAGGACTCCCTCTCCGGAACTGGTGGCAGGGGGCGGCTCAACACGGCGTCAACGCCGGCCACGTGCCGGGTCCAAGCCGCGGTTCCGATCTCAAGGGCGTCACGGCCCGCCGGCGTGAGCCGGTAGTACTTGCGCGCGGGACCGCTGGACGAGGCGACCAGTCGAGTGGCCAGCCGCCCCTCGCGTTCGAGTCGTGCCAGCGCGGGATACACCGTGCCCTCCAAGACATCGGCGAAGCCGGCTGCCTGGAGCCGTTGCGCCACCTCGTAGCCGTAGGACTCCTGCTCAGCCAGCAGATGCAGCAACAGCAGCGACACGACGCCCTTCAGCAGTTGGGGATCATGGCTCGATACCATGCTCTTATACTGTGTCCGGTACTAAACAAAGTCAAGTACCCGGCGAAGCCGGAGACGGCGCCTTTGGGCGGGTGGTTTCAATGGGGTGGATCCCGCTCGGGCGGTATCCGTCTCAGGTGTTCTTGGAAAGCAAGAAGCTCGGCGAGAGTGACCCAGGCCACCTACACCGAGCTGTCTTCGTTACTTCGGCACCTGACTCTCGTCGGTGCACCGTGGTGCGCGAGGGGGGAGTTGAACTCCTAAGACCTCGACCCGGAGGAGCCCGATCCAACCCGAAGAAGCGTGGTCTACCAGCGCTTTCAGGATAGACGAACCTCGTCTAACCCGATCGGACCCGATCCAATCCGAAGGGCCGAAGTAGCGCGCGGAGTATCGCGGACCCTCCCCGCGCACCGCGAAGTCTCCAGGTCACGGCACCCCCTACTCCGGTCCAACCGGAAGGACCGACCCGTGACCAGTCCCACGCCGATTCCCAGCAGGAGACGCCGCCTTTCCCGCCTCCTCGCCTTGACCGCCACGCTCGCCGTCGCGGCGTACGCCTTCGTGTTCGGCGTGCCGCCGTACCCCGCTACCCGCCCCGCGCCGACTCCAGGCGCCACGACGTCGATCCTGCGCCTGAGTGGAGGCGGGAACCTGGCCTCGGCTGCCTTCACGACCGGCCCGGAGTGGGCGGTCTCGTACTCCTTCACGTGCCCGCCAGGCGGCGCCTTCCGCGTCGTTGAGGTCGGCGGCTCGGTGAACGGCGTCTCGATCGCCGAGGGCACCGCGACCGGCAGCGCCACGACGTACGTCGGCAACGCCCCCGGCCTGCACCGGTTCCGCATCGAGTCGGAATGCACGTGGACGCTCACCGTCACCGACGGCGAAGCCCTTCCCCGCGAAACCCCGGGGAGCGCAGCATGAGCACCCGCAGAGACCCGCTCGTGGTCACCGGCCTCGCCGTCGTCACCATCGCCGCCGCCGTCTCCTCCTTCGGCGCGCTCGACGGCACCGCTCGGCTCGCGGGCTGGACGCCGAAGACGGCCGTGCTCTTGCCGGTCACCGTGGACGCCACCGCCGCCGTCGCGACGAGAATCTGGCTCTCCGCCGAGACCAACGAGAAGGCCCGGCGCTTCGCCCGCTCCGTCGCCTTCGGCGCGATCATCGTCTCTTTGCTCGGGAACGGCGTGTTCCACCTCGCCGAGGCCGGGTACCTCGCCCCCGGCGTCTGGCTCGTGATCGCCGCCGGAGGCATCTCCCCGCTCGCCCTCGCCGTCGTCGCCCACCTCGCCGTCTTACGCGGGGCGACGGTCCCGGAGGTACCTGCCCGGGTCGAGCCGCCTCTACCGGTGCAGGCACCCGCGCCTCTACCCGTAGTCGAGTCGGTACCTACTCCGACCGCTCCGGCGGCCATACCCGAAAAGCCCAAGGCCGCCCTACCTCCGGCCCCGAAGAAGACGGAGAAGGCCACCCCTGCGCTGGTAGACCCGGCTGAGCAGAAGTCGGCGGACGATCGCTCGTGGGCGGATCTACTCGAAGCCGCTCGGGAAGTAGACGCGGCTACCCGAAAGAGCGCAGGCCGGGCCGCCGGAGTAGGGCGGCTCAAGGCCGAGTTAGGGGTAGGCCAGACCCGCGCCCAGCAACTCCGGGATGCCCTCGCGGCGGTGCCTGAACCCGCGTAGGCGAGTACCGACGACGAAGGCCCCACAGCACGTTGCGGGGCCGTACTTGTCTTAGAAGGCGCCCGAGACGCGCTCCTCGAACCGGTGCCCGCCCTTTACCATCACGGTCGCCTCGACCGGCAGACCGTCGGCGGTGAACAGCACCCGGAAGTGCCGCAAGACCGGAACGTCGTCAGGTAGTTCCAACAGCTCCAGCTCGGCCGTCGTCGGCAACCGCGCCGAAACGATCTCCTCGTATCGGACCGGAGCGTGCCCCAAATCGGCCAGCAGAGCCGCCGCACCGCCCTTAATGCGCCGCCGGTCGGCCAGCCCTGTACCCGCCGCGATGTCCACCGGGTAATAGGACCAGGACAACTCGACCGGCGTACTGTCGAGCCGCATCAGCCGGTGACGCATGATGACGCTCGCCGCTCTGCCGAACGCGTCCGCTACTGCGATCGGCGGCACGACTTCGGCGACGGCCAGGAGTTCATAGCTGTACCCGCCTTCCGCCTGAACGTATGCGGTCGTGTCGATCGGCATCCGGCCCGTCGCGTAGACGCCTGAGCCGCGCCGACCTTCGGCGAAGCCTTCGTCCTTGAGGACCTGGATCGCACGCTGGACTGTGGGCGAGCCGACACCGTAACGCTCCATCAGTTCGTGGGTTGTCGGCAGCTTGCCCGACAGGTCGCCGGACATGATCAGGGCACGCAGATCGGCGGCGATCCGCTGGTGAACCGGTCGGCCGTCCGACCTCACGGCGACCTCAGTTCGTACCGCAACCGGCGCGGCACGCCCGGCTCCATGTTCCGCGTCATCGTCATGACCGCGACCTCGAACGGTGTGCCGTCGCCGGAGAACGACGTGCGTACCAGCTCAAGGGCCGTCTCTCCCACGGGCAGGTCAAGCAGGTCGGCCAACTCGTCGGGCAGACGGATCGCCGAGACGTCCTCGGTGTGCCGCACGGCGATGTAGCCAAGATCGGCCAACAGCCGCAGCGCACCACCCTTGATCGGCTTGAGTTCAGCGAGCCCAGTCCCGTCGGCAATAGAGGCCGGGTACCAGGAGTCGGCGATCTCGACAGGCCGGTCGTCGAGCGTCACGACACGTCGGCGGCGCACCGCCAGGCTGCCCGACTCGACGCCCAGCAACGCGGCGACAAGATCCGGCGCGACCGCGCTGCCAGCCGATATGACCTTGTGGCGCCCGACATGCCCGGCGTCGGCTGCTTCCCGCGCCCACGGGTCGGCCTGCCCGTCGGCGCGCGGCGAGAGGTACGGCGTAGACGCGGTGATCCACTCGGCCATGGCGCGGCTCCCTCCTGTCCCTCCTGGTCAAATCCTAGACTCGCCGATCCCGTAGAAGTTTATAACTTTTAGTTCTAAACTCTGGGCACCGGAAGCCCTCGACATGAGGTGATCTGCATGCCCAGCGCACCGACCCGATCCGACTCCGCAGCCGCCACCCTCTACACCATTCCGGCGGAAGTCCCGATCCGCCTTGTCGTCTGGGGCGCGACCGAGGACGACGTCAAGCGGGCGATCTCCGAAGCCTCCTGGGGTTGGGGTCGCCTAACGTGGGAGTTCGTCGAGATCGAGCGCCACATCGGTGTGCCGTGCCCGATCGACGTCGAGGACCCGTGGTCCATCGCGGCGGACCGCCACTATGACTGGGCTTACGCCGCGTTCAGGGCCGACCGGTGAACGAACTCAAGCAGGCGCACGAGGAGCTGAAAACCGCCTTGGAGCCGCTTGGCGTGGACGTCGGCCCCGAGTTGCTCGCTATC
>JBKOWZ010000005.1:0-8711 GCA_046724665.1 Actinomycetota bacterium
CTCCAACACGTCACACTCCGCCAACGACAGCCGCACCCCCAACCCCGCAGCCACACCCGACACACCCGACGACACGAAAACACCCATCGCAACTCCAAAGAACGACCCGCCACCACAGACACACGACGACTACGCGGGGCATCTCTCTCGGCCGGTGTATCGACGAGGGTTTGAGGTGTAACGGGCGGTGAACAGGGTCGGCAGTGACGTCTGCCGCCGGAGGGGATTATGACCCGGAGACAGGGGGTTCATGTCTTCCACGTTGCTGTTACTACAGCAGTGTTCTGAGATGCTCGTGCGCTTGTGGGCGCCTTGTTGCTGGTAGACGCGGCGCCCCGCATGGAACCCACTCGGCGGCCGCCGTGGACCGGTGGCCGCCGAGTGGGTTAGAACGAGTGTGTCAAACCTCGACTGCGTCGAGTGTGAGGTAGATCTCTGCTGTGTCAGAAGTAGAACACGTGGCCGCCGGTGAGCACGTTGGCGGCGCAGGCGTTGGAGAAGAGCATCCGATAGTTGTCGGGCGCGCCCGCCCAGGTTCCGGTGGCCGTCGCGTACACCGGCTGGTAGACCGCGATGCAGAACGAGCCCGCCTGCGGCGGGATCCACGCGATCTGGCCGTTGGCGGCCACCAGATCGTCGCAGGCCGGCTGCGCGTGCGGATGTGTGCCGCCGGTCGGCAGACAGGTGAGCGTCACCTGCGACTTCACCATGCCGGTGCTCGCGTCGGTGATGGTGAGCGTGAACTGGCCGACCGGGCCGGCCGCCTCGGCGGGGGACGCGGTGAACCCCGCCACGGCGAGCGCCGCGATGGCCGGCAGCGCCGCAAAGCGCTTCAGAGTCATGATTCAGTGCCTCCGGTACTTGATAACGTCGTCGTTTTCGACCGGTTTCGCAGGGTCATGCTAAACATCGGTGCGAAGACCGGCAACCGCGAGTCGGCGCGGCCGAGTCCGGGCCCGGGCCGCCGAAAATTTCGAAAGTCTTCCGGTTAAACATCGGTCGTTTGGCGCAGTCGGCCCCTCTCGGCCGGTCGAATCCTGGTCGGGCCCGGGCGACGGCTTGGTGACATGCCTTCTCACGGCCGTCACGGGCCGCGATCCGGATTTCCGAAATCTCTCCGAAAGTTGTTGACAGCCCGGCGCGGCGGGTCTGATACTCACGCCATCGACAGGCCCCTACGACTGTCGGTCCGGGTTATTGCTGCGACCTGCCCCACCGGTCGTCGCCCACACGGCGGCCGGCCATCCTCGCCGCGTTCTCGCGACGCCGAGTCGTGTCGCGCTGCCCGGCCACGCTCACGATCTTCAACGAGGAAGAGGCGTGTATATGAACGACTCCCCGGTGAGCCCGAGCGGCCGCAGACGCGGCCGTTTCAGGCTGCTTCGCCGCAACAGGCTGGCCGTCGCCGCCGGCGTCGCGCTGACCGCGGCCACGGTGCTCCTGCCCGCCGGCGCGGCCCACGCCGCCATCTGTTCGAACCAGACCGGAACGAACGGCGGTTACTACTACCAGATGTGGTCCAACGGCCAGGGGTCAGCCTGTATCACGCTGAACTCGGGTACGAGCTACTCCGCGAACTGGAGCGGCATCGGCGACTTCGTCGCCGGCGTCGGCTGGAACCCGGGCAGCGGCCACACCGTGAACTTCTCCAGCACCCTGAACGCTTCCGGCGGCACCACGCTGATCTCGCTGTACGGCTGGACGACCAACCCGCTGGTCGAGTACTACGTCATGGAGAACTACAAGGGCTCGCCGCCCACCGCCGGCACGTACATGGGCCAGATGACCAGCGACGGCGGCACGTACAACATCTACGAGCACCAGCAGGTCAACCAGCCCTCCATCCAGGGCACCGCGACGTTCAACCAGTACCTGGCCATCCGCACCTCGCCCGTCAGCAGCGGCACCATCACCACGCAGAACTTCTTCAACGCGTGGGCCAGCCATGGGATGAATCTGGGCACGATGAACTACCAGATCCTCGCGACCGAGGCCTGGGGCGGCGGCAGCGGTAACGCAAGTGTCTCCATCGGCGACGGTGGCGGTGGCGGTGGCGGCGGTGGAGGAGGGGGCGGCGGCGGCGGTGGAGGCTGCACCGCGACGCTCTCCGCCGGCTCCAAGGGCAGCAACTGGTACAACCTGAACGTCTCGGTCACCGGCTCCAACACCTGGACCGTGACCATGAACCTCGTCGCGCCCGCGGTGGTCTACTCGACCTGGAACGTCAGCGCCACCTGGCCGAGCCAGTACGTGATGGTCGCGAAACCCAACGGCAGTGGCAACAACTGGGGTGTGACCATCTCACCCAACGGCCAATGGACCTGGCCATCGGTGTCCTGTAGCACAAGTTAGCGTCGGACGCTGAGACGATGTGTCAGTGCGCTGAGCGTTCCCGGCGCCGAGGCACCGGAGACTGAGGGTTCGAAGCTGTGGCGCGACGGCCGTGTGCCGTCGCGCCACAGTCGTGTTCTGACACCGCTTGGCCATCCAGACGGCATGCAGAGTCAATGAAGAGCAGGCTGTCAGCGTGGCATCGCGGGCTGCGCACCGTACCGCGACCGCCCAGTCCGCGCATCACGAGATCGGTCTCTGACGAGAGGGAGACCCGACATGCTGCGCAGAAGGCTCCGCAAACTCCTCTACATCGTCCCAGGACTCGCAGTCCTGGCCGCGCTGCTGCTGCCCGCCGCGACGGCCGCCAGCGCGAACACGCCCGCGTACCCGTGGAACGTGGACACCTACGACTTCGGCATGAGCCAGGGCACTCACACGTTCCTGTTCACGAACATCTACCCCGTGGACATCGTGGACTACCCGGCGCCGGTGAAGAACCCGAACGTGTTCCACGTGGTTGACGACAAGTGCACCGCCGTCGTCCTGCCCGGCCGCTCCTGCACGGTGACCGTCGTCTACACGCCGTCGGGCAGGCCGGTGGCCGACACGCTGCAACTGGTGTTCAATGACACGTCAGGCAAGCCGGTCGCGACGCCGAGCGTACGCATGTTCGGCGGCGGCGCCGAGTACCTCACCACCGACTACCTCGGCAACATCGTCAACTTCCCGGAAATCAGCGTGTGGTCGCAGTACGTCCTCTGGCTGATCTTCCACCTCCACGGGGTCAATCCGGTCGATCTGCCGCCGGACTTCCAGACCCCCTGGAAGCTGGTCGGCAACACCTGCCACGACCTCAAGCCCGGCGCGACGAGCTGCCAGATCGGCATCGCCTTCCAGCCCACCACCGCAGGGTTCTTCAGCACCAGCTTCCAGATGCCCTTTACCGACCCGGTGAGCAGGCTGCCGGTCAGCGTTCCCGTGGTGACACTCCAGGGGACGGCACGATAGGAGCACCAACGTGAGCGGCGGCGGCGCCGGGAATGCATCCGTGGACGCGGTGCAGGTCCGGCGCCGTCACCGTCACCGTCTGTCACTCTCGCCGCTGCTAATCGGTACTAGGCGCCTGCCGCCAGGCGTGCGGCGATGTCTGCCGCGGCCGGCGCGCCGAGCTCCTCGGCGATTCGGAGCGCCCGCCGCCAGTGGCGTCGTGCCTGCGGCCGGTCGCCTACGGCGGCGCGGACCTGGCCGAGGCAGTCGAGTGTCTCGACCTCGCCGAGCCGGTCGCCGGTCTCCCGCCGCGCGGTCAGCGCCTCCTGGCAGTACGCGGCCGCGTCGTCGTAGCGGCGCATAGACAGATAGGTACGGCCGAGGTTGTCGAGCGCGCTCCCCTCGAGGCGCCGGTCCCCGATCTTGCGGAACTGCGCCAGCGCCTGCTCCTGGCAGTCGATGCTCTCCGGGTACCTGCCGGCCTCCCGGTACAGGTCGCCGAGGTTCGCCAGCGCGATCGCCTCGCCGACGCGTTCGCCGAGTTCGCGGAAGGTGCCGAGCGCGCGTTCCTGGCAGTCGATGCTCTCGGCGAGGCGGCCGGCCCTGCGGTAGGTGTTGCCGAGGTTGATCAGCACGCCCGCCTCGCCGTTGCGGAAACCGGTCTCCCGCATGAGCGCCAGCGCCTCGAGGAAGTGCTCGACGGCCTCGTCGTAGCGGCGCAGGTCGTGCTTGGCCACGCCGAGCCCGACGAGGATCCTGGCCTCGGCGAGCCGGTCGCCGACCGCGCGCGTGCACGGCAGGGCGAGTTCGTGCGTCGCGATCCAGTCGGCCCACAGCCGCCGGTTCTCGAAGAATCCCCACAGGCAGCGGGCGATCTGCCAGGCGTGGCCGGGGAAACCGTGCTCGGCGGCGGCCGCGACGACGGGTACGAAGTTGGCCCGCTCCCGGTCGAGCCAGTCGAACGCCGCCGACTGATCGGCGAACTCGCGTATCGCCGCCGCCGGCGTCGTCCCGGCCGCGCGGTCGAGCCGCTGCGGGCGTACGCGGTCTTCGGCGCGGTCCACCGAGTACAGGTAATAGTCGAACAGCCGTCCACGCGCCGCGCGCATGCCGTCCGCGCTCTCCTCGTCGCGGCACTGCTGCGCGGCGAACGCGCCGAGCAGGTCGTGGAAGCGATACCGGCCCGGCTCCGGCTCGTCGAGCAGGTGGGCGTCTACGAGGTCTTGCAGGATCCGGTCGGCCCGGCGCGGGTCGGTGTCCGCCAGCGCGCAGACGCCGAATGCGTCGAAGTCGGCGCCGGGCACCAAGCCGAGCAGGCGGAAGACGCGCCGGCTCTCCGGCGGCAGCAGCCGGTAGGAGAGGGCGAAGGCGACCGCGACACTGCGGTCGCCGACGGCCAGCTCGGCCAGCCGGCCGTCCTCGTCGCCGAGGCGTTCCAGCAGGTGCGCGACCGTCCACGCCGGGCGGTGGCGCAGCCGCGCGGCGGCGATCTGCACGGCGAGCGGCAGGTAGCCGCAGGTGCGCACGACCGCGGCGCTCTGCTCCGGCTCGGCGGCGGCGCGGTCGCCGCCCGCGGCCGCGGTGAACAGCGCGACGGCGTCCGCGCCGGGCAGCACGTCGAGGGTGAGGAACTCGCCGTCCAGATCGGCGAGCCTGCGCCGCGCGGTGACCAGCACCAGCGAGCCCGCCGACCCCGGCAGCAGTGGTCTGACCTGCGCGGCGTCCACGGCGTTGTCCAGCACGATCAGTACCCTGCGGCCGGCGAGCCGCGCCCGCCACAGCGCGGCCCGGCCGTCGAGGTCCGGCGGAATCTGCCCGCCGGGGACGTCGAGCGCCCGCAGCAGCTTGTCCAGGGCCTGCGCGCTGGGCACCGGCTCCTGGCCGACGGTGTGCGCGTGCAGGTCGAGGTAGAGCTGGGCGTCGGGATAGCGCTCGGCGAGCTGCTGGCCGAGATGGACGGCCAGCGCGGTCTTCCCGATGCCCGCCATCCCGTCGATCGCGCACACGACCACCGCGTCCGCGCCCCGGTCGGCCAGCGCCGTGACGGCGCGCAACTCGCGTTCCCGGCCGGTGAAATGACCGACGTCCCTGGGTAAGTTACACAGCCGCCGGGCCGTCGTAGTAGCGGCCGCTGCGGCGGCGGTCGCGGGGGAGAGGGCCGGATCGCCGACCACGATCCGCTGGCGCAGCTCGGTCAGCAGCGGCCCGGGGTCGAGGCCGAGCTCCTCGACGGTCACCGCGCGCGCCTGGTCGAAGGCCGCCAGGGCATCGGCCTGCCGCCCCTCGCGGTAGAGCGCGAGCATGAGCAGTGCCCAGGGGCGTTCACGCAGCGGATGCGCATGAGTCAGCGCCCTCAGTTCCGCGGTGGTCTCGGCGTGGCGGCCACGGGCGATCCGGACCTCGGCCCGGTCCTCGAGCACGGCGAGCCGCTCCTCGGCGAGCCGGTCGCGCTGCGCCTGCGCGAACGGGCCGGGAACCCCGCCGAGCACGACCCCGCTGAACAGCGCGAGCGCCGCGCCGAGGGAGCGCTCGGCGGCGTCGAGCTGCCCGGCCTTCCAGTCCCTGCGGGCCCGGTCGCGAAGGCGCTCGAATTCGAGGACGTCGATGCCGTCCGCGCCCAGGTTGAGCCGGTACCCGGAGCCGTGCGACTCGAGGATCCGGCTCGGCGCGCGGTGCGCGCGGTCCGGCTCGAGCTCACGTCGCAGGCCCGCGATATAGGTGTGCACGCCGCCGCGCGGCCGGCCCGGCAGCTGCTCGCCCCAGACCGCGTCGATCAGCTCACTGCCGTAGACGACCTGGTTCGCCCGGAACGCGAGCACGGCGAACAGGGCCCGCTGTAGCGGCGGGCCGAGCGCAAGCTCCCGCCCGCCGAGCAGCGCGCGCGGCGGGCCGAGCAGCCGGACGGCGAGCCGCTCCGGCACGATCTCACCCCCAAGGCCGCAGTTCAGGTGCCATACAGACGACATACAGAGCCAAGTGTCAGGATGCTCCCTCAGGGGGGTATTGGAAAGGCGGGAGGGATCATGCGAAGGCTGAGCCGAGGACTGGCCGGTGGCTTCGTCGCCGCGCTCGCGGTGAGCGCGCTGGCGCTGATCGGGGCAGGGCCGTCCGGTGCGCACGCGGCCGCGGCGACTACCGCCCCGACGACGGTCGCCGCGTTCATCGGAAACGATCAGACCCTGTACACCTACGGACCGTCCACCGCCGCGGCCCCGGTCGGCGGGCCGATCGCCCCGGCCGGGGCGCCGGTGGCGATGACGCGCACCACCGACGGCCCGGCAGTGTTCTTCATCGGGCAGGACCTGTGGCTGTACGTACACTGTCCCGGGCTGGCGAAACCGGCGCGGATCAGCAGCGTCACGGCGTCACCTGGAACCCCGCTCGCTGCCGCCGTGGCCGGCGGCAGCCCGCTCGCCGTGTTCTTCGCCGGCCACGAAATGCGCGTCTTCTCCGAGATCCCGCACCCGTGCACGCCGATCACCGCGACGCTCGTCCCCGGTTTCACGCCCCCGTCTCCGCTCATGGTGTCGTGGCAACCCGCGGGCGGCATCGCCGCGACCGGCTTCGCCGACGGCGCCTTCGCCGTGCTCGCCACTGCGGCGGACGGCTCGGTGCACGAACTCTCCTGGCTCCCCAACGGCGGCTGGACGGACACCGTCGCCGTCCCCGCGGGCGGCGCGACCGCGCGCGGCCTCGCCGTCGCGCCGGTGCCGGGCGCCGCTGCCGGCGCCGATGTGTTCGAGCTCTTCTACGCGAGCGCCACCGGCCAGGTCTGGAAGAACCGGCTCATGCTCGGCGCCGCGCCATCCGCGCCACACGCGTGGATCTCGGCGAGCGCGGTACCCGTCGGCGCCCCGCTGGCGGCGGCCGCCGGGCCGCTCGGGATCTACCTGAGCTACGTGGACAACGCGGGACAGGTGCACGTCCTCGGGGTGGACCCGGCGACCGACTCCTGGCAGAAGGCTGAGATGGTCTCGGCGCCGAACGCCGCCCCGGCGGGCTCCTCGACCGCGCTCGGCGCCACCGCCGACGAGATCGACGTCTACTGCGGCAACAACCTCCACCTGCCGGGGCGCATCAGGTTCGGCATCGGGACCGCCGGACCCGGCACGTGGTCGCCCGCGAGCACGAAGGGACTGCTCGGCCCGGGCAGCGTCATCGCGGCCGGATAGCCGTCAAGGGGGCGCGCGAAGTACGTACCGTGATTGCGCGCGCCCCCGCGCACCGGGGGAAATGTCAGGCCGCTGTGCCACGATCTTCCCGGCGTCCGGCCAAACCCGGAGACGTCATCCGAAGTGCGAACTTTTCGGCGAAGGGCCCTTTCGATGCGTCACGGGTATGGCTCACGCGTGCCCTCGCGGCTGGTTGCGGTCACGGCGGCAGTCGCCCTCGGCACGGTCGGCCTGGCGTCGGCGCCCCACGCGCGTGCCGACGTCGTCACCGTCTCCGCCGACGCAGGCCGCACCGGCTGGGACCGCGACGAACCGAAGCTCTCGCCGGGCGCGGTGAGCGGCAGCGACTTCGGGCAGCTGTTCTCCACCGCGCTCAGCGGCCAGATCTACGCGCAGCCCCTGGTCGTCGGATCGACCGTGATCGCGGCCACCGAGGAGAACCACGTCTACGGCCTCGACGGCGAGACCGGCGCGATCAGGTGGTCGGTTCACCTCGGCCCGGCGTGGCCCGCGTCGGCGATCGGCTGCGGCGACCTCGCGCCCGACGTCGGCGTCACGTCCACGCCTGTCTACGACCCCTCATCCGGGTACCTGTATCTGACCGCGAAGGTGAACGACGGCACCACCCCGGCCGACCCGCACTACTACCTGCACGCGCTCGATCCGAACACCGGAGCCGAGCGACCGGGCTGGCCGGTGACGATTCAGGGCTCTCCTTCGAACGATCCGTCCGACACCTTCTACACCGCGGACCAACTGCAACGCACCGGCCTGCTGCTCCAGAACGGCTCCGTGTACGCCGCGTTCGGCAGCCTCTGCGACACCCTGCCGTTCCGCGGCTACGTGGTCGGGGTGAATACGAGCACGCAGGCACTCCACATGTGGACCGCCGAGGCCGGCCCGAACGCCTCCGGCGCGGGCATCTGGCAGGCCGGCGGCGGCATCGTCGGCGACGGCGCCGACGGCATGTTCGTCGCCACCGGCAACGGCGTCACGCCCCCGGCCGGGCCGGGCAGCGCGCCGCCCGCGACGCTCTCCGAGTCGCTCGTGCACCTCGCCGTCGCCCCGGACGGCACGATCTTCGCGAGGGACTTCTTCGCCCCGGCCGAGGCGGACATCCTCGACGCGAACGACCAGGACCTGGGCTCCGGCGGCCCGGTGGCCCTCCCCGACGCCGAGTTCGGCACCGCCGCGCATCCGCACCTGATGGCCGAGATC
>JBKOWZ010000120.1:0-10619 GCA_046724665.1 Actinomycetota bacterium
CACCGCCGCCGCTTATCGATCATCATCGCGAATCGGTTTTCGCCCGGCCCGTGGCAATGGCGAATCAACGGGACACCGATAAGCCGCGGCAGGAAGGCGCGGTGTTATCCTGGCGGGGATATCCGGTTTCCTCGAGAAAGCGCATGTTCCATGGCACGGAAAGTAGAAGTGACCCTCATCGACGACCTCGACGGCGGTGAGGCCGACGAGACGGTCGCCTTCGGGCTGGACGGAACGCGCTACGAGATCGACCTGAGCTCGGCGAACGCCCAGAAGCTGCGCGACACGCTGGCGAAGTTCATCGACGCGGCGCGCCGGGACAAGGGCGGCCGCCAGCCCGCGCGCGGCGCGGCGCGCAAGGCCGCGGCCGCGGTCGGGCCGAACACCTCGGACGTGCGGGAATGGGCCAAGGCCCAGGGATACGACGTGTCGGAGCGCGGCCGGGTGGCCAACGATCTGATCGTGAAGTTCCAGGAAGCGCACGGCTGACCCGAAATCGGGCATATCCGTCCGCTTCCGCCCGGCCGGACCTGCCGGAGAGTCCAGTTTTCTGGTTCAGGTCAGGGCGCCGACATGAGCGAGCGCCTGCTTCAACAAGACGCCCTGACCGCCGGGCATATCCTGCTGCACTACGGATGACGCCGCTTCCCCCGGAGTGAACCAAACCAGATCAAGGGCGTCCTGCCGGGGGCGGCAGTCGCCGGTCACCGGGACGATATAGGCGAGCGCGACGGCGTGCTGGCGCGGATCGTGGTACGGGGTTATCCCCTGAGTCGGGAAATACTCGGCCACGGTGAAAGGCTGGAGCGAGGCCGGAATCCTCGGCAGCGCCACCGGGCCGAGGTCCTTCTCCAGGTGCCGCAGCAGCGCGTCGCGGATCCGCTCGTGGTGCATGACCCGGCCGGAGACGAGGGTGCGGCTGACCGTCCCGTCCGGCCCGATGCGCAGCAGCAGCCCGACACTGGTCACTTCGCCGCTCTCGTCTACCCGCACCGGCACGGCTTCGACGTACAGGATCGGCAGATGCCCCCGCGCGCTGCGCAGTTCATCCGCGGAGAGCCAGCCGGGCGTCTTCTCGGTCTCGATCACGTCAGACACCGGCTGATCGTATCGTCAACACCTCGCTTCGCGTCGGGCGGCCGGATAAACCACCCGGCGCGGTTACGCTCGGATCATGCAGACCTACGTCGCGACGCCGCTCGGCGACGCCCGGCTCACCACGTTCCCCGCGGCGGGACGCCGCCGCACCGTGCTCGTTCTCGGGCACGGCGCGGGCGGCGGCGTCGAAGCGGCCGACCTGCAAGCGCTCGCCGCCGCGCTTCCGGCGCACGGTGTCGAGGTCGCGCTGGTCGAGCAGCCCTGGCGCGTCGCGGGCAAGCGGATCGCGCCGGCGCCGAAGACGCTCGACGTGGCGTGGCGGGCGGTGCTCGACTACGTACACGAGCAAGCCGCGGCCGCTGCCGACGACACGGCCGCCGCACCGGTCGTGGTCGGCGGCCGCAGCGCGGGTGCACGCGTCGCGTGCCGCACCGGCCTGGAGACCGGGGCCGTCGCAGTCCTCGCGCTCGCCTTCCCGCTGCATCCGCCCGGCAAGCCGGAGAAGTCGCGATCCGGCGAACTCACCGGCACCGGCCTGCCCACCCTGGTCGTCCAGGGCGCGGCCGACCCCTTCGGCACCCCGCCGGAATTCCCCGCGCTGCCCGACACGCACCGCCTCGTCGCCCTGCCCGCGGGCAACCACGACTTCGCGGTGCGCAAGGATCAGGCGCCGGTCCTCGACCTGCTGACCGGCGCCGTCGCCGCGTGGATCGGGGACCTCGCCAGCGTCAGCTCGCGGCGGTGAACCGGCCGCGGCGGTGCGCGGGCCGCTCGATCTCGTCGATCAACGCGACCGCGTAGTCCTCCGCGGAGATCGAGTCGCCGACCGGCGAGTCGGTGCCGGACACGTAGACGCCGGTGCGCTCGCCGGGGTGGATCACCGGCGCCGGGGAGAAGAACGTCCAATCGACACCCTCGCCGAGCCCGCGCACGTATTCCAGCGCCTCCGCGCCGATCAGAGCCTCGGCCCGGTAGATCTCCGGGAATTCGGGGTGGTCGAGCAGCAGCTTGCCGTCCACGAGCAGCGAGCCGGCCCCGCCCACGACGATCAGCCGCGCCGAGCCGAGCGTCTCGGCCAGATTGCGCAGGTGCGCGAGGTACTCGCGGCGGTCGCCTCCGGTGCGGCTCGGCCCGATCGCCGAGACGACGACGTCCACCTCGCCGGCGATGCGCGCGGTGAGGCCCGTGTCACCGGCGTCGCCCTTCACCGCCTGGACCTCGGCCGGCAGCGGGCCGCCCGAACGGGTGATGCCGATCACCTCGTGGCCGCGGGACAGTGCCTCGGCCACCACCCGGCTGCCGATCATGCCCGTCGCCCCGTAGACCGCGATCTTCGCCATGTCGCTATCGCTCCTCTTGCGCTCACGTAGCGACGATGATCTCACCCTCGGGTCTCATCCGCGCCGCCACCGGTTCCAGTCCTCGACGCGTTCAACTGAGATGGCCGTGACTGTAGTCCCGGCGGGATGCGCGGTGGCGACGGTGCCGAACAGCGCCCGCCGGATCGAGCGGGGCCGGCCGGGCATCGCCGGCCCCTCCTCGGTCTGGACCACCTCGTAGCTCGGCGAGCCCGGGCTGCCGAGCAGGTAGTACTGGCCGGGCGCGACCCGTTCCGGCGGCACGGAGAGCGAGAACCGCGTGGAGCGCGGCACGATCGCCTCGGCCAGCGTCAACGGCGGCGCGTCCGCCACGGCGGTGAACAGATAGCCGCCGCGGTCCGCCTGACCCTCGGCTTCGAGCTCGGATTCGTCCACGTGCCGTCCAGTCCGCTCCGGTCCCGAATACGCCCGGCAGGGTTACCGCCCGACCGCCCGACCTACAGCCCGGGTGCGGGCTGGATGTCGAGTTCGGTACCGGCGTAGTGGTTGTAGTAGTTCGTGTACAGGTTCGCCGCCACATGCGCGAACAGCTCGGCCAGCTCGGTGTCGCTCCAGCCGGCCGTCTGCGCCTGCTTCCACGCCGCGTCGGACACGTCGCCGACGTTGGCGGTGATCTCGCGGGCCAGGTCGAGCAGCGCGGCCAGCTTCGGGTCGAAGTCGATCTCGCCCTTGCGGATCGCGACGGCCTGCTCCTCGGTGAAGCCGGCCGCCACCGCGGAGAGGGTGTGCGCGGACTGACAGTAGCGGCAGCCGTCCTGGGCGCCGACGGCGAGGGCGATCGCCTCCTTGATCCGCGTGTCAAAGGTCGAATGCCGCGCGATCGCGAGGTTCATCGCGTCGTACGCTTCGAGCACGATCGGAGCGTGCGCCATCCCCGCGTATATGTTGCGCGGCCGTCCGTTGTTCCGCCTGGCATACTTCTCCAGCGTTCCGCGGACCGCTTCGGGCGCGTCGTCCACGGTGTGAACAGGGATTCTCGGCATGAGCACGTCCTCCTCTGGCCAATTTCGGGCAACCGCTGCCACGATAGCCAACCGGAGACGATCCGAATGTCTTCCTGCTTGCCGCCAGCGGACCGAGGAGGGTCGCCATGACGGGCCCGCGACGCGCGCACCCGCTCTTCGCGCGCTACTACGCGAAGATCAGCCCGGCGATGGACCGCGGCGGGATGGCCGAGCACCGCGCCCGGCTGCTCTCCGGCCTGGCCGGGACGGTGATCGAGGTCGGCTGCGGCAACGGCCTCAACTTTCCGCACTATCCCGCGACGGTGACCCACGTGTTGGCCGTGGAGCCCGACCCGTACCTGCGCACGCTCGCCGAGCGGGCCGCGCAGCGGGCGGCGGTGCCGATCAACGTCGTCGATGCGGTCGCCGAGCGGCTTCCGGCCAGCGACAGCACTCTGGACGCCGCGGTCGTCTGCCTGGTGCTGTGTTCGGTGCCTGAGCAGGAGGCGGCGCTGAGCGAGTTGCACCGCGTCGTGAAGCCGGGCGGGCAGCTGCGCTTTCTCGAGCATGTACGCGCCGCGAGCCCCGCCTTCGTGCGGATTCAGCGTGCTGTGGACGCGACGTTCTGGCCGTTCGTCGCCGGGGGCTGCCACACCAGCCGCGACACGGCGGCCGCGATCAGCCGGGCCGGCTTCACGCTCGGGCAGGTCACGCACTTCGACTTCCCGGAATCCCGGCTGCGCTCCCCCGCCACGCCGCACATCCTGGGCACCGCCACCCGCGACGCTTAGCAACTGATCCACTACCACACGTTCGCGTGGTTTGGCGGTTGCCGCGCCGACAGGCGCAGAATGATCGACTACGGTCCGTAAACATGAAGCGTGCCGGACCGCTCGTCTTCAGCGCGATGTCGCTCGCCTCGCTCGCGGCGTTCGCATTCATCGGTACGGGAGCCGCCGCGCCGCGCGCAGGTCACCTCGCGCGACTCGCGGACCTTTCGGTCAACGGATCCGCAAGCATGTCGGACCGCTCCCCCGGCGGCGCGAGCGGCAAGGGGTTCAGCGTCACCCTGACATACGAGGTGACGAACGAGAGCACGCTGCCCGTCCTCGGCATCACTGCGCGCGGGGCGCTCTATCAGGGCATCGATACGGTCGCACTGACCGGCAGCCCGCTGACATCGTTCGACTGCCCGATCCAGGGCGCGGGCGCGGGGTTGAGCGGCGGCGCGCTGCTGTGGCTGGGACCCGGGGCTTCGGCGGTGTGCTCCGCGACGCTCGATCTGGTTCCGGGTTCTTACACGGCCTGGCTGACAGCGTCCGGATACGCCCTGCGTGACTGGCCTTCGCCGAACGCCGTCGGGTATGCCGAGCCGGACTCGCAGCCGACGCCAGGCTCGGACTCGTCGTGCCCGGCGGTCCTCTTCCCCGTCAACGCGCCGTGTCCGCTGCGGACGGTGTCGGCGCGGGGCGCCGTGCCGTTGTATCGGCCTGAGCCGGTCAGCCCGCCTCCGCCTGCGACGCCGTCACCACTGCCGTCGCTGTCACCATCTCCGGGGCCGCCTGCACCGTCACCGTCGCAGTCCGCCGTGGCCCCGTTCCTCACCTCGCCGCGACCAGGCCTCACCACGAGCCCTGCGATGAGTCCACTGAGCCTCGAACGGATGCCGGTGGCGCTGCCGACCCGGCCCCAGCAGTCCATCCGGCTGACCGTCCTGGTCGTGATCGTGCCCGCTGTGTCCGCCGCCGCGGCCGCCCTCGGCCGGCGCCGCTGAAGGAGCGAATCCGTGCCCGTGGTACTGACCGCACTGGCCGCCGTCGCCGTCGCCGCCGCGATCGGCGCGCTGAGCCTGCACGCGCGCACCCGGCTGTTCCGGCAGCGTGCCCGGCACGGCGACGAGCGGGCGAAGGACGCGCAGGACATCGCCGGCTATGTGACCACCATGGTCGGGATCTTCTACGCGCTGATCGTCGGCCTCTCGCTGGTCTCGGTCTGGGAGAACCGGGACTCGGCGTCGCAGAACTCGCGGGCCGAGGCGTCCGGGCTGCGCGAGGTCTACCTGGTCGCCGCGGCCCTGCCCCCGGCGCCGCGAACGCAGATCCAGGCCGACACGATCGCGTACGCACGCTACGTCGAGTCCGTGGAGTGGCCGGCCATGCAGAGCGGCATGCCGCTGCCCGGGAGCGGCACGGCCCTACTCACCGCGCTGCACCACGCGATCGGCTCGGTCCAGCCGGCCGTGCCGGCGCAGAGCCTCGCGATCTCCGAGATCAACACCCAGATCAGCGCGGTGGACGCGGCGCGCGCCGGACGTGCGAACGCCGCGGCCCTGCGCATGCCCGCGCTGCTCTGGCTGGGCCTGAGCCTCGGCGGAACGCTCACCGTGGCGCTGGCCTTCACGCACAGCATGGAGCGCCACCTGGGCCACCTGACCATGATCGTGAGCCTGACCAGCCTGATCGGCTTCGTCATGACCCTGATCTACCTGGTGAACAACCCCTTCGCCCCCGGCCTGGGCGTCGGCCCGGACGCCTTCACGTCCGCGTTCCGATCCAGCTGACGCACCAGCCGGCGTACGCCGATTTTCGGCGGAATTCGGCGGTGTTCGCCGACGTACGGAATCCGCGACGCCGACCCGGCCGGCCGCCACCATGGTCGCACCTCCCCGTGAAAGGACACTGGTATGCCCACGATCAAGAGAGGTCTGCGCCGAAGGGCGATCACGTTCTGGTCGGCCGTGTCCGTCGTGCTGCTGTTCGCCGCCGCCGTGCCGTCGTCCGCCTCGGCCGACACTTCGCGCACCTTTAACCTGGCGCTGACCTGCGGATATCAGGGCCTGCCGTACGGCCTGAGCGTCAACAACGGCTCCGGCTGGTACTACCCGAGCGGTTCGAGCTACGCGTCCGGGAACGTCAAGTACTTCTCCGTCTACATCCCGGCGAGCGCCACCATGATCGAGGTGAACACCTCCTGCGACGGCATCAGTACTTCGCCGCAGAGCTACTTCACCAGCATCACCGCCGGGACCTCGACGATCAACGCGACCGGGAACTGTTACGCGTACAACTACTACGGCTACTGGTACAACAACTGCACCATCACGTCGTTGAGTTACAGCTGACCACTGACCGCCGACCGGTTCGAAGCACATCCGGGTGGCTGCGCAGGCTTCTGCGCGGCCACCCGCCGGCGTTGCTGCGGCGTTATTGCAGCGTCAGCTTGAACGCCCGGGCGCCGGACTGCCAGGCCGCCCGCAGGTCGTCGGCGTTCGGGGTGCCGTCCTGGTCCAGGTGGACCTTGTTGAAGTTCGCGAAGTTGCGGTTGGCGCGGCACATCACCCGGTAGATCTCGACGACGCCCTGCTCGTCCTTGACCACCTCGACGTTCGCGGTGCGCCGCTTGCCCTTGTACTTCACCTCGATCGGCTCACCGGTGCGCAGGTTCTTGCCCCAGGCGAAGGGCGTGCCGACGAGCAGCGCGCCCTCGTGCTCCGTATAGGCGACGGGCAGCGCGTATTGGCGGCCCGACTTGCGGCCCACGAAGTGCAGCGTGACCAGGTACCTGCCGATGCCGTTGGCGACGCCCGGCGTGCTCAGCAGTCCCCGCACGATGACGTTGGCGACACCCTGAAACGCCAACTTCTGCGCACGCGGCCCCTGAGCAGGGGCGGAAGAAGTCTCGGAGCTCATGTCTCGACGCTAGACCTCGTGCGCGCACCCGGCAACGCGAGCGGGCGATCCCCAGGAGATTCCCAGAGGATTCCCAGGCAATCGTGAGCTGGTCGCAGTGCCTCGGCAGGCTGCCACGGCGCTAGAGCCTGTTTCAAAAGTCCCGTCGGGGTCGTGTCGCCTGTCACGCACGCTCGCCGCGTTGTCGGCACGCCCCCATACCCCGGTATGGGGCCGCACCTCCGCCTAGCGACCGCA
The DNA here is from genome assembly GCA_046724665.1 of Actinomycetota bacterium. Taxonomy (GTDB): domain Bacteria; phylum Actinomycetota; class Actinomycetes; order Streptomycetales; family Catenulisporaceae; genus Actinocrinis. The sequence continues at coordinate 7,348 of JBKOWZ010000120.1, forward strand.
CACGCCAGACACCACGCCCTCACCGACGCTACCTTTGAAACAGGCTCTAGCCCTCGGTCTCGACGATGACTCCGTCGCGCAGGTCGAGGACGCGGTCCGCGATGTCCATCAGCGTACTGTCGTGCGTGGCCACGAGCGCGGTGGTGCCCTCGGCGCGCACGACGGTGCGCAGCAGCCGCATGATGTGCCGACCGGTCTCGGCGTCGAGCTGGCCGGTCGGCTCGTCGGCGATGAGCAGGCGCGGCCCGGCGGACAGCGCGCGGGCGATGGCGACTCGCTGCTGCTGGCCGCCGGACAGCTCGTTGGGACGCTGCGCCGCGTGCCCGGACAGGCCCACCACGTCGAGCAGCCGGGCGACGCGCTCCTCGCGCCGCGCCGGGTCCATGCCCAGGATCCGCAGCGGCACGCCCGCGTTCTCGGCCGCCGACAGCGTCGGCAGCAGGCCGAAGGACTGGAAGACGAACGCCACCGTGGACCGGCGCAGCCGCAGCCGCTCGGACTCGCGCAGCGCGCTCAGTTCGTGGCCGTCCACGGTGACCGTGCCCGACGAGGGCCGGTCCAGGCCGCCGACGATGTTGAGCAGCGTGGTCTTGCCCGAGCCGGACCGGCCGCGCAGCGCGACGAGTTCGCCTTCCTCGATGGTGAACGACACTCCGCGCAGCGCATGCACGGCGACGCGACCCGAGCCGAACGTACGGGTGACATCGCGTACCGAGACGATGGCCGTGGTCATCCTTCGTTCTCTTCTCCATCGGGCTGCCGCTGCTCACGGCCGTCCGGCCAGACGCCGACGTGGTCCGCCGCCGACCGCAGCAGCACCCTGTCTCGCATGCCGAGCGGCTCGGTCATCTCCCGCGGCAGCTGGAGCCTGCCCGAGCGGTCCAGCACCGCGTACTCGACGACGCTGTGCGCCTCGCCGCCGTCCTCGTCCCGCTCTCGGTGCCGCAGCGTCTCAGTGCTCGTGCGGCCGTCGCGGATCGCCACGGTGCGCCGCACCTGCGAGGCCACCGAGCCGTCGTGCGTGACGATCAGAACCGTGACGCCGAGCTGCGTGTTCGCCGAGCGGATGGCGCCGAAGACCTCGGCGGCGGTCGCAGTGTCGAGCTCGCCGGTCGGCTCGTCGGCCAGCAGCAGCCGCGGCCGGTTCGCCAGCGCCACGCCGATCGCGACGCGCTGCTGCTCCCCGCCGGACATCCGGTCGGGGGTTAGGTCGCGGCAGTGCCCGACCCCCAGCAGCTCCAGCAGCTCCGCCGCGCGCCGGCGCCGCGGCCCGCGGCCGACGCCGGCCAGCCGCATCGGCATCGCGACGTTGTTCGCGGCGGCGAGGTATGGCAGCAGGTTGCGCGCCGCCTGCTGCCAGACGAAGCCGACCGTGTGGCGCCGGTACTCCAGCCGCTGGCGCGCCGTCATCGTGCCGAGGTCCTGACCGGCCACGCGCGCCACCCCGGCGGTGGGCGCGTCGAGCCCGGCGAGGATGTTCAGCAGCGTGGACTTGCCGCTGCCCGACGCGCCGACCAGCGCGGTGAGCTCGCCCTGCGCGACCACCAGGTCAAGCCCCTGCAAGGCCTGCACCCGCAGCCGGTCCACGGTGTAGATGCGGGTCAGCTGGTCGCAGGCGATCAACGCGTCCGCGCCGAACGCCGCCCGGCCGCCGCGCGCCTCGGCGGCCAGCGCCGCCACGCTCTGGCCGGGCTCGCTCCATCCCTCTTCGACCACTTCGTCAACCATGACGCTCACCAGTCTCCGGTGCGCAGCGCGCGGGCCAGGCCCCTGCGACGGCTGAGCGCCGTGTGCGCCAGCAGCGTCGCCAGCGCGGCCGCCACCAGGCCGGCCGCCGGCAACGCCACCAGCACCGCGCCGGCCCGCAGGGGAACCGATACGGGCGAACCCGTGAACAGGGACAGATCGAGCCGCGGCCCGACGACCGGTGCCACCGACGCGGTCGCGACCACGCCGCCGAGCGCGGCCACGAGCAGCATCGGCAGCGTCTCGGCGAACGTCATCGCGCGCGTTCCCCGCCCGTCGAGCCCCAGGCAGCGCAGCCGGGTCAGCGCGGCCTCGCGCGCCCGCGCGTCGAGCGAGAGCGTCAGCAGGAGAACCAGCACGCTGAACAGCGCCGCGGCCGCGGAACCGGCGGCGAGCATTCGGTACGCGCCCGGTTGCAGCGACGAGCCGGGCAGGTTCCCGAGGGCCCCGGACCGCAGTGTCACCCGGGCTTCGCGCACGTGTCTCGCCGCGGCGACCAGCGCGGATTCGTCGAGGGCTGAGCCACGCAGCGCGAGCACGTTCGCCGAGACGGCGTGCGCTGCCCAGGCCGGGACGAGCACGAAATCCGCGGCACCGGGCGCGACGGCGGATCTGGTCATGGTGCCGACCACCTGAACGGTCAGCGGTGCGGCGCCGGACAGTGACAACGCGACGGGGTCGTTGCCGAGTTCGTTCGCAAGGCGGGGCGAGGTCACGACGGGAACCGGCTCACCGATCGGCGGACGCGCGGCGAAGGCCGTCGGCAGCGCCGGTGCGGGGGTGCCCGTGAGCAGCGCCGCGTATGCGGCCGGATCGACCACGCTCGCGGTGAAGGTGTCCCTCGGCAACTCCTGCGGGAAGACGGCCCGCGTCACCTCGGCGGTGACGCTCGCCGTCGCGTGCGAGGCGGCGATGAGCGAGTGCTGAGTCGCCGGGGCGAGGCCTGCGCCGCCCGAGGCTCCCCCTCCTGAGACGCCGGCTCCTGCTGAGGCTTCTACCACGGCGTCGGCGCCGACGGCCGCCCACGACGCCGCCACCCCGCCCCGCGAGACCGCGTCCCGCAGCATCGGGCCGAAGGAGACGATGCCGAGCGTGAGTACGAGTGCGAAGATCGCGGTCGCGGTGCCCGGCCGGGGCCGGCTCGCCTGCGACAGCCCCAGGAACACGGCCGCTCCACGGCGCCGGCTCACGCCGCGGCGCGCCAGCCGGGTCGCCAGGGCGCTGCCATAGGGCGCGAGGACCGCGGGCGGCACCGCGATCAGCGCCGGGGACGCCGCGGCGAACAGGTCGATCGACGCGGACCCGCCCAACGGCCGCTGCGCCCGCAGCACCACGAGACCACCGATCGCCGCCGCCACCAGCGAGGCCTGCGCGACCCAGCGCCGCGCCCGCGCGTGCCGGCCGCCCGCCTGCTCCCGGCCCCGATCGGCTTGCGGGCGCGCGCCACGATGCAGCGCCACGGCGATCGCCGCCGGACCCGCCACGGCCACCACCGCGGTCGCCCCGGCGAACCACCAGGCCAGATC
>JBKOWZ010000299.1:0-14918 GCA_046724665.1 Actinomycetota bacterium
CCGCCGTCCTCTTCGACCTCGATCGCACCTTGATCGATCTAGAACGGGCCACCCGCCTAGCAATCGACGCGCACTTGGCCGCCCTGGGCCTGCCCAACGGCCCCGAGGCATACGCAGAGTGGAAGCGCCTAGAGGTGCTACACGTCCAGCGTTTCCTCAACGGCCATACAACGATGCTCGGCCAACGCCGCGATCGCGTACGTGAGATGACCGGCGTGCATTACCCCGACGACGAGGCTGACGCATGGTTCGATGCGTACATCGCACATGTGCAGGCTGAACTGCGCCTCTTCGACGACACCTTGGCCGCCCTCCACTACGTCGAGAACGTCCTCCAGGCCCCCATGGGCATCATCACCAACATGGACACCGACTATCAGCTGTCCAAGATGGCTGCGGTCGGCCTGCCCGTCGAACGCTTCACCTGCATCCTCGGCACTGACCGCCTCCCCGCGCCCAAGCCGCATGCCGACGCATTCCTCGCCGGCTGCCGCGCGCTCGGCGTCGAGCCCAGTGCCTCGGTCGTCTACATCGGCGACGAGCCGCGTACCGACGCCCTCGCCGCGTACGGCGCGGGCCTGCGCGGCGTCTGGCTCGACCGCCCCGGCGCTCTGACCTCGGCCTATCCCGTCCTGCCTGGATGGCTCGAGCGGATCACGACCCTCGCCGACCTCCCGGAACTCCTCGCCGTCCCCGCAGGCAACCGAGTTGGGCGATTCCGTCCCCGTCGGGTACAGTAATCCACGCGGCCGTGCCGGAGACGGCAATGCCGCTTGCCAAACAGCAGCAATGGGGTATGGGGTAATTGGCAGCCCAGCAGATTCTGGTTCTGTTAGTCTAGGTTCGAGTCCTGGTACCCCAGCAAGCTTTCTCATCAGCGCGAATGCCAACGCCATTCGCGCTGATTCTTTTTCCCTCCTTAGCCCTCGCCCCTCCCCCCCCCACCCACTCTCCCAATCCTCCCCTACTCTCCTCCCAGCCCCCTCCTCGCCACCAACGCCCCAATCTCCGGATCCCGCCCCCGAAACGCCCGGAACGCCGCCATAGGATCGACGCTGTTCCCACGCGCCAACAGTTCCCGTCGGAACGTGTCGCCATTCGCCCGCGTCATCCCGCCATTCTCCTTGAACCACTCGACGGTATCCGCGTCAAGCACCTCACTCCAAATATAAGCGTAGTAACCCGCCGCATATCCAAACTGCCACGCATGCGCAAAGTATGTCGTCCGATACCTCGGCGGAATCTCCGCGAACGCAACCCCCGCCTCCTCCAACGCCGCCGCCTCGAAAGCAAGCACGTCCCCTGGTTCGCCACCCGCCGGAATCTTGTGCCACGCCCAGTCGAGCAGCGCCGCGCCCAGATACTCGACCGTCTTGAAGCCCTGCCCGAAGCGCTGTGCCGCCTCCAGCCGTCGCACCAGCTCCTGCGGAATCGGCTCGCCGGTCGCGTAGTGCCGCGCATAGTTGGCCAACACCTCAGGCCAGACCATCCACATCTCGTTGACCTGCGACGGATACTCGACGAAGTCGCGCGGTACCTGCATGCACTGGAGGCGTGGCGCGTAAATGTCGGACAGCAGCCCGTGCAACGCGTGCCCGAACTCGTGGAACAGCGTGCGCACCTCGTCAAAGGTCAGCAGCGTCGGCTCACCGGCAGCCGGCTTTGTGATGTTGAGATTGTTGACCGCGATCGGCTTGGTGCCCAGCAGCCGTGACTGCGGCATGAGGTAGTTCATCCACGCCCCGCCCCGCTTGGACTCTCGCGCATAATAATCCCCGATAAACAGCCCAACCGCATCCCCGCTCTCCTCGAAAACCTCAAACACTCTCACATCCTCATGGTACCCAAGCAAATCCTCCCGTTCCTCAAATCTTAGCCCGTAAACCCTCCCCGCCGCATAAAATACCCCGTCCCACAACACCCGCTCCAGCTCAAAGTAAGGACGCAATTCCTCCGCATCAAGCTCATAGTTCGCCCTCCGTACTCGCTCCGCGTAATACTGCCAGTCCCATGCCGCGAAAGAGTCAGCCGAATAACCGTCCGCCACAAACGCCGCCCGCAGCGCTTCCCGCTCCCGCCGCGCATTCGCCACCGCCGGCGGCACCAGCTGCCGCAGCAGCGACTCCACCGCCGATTCGCTCTTCGCCGTCTGATCCGCCACCTCGTAGGCCGCGTGGCACTCGTACCCGAGCAAGGCAGCACGTTCCGCGCGCAGCCGCGCCATCTGCGCCACCACCTCGCGGTTGCTCTCCAGCCCACGCCCCACTGACGCCGTGAACAACCGTTCCCGCACCGAGCGGCGAGCCAACGATGCGAGCAGCGGCTGGTTCGACGGCAGTTGCAGGCTCAGCAGGTACGCCCCCTGGTGCCCGTACGCCTCGGCATTCGCAGCGGCAGCCCGAACCGCGTCGTCGGACAGCCCCTCCAGCTCGTCCACGGACGTCACCAGCACAGCGCGCGCTCGCGTGTCCTCGAACAGATTCCGCTCGAACTGGGTGCTAAGCCGAGCCAGCGAAGCGTTCAGCTCCCGAAGGCGTGCCTTATCCGCGTCCCCCAGCAGCGCCCCCGCCCGCACGAAGTCCGTGTAGTACCGCTCGACGAGCCGCACCGACTCGGCATCCCCAAGCGACGACCGATCCGAGTAAACAGCCCGAACCCGCGCGAACAGCGCGGCGTCCAGGCGTATGGCGTCCCAATGCTCCGCCAGCCGCGGATTGAACTCGGCCTGCAACGCCTGCACCCCCGGCGTGGTATCCGAGTCCGCCTGGTTCTGGAACACCAGCACCACCCGCCGCAGCAGATCCCCAGCCGACTCCAGCGCGACGATCGTGTTCGCAAACGTCGCCGCCTCCGCCGCCCCCGCGATCGCCGCGACCTCCTCCAGGTGCAAGGCCATCCCGTGCTCAAGCGCAGGCGCGTAATGCTCCTCCCGAATCGCCGCGAACGGCGGCAACTGGTACGGCAACGTGCTCGGCGCAAGGAACGGATTCGAAGAGCTCAGACTCATGTGCCGACCCTAGCCCCGCACCAACCTCTCGCGCCCTCCCTGAACCATCGTCCCGATCCATCCCCGCCCCGCCCGCCCCGCAGCCACTCCGTGCCCGCCCCGCAGCTCCACGGGTCCCCGCCCCGTCGTTCCTCCCGCTTCCGCCCCCCGTCCTCCTCCCGCTCCCGCCGCTCCTCCGCCTCCGCCCCCGTTCTCCCTCGCCGCTCATAAGCTCCCCACCCCTTATCGATTTTGTCGGATCCGAGCCTGTCACCTATGCTGGAGCGCGTTGCGAGGACGGAAACCTGTCCTCCCCCATGAGGGCCCCGTTGTGTAGCGGCCTAGCACGCTGCCCTCTCAAGGCAGTAGCGCGGGTTCGAATCCCGTCGGGGCTACAGTTGAAAGACCAGGCCAGATGCCGTCTGGCCTGGTCTTTCTGCTTTGTTGAACCGGAACCTTCTTCGTCAAGCCACTGTCAGCGTATGTCGTCGTAGGCCGTTGTTTGTCGCTGTCCGTGCGCCATTTATGCGCCGGGCTTCGGCTGCTGCGGACCTCCGTCGCCGGTGCGCCGACCACCCGGCCCGGCCGCACCCCCAAGGTGATTACCGGGGTCCAGCGCGGCTGGTGGCGGATTTCTATGGCTACTTCAGTTCCGCGGCCGCATCGTCATACGTGCCGGTGCCGCCGTTCCGCCGCCTGGACAGTAGGAAGTCCACAAGCGGTGCCTTGCCGTCCGGTTATGCATACATCGTTCAGTTGAACCAGGGATTGGGACGCCTCGATCCCAATGCAGTACTCACCGGTATGGTGATCAACACAGCGGTGACTGACACCCTCGCCGGGAGATTCCTGACAGTCTTCCCGGACAACAGCAATCTCGGTAGCGGTGCGATACTCGTGCCGAACACCTCCACGCTCAATTTCACGCCGCATGGCACCGCCCCGAATTTGAGCCTCCCGCCGTTCTATCCGACGATGCGGTCGATTTCTGCAACGGCAGCGGCGGCGCACTGCAACTGGTCGTCGACGTATACGGATACTTTGTCGCGATTGGTGAGGCAACACGGGACGCCACGTCGATCGCGATCCCAGTGCGAACGGACGACTCAGCGTCGTTTGACTGATCCGCGATCCTGCGCCCGCGGCGATGCTCGGAGCGATGACGACCGTTCGTTTCCACTTCACGTCCTCGCTGACTCCGGCGCAGGTGCTGGCGGCCCTGACGGACTTCGGTGCATCGCGGCCCGCGGCCTGGCCGTCGATCGACGCGGAGCACTTCGTCGTACACGAGCTCGGCTCGACCTTGTTGGTGGTGACGGAGGGGATCGCGTCGACGGTGCCGAAGAAGTTGACCTCGAACAGCCGGCGGTGGTCTTCCTCCCGCTGCTCCTCCAACGCCCCGATGAAGTCGATGGCAGCGTTGTTCACCAGGACGTCGATGCCGCCGAAGCGCTCCTCCGCCGCCCGGACGCCTGCGACGCGCAGAGCGGAGTCGGTCACATCGAGGCGGACTGCCAGCGCAGTCTCCGGGTAGCGGGAGGCCAGCTCGGCGTGGCTGCGGTCGAACCGGCCACCACCACGGCCTGATCGCCCTGAGCCAGCACATGTTCCGCGAGTACCTTGCCTAGCCCGCTGGATGCGCCGGTTATCAAGCAGGCCGCTTTTCGATGGGCGCATCGGGCTGATCACCGACGCCAAGTGCCTCGGTGTCTTCGGCGGCTCAGTTGTACCTGACCAGGAATTTGAACAGCGGACTGTGCATGGCGCCACTCGGCGGGAGCTGCAACCAGATCGTTCAGGAGTTTTGCACGGACGGTACCTGCGCGGAGTGGGCGGCGACACTCGTCTCCGGTGATGCGACGAACGGTGTGGTCGCTACAGCCCTGGTCGGTCGTTCAGTTCGGGTGCGGTCAGGTCCCACCTGGGTCTGGTCACACTTGCACCGGCGACGCCAGCACCAGGCGCGTGTCAGTCGCGACAAGACGCTACGGACGCCAGCCCCGCAAGCGCCGTTGCAGGTATTGAGCCGACTCAATGGCCGGTCGCCGCCGGCTGCTCCACGTAGGCCCGCGTCATGCCGGGCCACATGACGTCGAGGATTTCGTCGACGGAGGGGTCGTCGAGTTCGCGGTGGCCGACCAGCAGCCGCATCCACAGCATTCCGTACAGAGCGTCCAGCGTGGTTTCGACGGGCAGGTCTGGGCGGACTTGGCCGCGCTCGATGCCCGCGCGGACGCAGTCCGCGGAAAGGTTCCGGCGCGGCTGCCAGAAGCGTGCCCGGAACTCCGCGGCGACCGCAGGATCGCCTTGGGATTCGGCGACCAGCTCACGGATCACGCAGCCGGTGGGCGATCGGAAGAGGCGTACTACGGCCAGCATGTGGGTGCGAAGGTCGGCGCGGGTGTCTGCGGTGTCGGGGAACGGGGTCTCGGCCATCGTCTCCTCGACGAGTGCGTCCAGCACGACTGCCGTCTTCGTGGGCCACCATCGGTAGATGGTCTGCTTGCCGACGCCCGCGGCGGCGGCGATCGCGTCGATGCGCACGCTGGCCGGGCCTTGCTCGCCGACCAGCCGCAGTGCCGCTTCGAGGATGCGTCGTCGGGCGCCCTCGTCTCTGGGTCGTCCTCCTGTCATCGCGTCATCGTACCCGTAACGAGACTGTCGGTCTTGACTGAGGCCGGGGTGTCGGGTTACGGTCGCCGTGGAAACGAGACTGAAAGTCTCCTTATTGGAAGAGTAGGCCCCCGTGGCACTTCCGCTGGCTTCCGGCATCTGGACCCTGGACAAGACCCACGCCGCCGTAGTCTTCACGGTCCGACACATGGCCATCTCCAGGGTGCGTGGCACGTTCGGCGGCGTCGACGCGACGCTGACCGTCGGCGACAGCCTGGAGACATCAGCGCTGGATGCGGTCGTCGACCTGTCCACGGTCGACACCGGCAACACGGACCGCGACAACCATCTGCGCGGCTCGGATTTCTTCAACGTGCAAACACACCCGCTGATGACGTTCCACTCCAGCCGCATACGCCAGGACGACGACGGCGGCTTCACGGTGGACGGGACGCTGACCATCAACGGGCGCAGCAACCCTCTGACCCTGGCGGTCGAGCTGCACGGCACCGAGATCTATCCGATGGACGGCTCGGTCCACGCCGGCTTCTCCGCCACCGGCAGCCTGTCCCGGCGCGATTACGGCATCGACTTCAACGTTCCGACGGCCACCGGCGGCTTCGTCATCGGCGACAAGGTCTCGATCGAGATCGACGCGCAGTTGTCGGCGGCCGGCACCGAGGCCAGCGCCGATACTCCAGTGACTGCATGACCTGCATCACGGTACTCGGCCTCGGCGCCATGGGCTCCGGTCTGGCTGGCAACCTGATGGCAGCCGGACACACGGTGACCGTGTGGAACGGGACCTGGTCGCGGGCGGAAACGCTGTCCGCCGCGACGGGTGTCCAAGTCGAGGACAGCGCGTCCGCGGCGGTCGCCTCCGCGGATGTCGTTCTCGCCTGCGTGGCCGATGATCGAGCGTCAGCGGCCGTATGGCTCGATTCGGACGGCGGCGCACTGGCCGCGCTGCCGCCGGGCGCGATCGCCATAGAAGCCTCGACGCTTTCGCCCGACTGGATTCGCAGCCTTGCCGCCACAGCCGCCGCGCGGGGCGTCAGGTTCCTCGAGGCACCGATCATCGGCTCCCGACCGCAGTTGGCGGCACGCCGACTCGTGCACCTATGCGGTGGCGACCGAGCCGTGCTCGATGACGTCCGCGACCTGCTCGCGGTCAGCGCCGCCGGCGTGCATCACCTCGGACCCGCTGGCGAGGCGGCCACCGTCAAGCTGATCGTCAACGGCCTGTTCGCGGCGCAGGCCGCCATCGGCGCGGAACTGCTGTCCGTGCTCGCCCACTCACCCGTCGATCTCGACGCCGCAGTCGAGCTGATCACCGGCTTGCCGACCACGTCACCCGCACCGGCCCGGCTACTGGGGTTGATGCGCGGGCGCGACTTCGCACCCAACTTCCCCATGCGACTGGTGGCCAAGGACCTCGCCTACCTCGACCGCGTCTGCCGGCAATCCGCGACCCGGCGCCGATGCTCGCCACCGCACCTTCCCGGTTCCGCGCCGCCGAAGCCACCGGCCTCGCCGAGATCGATATAGCAGGGATTGCCGAACTCACGTAGCGAACACTGCGCGCAAGGGAAGGCCAGGCGAAGGCACCTGCCGGTCCACAGGATGCTTCGCGAGCACCGTGCCATCGGCCTGTGGGCTTGCGAGAGCGCGAGGTGCGCAAGGCGCCCGCCCGCGCGGAATCGGGCGGATCGGGCGGCACGGTTTTCTGCCGCGGCGATGCGGCGGCCGTGAACGCCCCGCGCAGTGGACACGATGGCGAGCGGCGGGGCAGCGCGCCACACGGTCGCCCGTCAGGCTGTGGCGTTTCGGCGGGTTGCCAGGCGGCCGGGATCGGGCCAGCGTACGTCGGTAGCCCATCCGAGCTGTTCGAGGACGCGGATGGTGCGGGCGGAAGGGTCGAATTGGAAGCGGTCGACGCCGTGGCGGGCACTGGTGGGATCGCTGTGGTGCATGTTGTGCCAGCTCTCGCCGAAGGAGATCAGGGCCAGCGGCCAGAGGTTGGTGGCGCGGTCGTGGCGGCGGGTGGTGAACGGACGGTTGCCCAGCACGTGGCACAGCGAGTTCACGCTCCAGGTGACGTGCTGGAGCAGGCCGACACGTACCAGCCCGGCCCAGATCAGCGCGGTGAACGCGGCGTACCAGGTGCCGCCGATGGCCAGTCCGGCGAGGAACGGCAGTCCGAGGGAGGCGACGCACAACAGGGGGAAGGCGCGCGAGAGCCGGGTCATCGCGGGCTCGGCCTTCAGGTCGGGGGCGTAGCGGTCCCACGAGGTCGGATCGTTTCCGAAGATCCAGCCGAGGTGGGCGAACAGCAGTCCGCGCAGCTGGCCTACCGGTCCGGTGCCGTAGCGGTAGGGGGAGTGGGGGTCTCCGGGCCGGTCGCTGAAGGCGTGATGGCGGCGGTGGGTCGCGACCCAGCTGATCACGTCGCCTTCGAAGCTCATCGATCCGGCCAGGGCCAGCACCGTGCGCAACGCGGGCTTGGCCTTGAAGGAGCGGTGGGTGAAGCAGCGGTGGAAGCCCACGGTCACCCCGAGCCCGGTGACCACGTAGAACAGCAGGCCGAGCAGGACGTCGGTCAGACCGATGCCGTGCCCCCACAGCAGGGTGGCCGCGGCGGCGAGCCCGCCGATCGGCATCGCGACCAGGAGCCAGGTGACCACGAGTTGCAGGATGCGGTCGGCGCGCGGTCGCGCCGGCGCGTTGACATCGGGGAAGGCGGAGACACCGTCGTAGTCGGCTGCGGACACCGCTGTCGATGTCGGGGACGGGTGTGGAGCCGCGGCGGTCGGCGTGGGCTGCGGCCGGGCGGGAGCGGGACTGACGGCGGACGGGGTTTCGCGCAGCATCGCGGACCTCGCAGGAGAACCTGGCAGCGAGGCGGATCTCGGGACCGGCGTCTGGTCTAGACCTGACCGGAAACACGGACTGGCTGCGGAAGAAGTGATTTTCGGCCATTATGCCGTATACACGCCTGCCGGTCGAGGGGCCCGCACTCGCCGCGCCCCTCGAGGCGGCCGATTTCGAGGCCGCCCGTGTGCGGACTCGGACCCGGCAGGGTCATTTCGCCAGTCCGGAGACCAGGTTGATCGACGTCGCGATGATCACGGCGCCCAAGGGGAACGAAAGCCAGGCGTGCCGCAGCGCGGTGCGGCGGATCTGTTTGGACTGAATGTCGGTGTCGGAGACCTGGAACGTCATGCCGATGGTGAAGGCCAGGTAGGCGAAGTCGCTGTACTGCGGAGGGTCGGTCTCGTTGAAATCGATTCCCCCACCCTGGCCGCTGTAGTAGAGCCGGGCGTATTTCAAGGTGAACACGGTGTGCACGAAGGTCCAGGACACGAAGACCGAGGCCAGCGCGAGGGCGGCCTGGAGGTATTTCGTGTTCCCGTTCGCGTGGCCGGCCCCGAACAGCACGACGCCGACGGCGATCAGGCTGGCGATCGCCGCCCCGAGCAGCACGAGATCGGCCAGGTCGCGGCTGGGGTCCTCGCGGCCGGCGTGGCTCGCTGTCGCCCGCGCGTCGAGCTTCCAGATGGTGGACCACTCCCATCCGCAGAAGACGAGGGCCAGCACGTCCCAACCGATCAGTGCCGCCGCCCGGCCCGCCCCCAGTGCAGCCGCGGCGATGCCTGCGACGATCGCCGCGCCGGTGGACGCGAGCAGCTTCGTACGAGCGGAGGAGGTCGTGTGCCGGGCGGGGCGACGGTACTCGGGCTCAGGTTGCATGGTCCCAGGCTGGCACTATGTCGCGTCCGTCACGAGCGGTATGGGACGATCGGACGTCGACGGTCGACGTTGCCCCGCAACCGGATCCAAGCCATCGAAGGGCTCGGGGTCGCCTCGCCCTGTCGCCGGCACGGGCGCTGGTGCATACTGGCCCTCATACCTCTTCACGCAGCCTGACCGAGTTCCCGACCAGGTCTAGACCTCGCGCCGATCTCGAGACCAGCCTCGCTGCCGATCCTTCCTGGCAAGGTGGATTTCGATGGCGACGCCGTCTGGCGGCCGCGTTCGGCTGCTTCCCATGGCAGAACTGCCGATCCGCACTTCGGTGCGGCGGACCGAGAGTTCGTCGGAGCCCTGTGCGTGCCTCATCACGGTCGGCGATGGGGCGTGCCGTGAGGCGGGGGACCGGTGATGTTTCCAGGCTGGTTCGGCGCTCGCCGGTCGCAAAGCGCGAGTACACGGCTGGTCGCGACCGATCGGAGTGTGCGGGACGCGGAGGAGATCGTCCGCCGCGCTTGGAGGCTGGAGCTGCTTCGGCAGCAAGACCGTCTACATTTCGCCGTACGCGCCGCGGGGCACGATTGCGACATCGCTCACGAGCTGCTGGCCGCAGCGCAGCTCGACGGCGACGCACGCGCGATCGCCACCGCCTACTACACCCTGGAACAAGCGGTAGACGCCGCTCTCAGGAACGCGTCAGCCTGTGAGCGGATCCAGCAGGCGCTGCGAGAGGAACTCGACCTGCTGGCCAAGGCCGGCAAGGCGCGGGCGGTCACTGTCGCGGCAGGTCGGCTGGGGCAGGACGCGTCGACGCCGACTGCTCAGCCGTCGGCCAACCGGGGAGTGCTGACCCTCTGGTTCTGGCGCGTCCTGATCGTGCTGCCCTCAGAGCGGAGCTTGTCCCGCTGGCTGCGGCGCCTGGCCATACGCCGAGCCACTACGCTGGGGCAGCCGTGAGCGCCGCCGGTACACGCCGCAGTCAGTCCGCCGTGCACCGTGTGGGGGAGCAGCATGTGAGGGTGGAGGGGTGCGCCAATGCCCTTAGCCTTGCTCGCGTTGTGCACCATGCGCTGATGGTGAAGTCCCGGGCCTGCTGATCGGTTGAGTGGGGCGCGGGCAGCCCTAGCACGTGGCGCAGTGTCCCGATGAAGAACACGGTGTACGGCGCGCGGCAGCCAGCACTTCCTGTTCGGCGCGGTGAGTTCCGTGTCAGTGTTCGGAAATCGGCCGAGCGGTAGGCGGATCGCCGCGCCCGTACCCGGCTGGATATCAGGGCCCTATATGGGCAGGATCACGCCGATGAAGGAGCGATACTGCCGCAGGGCGAGTCGCAGCTGCTCGGTGTCCGGCTCTCCGTCCTGCCACTGCCACGCGGCGGCGAGCAGGCTCCGGCGCTCCTGGATCGACGCCAGGAGCGTGGTGGTGATCTGCTGGACCAAGGCGTCGGCGTTCTGGACGGATGCGCGGGGGTTCTCGACGAAGGAGATCTGGATCTCGGTCCAGCGACGCAGCAGGTCGCTCTCGGCTTCGGGGGTCAGCAGGTGATCGTCGCTCGTGGGTGCGCCGGTCGGAGTCATGACCGGTTCCTGCGCGCTTTCGGACGGCGTGAGGCTGTCCTCCCGGTCGGCGGGTACCGCCGGAGGATCGAGCCGGTCGGGTTCCGGGCCGGACAGTCCTCTTGTTGCGCCTTCCGTTGCGGTCCGCGAGCTGAACGGTGCGTCGTGTACGGGCTCCTTGTAGCCGTTCCAGCCGTTGTCCGGTTCTGTGGAGGGTGTGCGGTCGGCTTCCGTGGTCATGGTGTGACCTCCAGTTCGTGGATTTCTTACGGGATGGTGGTCGAGCCGACGAGCCTGTCCGTCATCGGGACGTCAACGCGCCCGGCACCGCCATCAGTTCGTTGAACAGCGCGTGGTAGGTCAGCAGGGCCTGTCGTATTTCCTCGGTCGGGACTGGTGTGGACTTCCTTCGCGTGTGCTCGGTGATCTGCTGCGCCCGGCGATAGTCCCCCAGCGCGTCCGCGTGCTCCACGGAGAGCAGGGCGAGCCGCTCGGCCGGGTCGTCACCGGGATAGCCTCTGGCGTCGAGCAGCCGTGAGACCAACTGCTCGGCACTGCTCAGGGCGACGGCAGGGGCGTCGAGAAACTCGCCCTGTAGGTGCTCCCACGACGTGACGTAGAACTTTTGGTCGGCCGCGCTGATCGGATGCAGGTTCAACTGGTCGTGCAGGCGCTTGCGCCGCAGCAGTTCCCGGTCGACCTCCTGTTTGCTGTCGTGTTCTTGCGCCACCGTCTCGTATTCGGGGCCGAACGACTTGCGCAGGCTCTGCTTCCTGTGGCGAGCCTGGCCGACGATCGCTGTGCCCAGGAGCAGGACGACGGCGAGGATCGCGATGATGATGCCGATGAGCATGACGGCCTCCTGGAGGTGGTGGTGTTCCGCATGGCCCGTGAAAGTGATCGCAACAGAACGAACGGTGCCGTCGGCCCTGGACAACCCGACACCGGAAGACGATGCACGGCGGTCACCGCCGCCGACGGCCTGGCCCGCTGCCGAAGCGGTCACGCCGTCCACGGCGCGGCGGAATGGAGGGGCAGTAAGTCCGTGGCGTGGTTCGCCGAACGAGGACGAACAGGCCGTCCGGGTTTGCGGCAGAACGCGCCGACCGGGCACGGATATCGGCAGCCGGAATGCGCCCGATGCCGCTGGAGTGTGACGTCGCCATGGAAATCCGCCTTGCACGGGAAGGGCAGCAGCGAGGCGGGTCTCGAGACCGGCGTGGGGTCTAGACCTGATCGGGAACTCGGTCGGGCTGCGTCGATGAGCGTTCTACTACGAGTATGTATCAGTCTCACACCCTGCGATAGGGGACGGCCGTCTCGGCGTCATGCTCCACGCGTCACGGCTGTTCGCCTCTGAGTAGGGATGTTGACCATGCGGCCGGGGCGAGCGCCGCACGGGCAGGTTGCGGTGCCTTGACGAGAGTCCTGACCGGTCCTGGCGCCAAGGTCCGCATCGACGGTGCGAGAGATATGGCAAATCCTTGTGATAACCCTATGGCGGCTGTGCTGGCGGTGAGGACGCACACGTACATAGCGGCCGTGGCGGCTCTGGACACCGGCCGGCGCCGGCCTCCGACAGGTCCGGCCGCCGGCCGGGTCACGGCCGGTGTGACGGGCAGGACTGAAGTGCTGGTGGCGATGGTCACGGCCGGCCAGGGGTCTGCGAGACGGTGTAACAGGACTGTGATGGTCGCGCAATCGGGGCGGTGGGCCGGGTCGCGGGCGGTCATCGCGTCCAGTAGCCGGACCCAGCCCGCTCCGAGCGAGGGTGGGATCTGCGGTTGGCGCCAGAGCCGGGCCAGGGCCTGCTCCAGTACGGGTCCGCAGAAGGCGGGCACGCCGGTGAGTGCTTCGAGTAGCACCAGGCCCAGGGCGTACACGTCGCAGGCGGGCCCGCTCTCGCCGCTCTCGAACTGTTCGGGGGCGACGTAGGCGGCGGTACCGGTCAGCTGGCCGGGCGCGGTCACGGTCTGGTCCCCCAGGTCGCTGCGGGCGATGCCGAAGTCGGCGAGGAAGACCTGCCCCTTCCGGCCGAGCAGCACGTTGGAGGGCTTGACGTCCCGGTGGACGACACCGTGGCTGTGGATGTAGCCCAGTGCCCCCGCGAGCGCCGAACCGATGCGTTTGGCCTCGTCCTCCAGTAGCACTCCCTCAGCGATCCGTTCGGCCAGCGTCGTGCCCTGGACGAGGGGCATCACCAGGTAGCGCCGACTGCCGGCGAGGTCGGCGTCATAGAGCGGAACGAGGTTGGGGTGCTGTAGGCGCGCGAGCAGCTGCACTTCGCGCCCGAACCGCGCAGCCTGGCCAGAACCCCGCGTACCGCGCAGGACCTTGATCGCGACATCGCGGTTCAACTTGCGGTCGAATCCCCGGTACACCTCCCCGGCGCCGCCGCGCCCGAGTAACGGGCCGAGCTCGTAACGGTCATCGGCCCACTCGGGCAGCGGGCTCGGCGTGCCGGGCGCCGACTCCGGGACTGTCCGGACCGTCGTGCGGGCGGCCCGCGGGTTCCGCGCGGCCGGCGGCCCGGCGTCGCCTCGGGATACGTCACAGGCCCCTGACGCGAGTGTCGGCCCGCCCTGGACGGTCAGGTGCCCGTGATCGCGCATGCCTCGGGCCTTCGCTCGCGCGCGGTGGGAGGAGGCAGCGTGCCGAACTCGGGCGAAGCGGGGACCTGCGCCGCGTCCTCTTGTAGACCGACCAGCTCGAACAGCCGGGCGACCGGGAGAGATACGGCGGCCACGTGCACGCTGCCTCCGACCGCCGCCACGTACTGGTCGAAGGCCCGCAACGCGCGCAGTCCGGCACAGTCCATGAACGTGGTCTGGGACAGGTCCAACAGGATCGGCCCGCTCGCCGGGCCAGTCAGAATCCGTAGCTGCAACAGCAGGTCCTCGGCGGTAGCCAGATCTACGTCGCCGCACACGCTGATCACGTGCATGTGTTCGTCGCGCCGGGTGAGAAATACATCCATGCACGGCCTCACGCTTCGGGTTACCGAGCGCTGAGTGCGTAGTGGCGTGCCGCCGGATCTCGCGGGCCGCACCCCCTGACGCCTCCTGCACCGGGATCAGGGCGCCGAGGTCTGGGGCGTCATGGACTACTTTGACGATACTCGAAATCACGGGCGATGGAACCGCCGACCGGATCGCACCGCGCCACGGTTCGGGCCGTGGCGCATACCGCCTCCGCCAGAGCGATTGACGGTCGGATCGTGTCCGACGTTCACGCGACATTTCTGGTCTGGCCTGGTTCGGGGCGGTAGTCTGAGGATGTCACTCCGGACCCCGGCGGCGAGAACATCCAAAGCAGTCACGGATACTCTCCAACGTTCGGGGTTCATGCGTGTTGGCTGGTCCGATGTCGGGCGAAGTGCCCGGGGCGGGCGTGCTCGGCGCGGTGAGATGGCCGTGCGGCGGATAGGTGTCTTCGACCGCTGCCCCCTCACCTGGGAGTTGTCATGGGCGTCATCGCCTGGATCGTGCTGGGAATCATCGCCGGCGCCATTGCCGAACGTCTCGTCAGCCGCCGTGAGTCGCACGGCTTCGTCATCACCTCTCTGATCGGCATCGCCGGGGCGCTGCTGGGCGGGTGGCTGGCCACCAAGCTCTTCCACGTCCACAGCCTGCAGGGCTTCTTCAACCTCTCCACCTGGATCACCGCGCTGGCCGGATCGGTCGTGCTGCTCGGCGCCGTGCACCTGGTGGAAGGCCAGCGCGGCGGCCGACGCAGCCTGCGCCGATAATTCGGCACGTACGGGACGGCACGCCCGCCGCCTCCGGACCCGTGCCCACGCGCACGGCGTAGGGCAGCCATGTGTAAATAGGCTGATTGTTCCTCGCGGCAGCGTGCGCGGCGTGACCTAGGAAAGGCGGTGTCACCCTGTGGTCAGCGATCGGATGGCCGTGGTTCTTGCGCTGCTGGATGGTGATCGGGGGCGCGGCGTGAACCTGCCGCAGGCGGTGGCCGCGCGGGCTGCGGCCGCGTTGGGTGTGGACGGGATTTGTGCT
>JBKOWZ010000076.1:0-4828 GCA_046724665.1 Actinomycetota bacterium
CTTATACGTTGGGCGCTGCCTGGCGCGGCCCTTCACCCCTCATCTCAGGAGGCCCCTTTGTACACGTTGACGCACGAGAGCGCCGACACGATCGCCGCACGCTGGCGCAGCGGCGCGGCCATGGACAGCCCGGCCGGCCCGCTCTACACCGCGGGCAAGTTCGCAGAGGCCGACATCGCCGCCCCCGGACGCGCGGTCACCCGCCTCTCCTGCCTGGCCCGCACCGCGTGTACCGCGCAGGGCAGCCAGTGCTGCTGACCGGCTGACGGCGTAAGAGTGTAAGGGAGCGGATGCTGTCGCCGCAGCGGCCACGATCGGCACGCGCGGCGACAGCGCACTGTGAACCACAAGAATTACTGTGAAACGCAAGAGCTACGGGCCCAGATGAAGGTGCGCGGCCCAGGTGAGCGGGTTGCGCGGGTACTTCTCCCGGATGCCGACCGTCGCGCGGTGGACCGCGGCGGCCACGGCGTCGGGGTCGGCGGCCAGGTCGGCGTAGACGGATCTGGCCAGCTGTTCGGCGAGGTCGTCGGCGATCGGCCAGAGGGTGCCGACCACATGCCGATAGCCCGCCAGCTGGAACGCCGAGGACAGGTGGATCGCCTCGTCCGCCAGCAGGCCGCCGCTGGCGGTTTCGCAGGCGGACAGGTACGCCATCCGCGCACCGGCCGACCGGACGGCGCTCAGGTCGAGCACCGAGAGCAGGCCGTCCGACAGCGCGAGGCCGCTCGCCGACGGGTCGGTGAACTCCGACACGGCGTGGCAGGCGAAGTGTGCGATGGACGCCCGGGGGAGCGCGGCGAGCACGGCGCTTCGAGTCGCCTGCGGTCCGATGAGCGTCGTGGTCCGGCCGGGGAGCGCGGCGGCGACCATGGCCGCCTCGGCCTCGGCGCTGAGCAGTGGCCGCAAGCCGCGGGCCTCCGGAACGGCGATCGCCAGGGCCGCGGCCGGGCCGGAATCGGCAGGCCGGGCCTGCGCAGCGGCCAGCGCGCGCAACGTGGACACGGTTGAGGACACCGCGAGGTCCGGCACGCCGTAGTGGCGTCCGGCGGAGTCGTACGTACCGGCCGCGTGCAGTGGCAGCGCGGTGAGCGGCCCGGTTGGCAGCCACCACAGTCGGGGCAGCGCCCCGGATCCGGCGTCCCGGATGCCCAAGTGGGTCATCACCGGTTCGGCGACGACGTCCCAGAGCCACGTCAGAACCTCGCGCAGGTCGGCGGCCGAGCCGTCGCCGCCCGGGCGGGTCGCGTCGATCAACTGGTTGGCTCTGCTCGCGGTGTCGTTGAGGCGCAGGTCGGGCAGCGGGCAGACCTCGACGTCGCCCGCCGGGGTCAGGATGAGCGCGTCGCAGCGGTGTCGGCTGACGTTCACCGCGATCACCGGACCAGCGGCCGCCATCGCGGTGAGCGTCGGCGGAGCGAGGAAGTCCGCCAGGCCGGCCCGTGCGCGGATCCGCGCGATCACGCCGTCCAACTCCTCGGCCAGGCGATAGCGGGCGTCGGCGGTCAGCCCGTTCTCCAGTTCGGCGCCGGTCGGCGAGTCGAGCGCGTCGCGCAGTTCCTCGAACCGGGCGGCCAGCGCCGGGTCGCTCTCCCGCAGCGCGCCAAGCTCGCCGCGCAGTTCCAGGCTGCGCCCGATCAGCACGCCGCGGCCCTGTTCCAGCAGACGCAGCGCGCCGGCCGGGTCGCCCTGCTGGATCGCGACCGCCGCCGCGTCGCAGCCCACTCCGGTCGCCGCCGCCAGCGCCCGCTGCTGATCGCCGCGCGCCTGATGCCGGCCGGCGAGCAGTGGCAGCGCGTCAACGGCGGTCCGGTAACCGTCGGCCGCCTCGGTCCAGTCGCTGCTGTCCGCAGCCAGCCGCGCGTAGAGCGTGGCCGCTTGCACGCGGGTCGATGTCGGCGCGGTCGCGACCCCCATGGCGATCCGGTAGCTGTCCAACGCCCGAGCCAGGTCCTCGGCGGCGTGATCGCGCCGGTGGCGGTCGTTGAGCACGTCGCCGAGGTTGCACAGGAAACTGGCGCGGTCGATGTGATCGACCGGCGCCGCCCGCACCGCGGCCTGCGCCGCCTCGACCGCGGCGTCGAGGTCGGTGCCGGTCAACTGGTCGCGGGTGGCCAGCGCGATCGCGAGGTTCGACAGGCGCATCGCCTCGTGGCTGTGCCCCCGCGGGGTCACGCGCACGCTCTCCTCGAGCGCCGCCACGGCGGCGTCCAGATCAGCGGCGGCGGGTTCGCCGAACCGCTGGTATTGCCGCTGCAGGATCACGGCCAGGTTCGACAGATGGATGGCACGATTCGGATTCCCGGCCGCGGTCGCATCGACGGCCTGCCGCGCCAGGCTGCTCGCCTCCGCCAGGTCGGGCAGTTCGCGCGTGATCGTGTGGCGCAGGACGAGGGCGGCGGCCAGGTTGCTGAGATAGACGTCGCGGTCGGCTCGCCCGACGACGACGGCTTCCAGGGCTGACCGGCGGGCGGTGATCGCGTCGTCGAGGTCGTCCAGCGTGCCGCCGGTGTCGAAGCGCCGCTGTAGTGCGCCGGCCAGCGTGCCCGTGACGATGGCACGGTCCGGATCGTCGGCCGCGATCTCGGCGGCCGCCTCCCGGGCGACCGCGACGGCGCGTTCGAGGTCTACGCGGTCGCCGCGGTGCTGGTGCCGACTGAGCAGCGCCGCGGCCAAGGCGTTGCGCCGACCGGGGCGGCCCGTCGGACTGCCGGCCGAGTACTCGACGGCCGCGTCCGCCGCGGCCACCGCCTCGTCCAGGTCCGCCGCGGATCCGCTCACATCGTGCCGATGGGCCAGCGCCGTGGCCAGATACTCAAGCACGACCGCCTTGAGCGGATGGCCATCGGGCAGTGCCCGCTCGACCTCGCGGGCGACCGAGAGTCCGGCCTCCAGCTCCGCCGCGTCGCCGGAGTTCTCGTAGCGGATACGCAGCACCAGCGCGAGGTTGTACATCGAGTTGAACCACTGCGGGTCATCCTCGCGGCGAGACTGGACCGACTCCCGCCCCAGTTCGAGGGCGCGGTCCAAGCCGGCCGGATCGCCGGTCGCCTGGAACCGGCGCAGCCACATCAGCGACATGTTGGACAGCAGCCGGAATCGCTCGTCGCCCGAGTACGCGTCGGCCGCCTCCTGCCCCACGGCCAGTGCCTCGTCCAGATCGGCGAGCACGTGCGTGCGTTCGTGCCTTGTCAGCAGCGCGACCCCGAGATTGGACAGGTACGCGCCGCGGTCGCGATTCCCGGGCTGCGTCACCTCGACGACCCGGCGGGCGAGGTCGATGTAAGTGTTCAGATCCTCGATGGAATCGTGCTGATAGAGGCGGAGCTGATACGCCGTGGCCAGGGCGTTGACCCGGAACGCGTGATCGACGTGCCCTTCCTCGGTGAGCGCTACGGCCTCACCGGCGGCCACGATCGCCTCTTCGAGCGCCTGCGGATCGCCGATGGCGCTGTACCGCAGCTGGAGCGCGATGCTCAGGTTGGAAAGCCAGCTGGCGAGCTCGGGATGGCCGGCCGGCGCGTCGCGCAGGACGTGCCGGAACGCCTGGATCGCGTTGTCCAGCGCGGCGGGGTCGCCGGTCCGCCGGGCCTCGGCCAGGTTGTCGCGGCCGTACTGCCCGACGTCCTCGCGGCTGGGCTGGTCGGGCGCCCACTCGCCGGCGAACTCGCGGCGCAGCTCCTGCGGCACCAGGCTCGGATCGACCTCGTACACGCGGCTGAACAGGTCGAAAGCCAGAACCAGGTCGGACGCGGCGGCATCTGCCGACCCGACCATGCCGCGATACCAGTAGGTCCAGCCCAGCACGTGGGCCACCTGAAGGTCCTCGTGTGCTGACGGGAAGAGCTGGAAGGCCAGCGCGACGGTCCGCTCGTCGAGCATGATCGCCGGGTCCGAGGTGGCCACGAACCGCTCCAGCCGGGCGATGAGCTCGGCGAGAACGAGGTTGTCCTCCATCGGTGGAACGGCCCTCCCGGCGCGTGGGTGTCGCGCGACACTATGAGCATGACATCCGCGGACGTGGTCGCCGAGTTCTGCCTGCGACTGCCGAGACTACGCCGGTTGGCCACGCAGGAGGGCCGGGTCGTGGACCTCGACGCCCTGGTCCGCGAGGCGATCAAGGGCGAGGACGTGGCCGACCGGCTGGTCGAGCTGAGCCGACAGATCGGTGGCCCGGAGCTGCGTACCCGCGGCGCCGGCCCCGGTGATGCCATCCCCTTTGGCGACACGGGAGTGCAGGGCGGGCCGTTCGGTCCGGGGCGGCCGGTCGGCGCCAGATATGTCTGTCCGCACGGTCAGTGCAACCGAGTGGAGCGCAGAACGCCCGGCGGAGCGTTGCCGGAATGCCGGCTCGACTCGCGACCGCTCGTCCCCCGGGATTGACGGCCGTGACCACACTGCTGAGCACGCTGGCCACCAAGCTCGTCGAGAAGTGGCTGAGCCTGGTCGTGCTTCCCGGTCTGCTCCTGCTGGCCACGGCGTACGCGGGACGTCTGCTCGGGTACCAGCACTCGATGGACGGTCATCGCCTCGTCGCGGAGGTCAACCGGATCGGCAAGAACGCGGGCAGCGTGTCGTCAACGACGCTGGCCGTGGTGCTGGTCGCCCTGCTGCTGGCCTCGGCCGCGGCCGGGGTGTTCGCCCAGGCGACCGGCGCGGCCCTGCGCTGGCTGTGGACCATCGACGTCAACCTGCATATCCGCGGGTGGCAGCCGCTGGCGAAACTGACCGACGGGCGGCGCAGTCGCTGGGATCGCCTCGACGAGGATTGTGTCAACGCGGAGCGTGCCGTCGCCGAGGCCGGGGCGGCCCTGGACGAGGCGCGCCC
>JBKOWZ010000110.1:0-16079 GCA_046724665.1 Actinomycetota bacterium
GATGCGCGACCTGCGCGACCGACTGCGGATCGGCCCACTGCAAGTCGTCGAGCAGCAGCACGAGACCGTTCGGCTCGGCCAGCCGCTCCAGCAGCGCGCGCACCGCGCGGTGGGCGCGGTACGTGCTGTCCTGGAGGCCGATGCCGTCGTCGCGGCCGTGCCCGGCCAGCGCGGGGAACACCCGTGCCAGATCCCCGACGGCCTCGCCGGCGAGGGCGAGCAGCTGCTCGCGTTCGAGCCCCGCGAGGTAGTCGTCGAGCGCGTGCACGAGCAGCCCGAACGGCACGTGGCGCTCGAACTCGCTGCCGCAGCCGCGCACCGCCATCGCGCCAGCCGACCGCGCCAGCGCGGCGGCCTCGCGCAGCAGCCAGGTCTTGCCGATGCCCGGCTCGCCGGTGACGAACGCCCAGGCCGCCCCCCGCTCTTCCCGCTCCAGCAGCCGTCTGAGCTGATCGAGCCGCGCCGCCCGCCCCGCCCCCCGGCCGGTCCTGTCTCTTCCCATGGTCCCGCTGCCTCCACGGCTCGTCCGCGCGGACCGCAGCGCCCGAGGTGCCCCAGTTGCCCGGTCCCCGTCGGTCGGCATGCGGCGGCCGCGCGGCGGCGCGACCCCGGGCCGCCGCACGGCAAATCAGAGCACTTATTAATCAGAGCACTTACCTCGCGGGCGCCGGTTTCTATCGGCCCGGCGCCCGCGCTCAGCGCGGCGCGACGACCATCCGGACCTCGTCGGGACACATCAGCGCCTGCGGAAGCTCGCGCGGCGGCCCGTCCTCAACCGGGGTCAGCCGCCAGCGCGACGCGATCGCGGCCACGGTCGCGGTCATCTGCGCCCAGGCGAACCCGTCGCCGACGCACTGCCGCTTGCCGGTCAGGAAGGGGATGTAGGAGCCCTCAGGCGGCTGGAGCGAGCCGGGCGCCCAGCGCTCGGGATCGAAGCGCAGCGGGTCCGGGAAGGAGCGCGGATCGCGGTGCAGCGCGTACAGGCTGAACAGCGTCTCGGTGCCGGCCGGGAAGACCCGCCCGGCCAGCTCGACCTCGGTGTTCGCCCGCCGCATGAACATCCAGCCGGGGTGGTACAGCCGCAGGCACTCGGTGAGCAGCCGCCGGGTGTAGCTCAGCCTGCCGAGGTCCTCGACCGTCGCCGGGCGGCCGCCGAGCACCGAGTCCACCTCGTCGTACAGCCGCGCGGCCAGCTCGGGGTTCAGGCTGAGCTGGTAGAAGAGCCAGACCATCATGAAGCCGGCGGTCTCCGTGCCGGCGAACAGGATCAGGAAGATCTCGGCGGCGATCTGCTCGTCGCTCATCCCGGCGCCGGTCTCGTCGTCGCGGGCCGCCAGCAGCATCGACAGCAGGCTGCCGTCCTGCTTCCCGGTCTCGCGCTGCTCGGCGACGGCGCTGTTCACGGCGGCGCGCATCCGCGCGGTGGCCCGCTCGTAGCGGCGGTTGCCCGGCGTCGGCAGCTTCTCCAGCAGGTCGGTCGGCGCCATCGACCGCCAGGCCAGGCCCTTGACGACGGTCGTCCAGGAGCGGCGGACCTCGGCGTGCACCCGATCGCTGACGTCCGCGGCGAACAGCGTCTTGGCCACCATCGCGAGCATCAGCTGGAGCGCCTCCTGTTTGAGCGGCACGACCTGGCCCGGCCGCCAGGAGGCCGCCATCGCGTCAGCCGCGGCGGTCATCGTCTCGACGTACGCCGCGATGCGCTCGCGGTGGAAGGCGGGCTGGATCAGCCGCCGCTGCCGCTGGTGGAACTCGCCGTTCGACACCGGCAGGCCGTTGCCGAAGGTGTCGCGGATCTTGTCGAAGTACTTGCCCTGGTCGTACTTCCGGCCGTCGGTCACCAGCATCCGGTGCAGCAGCTCGGGGCTGTTGACGGAGAGCACCGGCGTCGGCCCGAGGTAGATCCAGGCAAGGTCCCCGACCGAGCGCAGCGACTGTACGAAGGGCAGCGGACGGCGCAGCAGCTGCGGCACATGGCCGAGGCCGGGCATCCGTCCGGGGGCGGTCGGTACGGCGGTGTCATGCGCAGTAGTGGTCACGGTGGCTCCTTAATTGCGGGCCGCCCGGAATTCCGCGCAGCTGCGGTCCACAGAGGCGAGAGAACAAGTGCGAGTCTGCCGGAGCCGTCAGCGCCGCCCTATCCGGGAAATCCCGATCCGCTACCCCTAAACCCGCTTCACACCACCCGAAGCCGCCCCTACCTGGCCTCTAGCCGCGCCGAAATCCAGCCGCGGCTATTGACGAAGCGCCGTGCCCCCGCTTCGCTTTTCGAGTATGGCGAATGAAGGGATTGGCGTCAGGCGAATCGGGGATTTGGCCGTTGACGCCGAATCCGGAGCAGGCGTGAACGTGGGCGTGGACACAGACGTGCTCATTGTCGGCGCCGGCCTGTCCGGCATCGGGGCGGCGTGCCGCCTGCAAACGCGCACCCGCCGCTCGTACGCGGTGCTCGAAGCACGCGACGCGATCGGCGGCACCTGGGACCTGTTCCGCTACCCGGGCATGCGTTCGGACTCTGACATGTTCACCCTCGGCTACCCCTTCCGGCCGTGGCGGGATCGCACCGCGATCGCAGACGGCGCCTCGATCCTGCGCTACATCCGGCAGACCGCCGCCGAGTTCGGCGTGGACCGGCGCATCCGGTTCGGCCACCGCGTGGTCTCGGCTTCATGGTCCTCGGCGCGGGCGCGCTGGACGGTGACCGCCCTGGCCGGCCCGGACCGGCGCCCGGTGATCCTCACCTGCCGATTCCTGTACCTGTGCACCGGCTACTACGACTACCGCCGGGGACATGAGATCGAGATCCCGGGCCGCGAGCAGTTCGCCGGCACGGTCGTCCACCCGCAGCACTGGCCGGACGGCCTCGACTACCGCGGCCGCGAGGTGGTGGTCGTCGGCAGCGGCGCGACCGCCGTGACGCTGGTTCCCGCGCTCGCCCGCGAGGCCGCGCACGTGACGATGGTGCAGCGCTCGCCCACGTACGTCATCTCACGCCCCTCGCGCGACCGGCTCGCGGACGGGCTGCGCGCGGTGCTGCCGCAGGCGGCGGCCTACCGGCTGGTGCGCGCGAAGAACATCGCGCTCACAGTGTTCGGATACGCGCTGATGCGCCGCTGGCCGCGCAAGGCCGCGCAGCTGATCCGGCAGCAGGCCGCGAAGCTGCTGCCAACCTCTGTGCCGGTCGATCCGCACTTCACTCCCGGCTACGACCCGTGGGACCAGCGGCTGTGCCTGGTTCCGGACGGCGACCTGTTCGCGGCCTTACGCAGCGGCCGCGCGGACATCGTCACCGATCAGATCGCCGAGTTCACGCCGAAGGGCCTGCTGCTGGCCTCCGGTACGCACCTGGACGCCGATCTCGTGGTGACCGCGACCGGGCTCACCATGGTCGGCTTCGGGCAGATCCGGCTGGAGGTGGACGGCCGTGCTGTCGATCCCGGCGGCGCGCTGATCTACCGCGGGATGATGTTCAGCGACGTGCCGAACCTCGTCTGGTGCGTCGGCTACGTCAACAACTCGTGGACGCTGCGCGCCGACCTGACCGCGCGCCACGCGTGCCGCCTGCTCAACCACATGGAGCGCCGCGGCTACGCCGCCTGCACGCCCCGCGCCACAACCGACGTCATCGCCGCTGCGGCACGTCCGCTCCTTGATCTGCGCAGCGGCTACGTGCTGCGGGCGGCGCCACGGCTGCCGAAGCAGGGCACCAGCGGACCCTGGCGGTTCCGGCAGAACTACCTGCTCGACGCCGCGGCACTGCGGTTCGGCCGCATCCGTGATCCCGCCCTGGAGTTCAGGACTTTCGCGCGGTAACCAGCCACGCGGCGCCGTTCAGCGCTATGCCGTCGGCGGTCGCGTGCGGTTGCAGCGCGTCGCGCAGGGAGGCGGCAGCGAGGTCGCGTGTCTGCTGATCAACCGCGGCGAACGCGGTGCGGTTCGCCGGAGTGGTCAGGTAGTACGTCACGGCGTCCTCGACGTCGTCGCCGAGCCGCATCGGCTCCTTGACGGCGGTCACGTCGATTGAACCGAACCCGGCGGCGGTCAGCAGGGTATGCACCGTGGCGGGTTCGGCCAACGAGAACGGTCCTGGCTCGCCGGGTGCCTCACGCGGCGCCGGCAGGTCGATGTGCGCGGTGATCGCGTCGCGCAGGATCGTGTAGTAGTCGCTGGCGGCCGGCGGCTGCCAGCAGAGGAAGGCCAGCCGTCCGTCCGGACGCAGGGCCCTGGCGAGGTTGGCGAAGGCAGCGTCCGGCTCGGCGAAGAACATCACGCCGAACCGGCTGAGTATCGCGTCGAAGCCGCCGGGGGCGAACGGATGGACCTGGGCGTCGGCCTGCTCGAACGCGACGTTCGCGACGCCGGCTTCGACGGCCTGGCGCTTGGCTTCGGCGAGCATCGGCGCGGACAGGTCCACGCCGAGCGCGTGCCCCTCGGTGGCCCGGCGCGCCGCATCCAGCGTCGTACCACCGCAGCCACAGCCGACGTCCAGCACCCGCGCGCCGGGCGCGAGGTCCAGCGCGGCGAACAGGTGCGGGGAGAAGTTGCCCAACTGCGCCTCGCGGCGATCCCGGTACTGCACCCAGTGCAGCCCGGACTCGCCGTTCCAGGCCTCCGACTGCGCCGCATTCACATTCACGGCAGCAGCCTAACCGCCGAGGCGGAACTGCGGATCAGTAGCCGCCGACCCCGTAACCACCGCCGCCACCGCTGGTGTCGCTCGGGCTGGGCGCGTTGCTCGGGCCGGTACCCGGCTGCGCGGTGGTGCTGACCACCTTCCAGGTGAAGGTGACGCCGTTGAAGTCGTCCTTGAAGTTGTTGCCCTGCGCCTGGCCGGGTCCGCGGTCCAGCTTGAAGGTGTAGAGCGGCTTGCCGTCGTAGGTGACCTGCATCTCGCCGTTGTCCGAGCGCTTGACGGTGCCGAGGGCGCCGCTGAATCCGCTCGGCAGGGTGGGCGCGGCCGAGGTGGACGGGACGGTCACCGGGAACCAGAAGCTCAGGCAGCTGCCGGTGCACCGCAGCGTGCCCTTGTCCTCCTGGTCGGATGTGTAGACGGTCTTGCCGGTCTGATCGACCAGCACCGTCCCCGCGCCGCTCAGCTGGCGCGACGCGAGCATGTTGCCGCCGCCGGTGGGCCCCGCGCCGCCGGCGCCTGCCGCGCCGCTCGTCGAACCGCAGGCGGCCAGCACACCGGCCGTTCCCGCCGCGGCGATGGCGGACAGGACGTATGACGTCGTCCGTCGCCGGTTTCCGATTGCCATGATCGCGACTCCTCTGTAGTCGTCGTCATTTCGCGCCGACAACTAGTACGCGGCCCGGCCGCCCTGTGTTCATCGACTCCGGCGCCCGCGCCTGCTGCGCAGCAGGAACCCGCCGAACGCCGCGAGGACGGCAGCGCCCTCGGCGTACGCGGCCCAGAGCTTCTCCGGATACCAGACCGGATCGCTCATGTCCGGGAACGGGCCGAACGGCTGGAGTTGCACGTAGCGCGCGACGAGCATCATCGCCAGCGCACTGGCCGCCACGACGAACGCTGCCAGGTACCAAAGGCGCCGGCCGGTAAGCAGGACCGCGAGCGCCACCAGGCTCGCCACCACCGCCTCGGCCCGGAAGAGCACGCCCTCGTTGATCGTGCCGCCGTTCTCGGCGTAGGTCTGGGCGAGATCGGCGTGCACGTAGGCGTCGATGGCCAGGCCGGCTGCGGTGACGATGCGGGCGAGCACGTCCAGCAGCACCACCAGCCGGGACGGACGGCGGACCGGTGCCGCCGCGTCGAGCGTGCGGTTCCCGTCCACCGCGTCGGCGCCGATCGTCTCCCACTGTTCTGTCTGGTCGCCGTGCGCTGTCCGGTTGTGGTTTCGGGTCATCCGTGTCATCGCGTTCATCCTGAACGGTGCGAGTAAGACGAGGGCGAGTACGAGGTGGAGGGCACGGTCGCGGGCGAGTTCGACGGCGGCTCGCCGCCGGGCCGGAACGGATCGGCCGCGACGGTCACCAGCACCCCGGCCTTCGTGACCACCTGCACACTGGCGATGTCGGCCGGCCGCCACGCGGCGCTCGCGGGCACGCTGACCGGCTCGCCGCTGCCGGCGTTCCAGTAGCCGACGATCTCGGACTCGCCGTCGCGGGCGTGGATGACCAGCCAGCACAGCTGGCCGGACGGCACGCCGTCGGCGACCAGCCGGATGCTCGTGCCCCAGGACGTGCCGGTGAGCGCGGCGGTAGCCCGCACATGCGTGGCCGGATCGGCGGCGGAGAGCGTCACGTCCGCGGGAGCGGTCGCGGCGTCGTGCGGCATGAGCCAGAGCCCGCCGGCGAATCCGGCCGCCGCCGTCACGGCGGCTGCGGCCGCCTTCCGCCAACCGCGGGCGGGCCAAGTGGTCCGCGCCGGTCTGGCCGGGCGCGCCGTCCGCACGGTCCGGGGTGCCGGCGCCGTGGTCCGGACCGCAGCGCCTTCGGACACCAGCCCCTCCGGCACCTTGGCGAGCAGGTCGGCCATCGGCGCGAGCCGTGCCAGCTGCGTGCGGCAGATGTCGCACTCGGGCAGGTGGTCCTCGACCAACCGCCGTTCCGCCGCGTCGGCCGCACCCAGTGCGTAGACGCCGAGGTGTACCTCCATCGGGCAGTTCACGGTCCGGTCACCCCCTGTCCCTCGAGGTCGCGGCGCAACGCGCGCAAGCCGTAGTAGCAGCGGGATCTGACCGTGCCTTCCGGAATCTCCAGCAGGGCGGCCACCTCGGCGACCGAGCGCTGCCGGTAGTACAGCTCCACGATCACGGCGCGGTGCTCGGCGCTGAGCCGGTTCACCGCCCCGGCGATCAGCCAGCCGTCCAGCCTGCCGTCCACGCCGTCGCCGTAGGCCGGCTCGACCGTGTCGTCGAGCGGCACTTCCCGGGGCCGGGCGCGGCGGCGGCGATGGTAGCCGGAGACGGCCAGGTTGTGGGCCACCGTCCGCAGCCATGAGCCCGACCGCTCGCGGCGCAGCTCGCCGGCGTGCTGCCAGCCCTTGATCATCGTCTCCTGAACGACGTCCTCGGCCGCGTGCAGGTCACCGTTGACCAGCGGCAGCACAAAGCCCACCAGCGGTCGGCGACTGCCCGCGAGCCAGTTGTCCACCGCGTCGTCACGTTTCGAAACCGCCACAACTTAGATACGCCTGCGGCGTGTGAAGCGTTCAGCTCCCGGCCGATCGGGACGCAACGCTCATTTGGTTAGGCTAACTAACCTAAATCCATCGCAGATCAGGGTGTTCACACGAGGCGAGGCCAGAATCACCTGTACGCGGCCGTCAAGATGTGATCATCGGACCATAACCCTACGCACAGGCCAGAGCCACGCCTGGGCCACGACACCACTCACGCCGCAGCCGCAGCCCAGGACCACTCGCCCTCACATACGTGTACGTATGCTTAATCCCTCAGTCGGTACCCGATTCGATCGCCGCCTGATCGAGCACATCCGACTGCGTACCGGCCTCCTCGCCGACACTGTCCGCGATGGCGTCGGCGCCGCCGGGGGACAGTTCACCCATCAGCCCGCCCCACGCGGCCAGCCGACCCTGTGCCGCGTACTGCTCGAGCTTGCCTCGCGAATCGGCGATGTCCAGATTGCGCATGGTCAGCTGGCCGATCCGGTCCTCGGGCACGAAGGCCGCGTTCTCGCTGCGCTCCATCGACAGCTTCTCGGGGGCGTAGCTCAGGTGCGGGCCCTGGGTGTCCAGCACCGAATAGTCCTGGCCTCGACGCAGCCGCACGGTGACCGACCCGGTGACGGTGGAGCCGACCCAGCGTTGCAGGCTCTCGCGCAGCATCAGCGCCTGCGGGTCGAACCAGCGCCCCTCGTAGAGCAGCCGGCCGAGGCGACGGCCCTCGGTGTGGTACGTCGCCACGGTGTCCTCGTTGTGGATGGCGTTGAGCAGCCGCTCGTAGGTGATGTGCAGCAGCGCCATGCCCGGAGCCTCGTAGACGCCGCGGCTCTTGGCCTCGATGATCCGGTTCTCGATCTGGTCCGACATCCCCAGACCGTGCCGGCCGCCGACGGCGTTGGCCTCGTGCACCAGCGCGACCGGGGAGTCGAACGCCTCGCCGTTGATCCGCACCGGCCGTCCGTACTCGAACTCCACGGTCACGTCCTCGGCCGGAATGTCCACCGAGGCGTCCCAGAAGCGCACGCCCATGATCGGCGAGACGATCTCCATCGGGACGTTCAGGTACTCCAGCCGCTTGGCCTCGTGGGTCGCGCCCCAGATGTTCGCGTCGGTGGAGTAAGCCTTCTCGGCGGAGTCGCGGTAGGGCAGGTTCCGCTCGATCAGCCAGACAGACATCTCGTGCCGACCGCCGAGTTGGGAGACGAACGCGGGGTCCAGCCAGGGCTTGTAGATCCGCAGCGCGGGGTTGGCCAGCAGGCCGTAGCGGTAGAACCGCTCGATGTCGTTGCCCTTGTACGTCGAGCCGTCGCCCCAGATCAGGACGTCGTCCTCACGCATCGCCCGTACCAGCAGCGTGCCCACGACTGCGCGGCCGAGCGGGGTGGTGTTGAAGTAGGTCTGCGCGCCGGAGCGGATGTGGAACGCGCCGCAGGCCAGCGCGGCGAGCCCTTCCTCAACCAGCGCCTCGCGGCAATCGACCAGCCGGGCCTTGTCGGCGCCGTAGTCCAACGCGCGCGCGGGCACGTCGGACAGGTCCGGCTCGTCGTACTGGCCGACATCGGCCGTATAGGCACAGGGGATCGCGCCGCCCTCGCGCATCCATGCGACGGCGACAGAAGTGTCCAAACCGCCCGAGAAGGCGATGCCGACACGCTCTCCGACTGGAAGTTTATTCAGTATCTTCGACATGTATGCATCCTAGTGCCTCGCCGGTGCGGCGGTTGAGGAACGGGGCGATCGGGTTCGCGAGCGTCCCGGCGAGCTGGAGGGCGGCCAGCGGATCCTGGAGATCGACCATCTGGCGGTTGTCGCGCAGTTGGAGCCGGTTCAGGCAGGAGAGCGCGAAGCGGTCGGCGAACAGGTCGTAGCGCGCGAACCGGTCGGCGTGCCGCGGATTGGCGCGTTCGTAGGCGGTGACGCAGTCCGCGACGACGGACCAGAACTCCGGCTCGTCCAACACTTCGTCCTCGACCAGGATCGCGGCCAGGAAGCGGAAGAAGCAGTCGAAGACGTCGGTGAAGACCGCCAGGGTACGCAGGTCGTCGGGGCCGTGAGCGCGGATGCGCTCGACCGGCGGCGGCAGCGGGGTTTCCGGGTCGAGGACGTTGATCTCCTCGGCGAGGTCCTTGAACAGGGCGCGGCGCACTCCGGTGTCGTCGAGCACGAGGATGACGTTCTCGCCGTGCGGCATGAACACCAGTCCGTACTCGTAGAAGCAGTGCAGGATCGGCGTCAGGTAGGCGTCGAGATAGCCGCGCAGCCAATCCCGTGGCGAGCGCCCGGAGTCGGTGATCAGTGCGCTGACCAGGGAGCCGCCGTCCCGATCGACGTGCAGGAGCGCGGCCATGGTGACCAGGCGCTCGCCGGGGCGCAGTCCCGGGACGGGGCTCTCCCGCCAGAGCACCGCGAGCATCTTGCGGTACGGCGAGCGCGGCGGTACGGCGGCCTCGAAGTGGGGATGGTGGTATCCGATGGCGGCGCGCTCGCGCAGGATGCCGAACCCGGCGGCTTGCAGTACCGGATCCGCGGCGACCAGGTCGGCGAGCCAGTCGTTGATCGCCGGGGTGTTCTTCATGTACTCGGCGGACAGGCCGCGCATGAAACCCATGTTGAGCACTGACAACGCGGTCTTGACGTAGTGCCGGCGCGGCACGGTGACGTTGAAGAAGGTGCGCACGGACTGCTGGGGACGGTACTCGTCGTCCCCCGGGCCGAGGCGCACCAGGTCGCGGCGCGCGATCTCGTTGGCGTACGCGACGGTGAGCTTGTCACGCCACTGCCAGGGGTGCACCGGGATCAGGAGGTAGTCGGCGAGGTCGAGTCCGAGCCCTGCCATGACGGCCGCGAACCGGTCGAGGGTGTCCGCGGACAGTTCGGAGGCGATCAGTTCGTCGTAGCTGAGATCCGCGGCGCAGGTGAAGGTGGCGCGTTCACGGCGTGCGGCCAGCCAGGTGAGGCGGACGGGCCGCGCGGCCTCGGGGGTGTGTACGAGGCGGTCGGCGGCGTCGAAGCCGAGACGGCCGCTGTTGGCGATGAAGCACGGATGCCCCTCGGTCATCGCGGACTCGACGGTCTGGAAGTCAGCGCGGGCCAACTCCGCGGCCGCGAGATGCGGCCGGGCGAGCCTGAAGGCGGCCGAGGACAGGGTGCCCGCGATCTCCTCAAGGTAGACGGGCAGCACGTCGTCGGTCAGCGCGAGGCTGTGGCGCAGCTCGATGATGAGGTCGAGCGCGTCGAGCGGCAGAGCATCGTGCGCCGAGGCCGATGCGCGGCGGCGCACGATGCTCGCCGCGTCGATCTGCCAGTGGTCGAGCGTGAGCAGGCGCGCGGTGAAGAGGTACTCGACGTCGCCGTCGTCGCTCGTGACCAGGTAGCGGCCATCGGGCTGGAGGCTCGGGGCGATCAGCCGTTCGTGGGCGAACTCGGCCAGTGCTTTGCATACAAGCTGACGATTTGCCTGTTCCCAGTTCTCCGGAGTCAGATGCGCGACGAGGTCGGCCTCGGCGTCCTCGGTTGTGGCGGCGAGGAATTGAGCGCGTGTGCATGTGCTGAGATAGGCGGTCTTGTACGAGAGCTGAACGGTCGCGTCGATGCTGAAGCCGACCGCCGCGTTGAGCCGGTGCACGGCCATGTTGCCCACGTCCGGCTCGACCACGACGCGGGCCGTCGCCTCGTCGTGGAAGAGCAGGCTCATAACGGTGGTGAGCACGGCGCGGGTGAAGCCGTGCACCGGGTCGTCGGTCGGCGCGACGAGGAAGTGCATGCCGACGTCGCCGGGACGGACCGGGTACAGCGCGGCGAGTTCGCTGTGCGCCGGGTCGTAGCGCTCGACGAGGAACTTCGGCTCGCCCTCGTGCAGGCCGAGGTAGGCGTCGTGGTGGTCGTGCGCGGCGATCCGGGCGTACTGGTCCTCGAGGTCGGCGAGCGTGGCGTCCCGCATGAGCCAGAACACTGACTTCGGGTGGGTCAGCCAGCCGTGCAGCAGCGCGGCGTCGGCGGCCGGATCGACGGGCCGGATGTCGAAACGGCCCAGCGCCGGGTCGGTCCGCGTGTAGATGACGTCGTTCACGAGACACCGAACTCCTGGAAGGCGATGGAGCGCTCGATCGGGTAGTGCTCGCGGCCGAGCAGCGAGCGGATGATCCACGAGTTGCGGTAGGCGGCCATGCCCAGGTCCGGCGCGACGAAGCCGTGCGTGTGCAGTTCGGCGTTCTGCACGAAGATCTCGCCGCCCGCGGTGTCGATGCTGTAGTCGCGGCGCACGGCGAAGCGTCCGTGCTCGTCCCAGGCGATGCGGTCGCGGATCGGGCCGAGGAAGTCCGGGGGCTGATGGCGGTAGCCGGTGGCGAGGATCAGGCCCTCGGTGTCGAGGCCGAGGTCGCGCCCCTGCTCGGTCTGTCGCAGGCCGAGCGTGAAGGCGCCGCGCCCGCCGTCGTAGGAGGCTGAGACCAGCTCGGTGTTGGTCAGCAGCCGGACGCGGTTCTCCTTGTTCCGGCGCTTGACGTAGAGCAGGTCGAAGATGGCGTTGACGAGGTCGGTGTTGATGCCCTTGTACAGGCCCTTCTGCGAGCCGATGAGGCGGTCGCGCGTGTCGGCGGGCAGGGCGTGGAAGTAGTCGGTGTACTCCGGAGAGGTCATCTCCAGGGTGAGCTTGGTGTATTCGAGCGGGAAGAAGCGCGGCGACCGGGTGACCCAGCACAGCTCGTATCCGTGCTCGTCGATGGCCTGGAGCAGGTCGTAGAAGATCTCTGCGGCGCTCTGCCCGCTGCCGACGACGGTGACCGAGCGCTTGGCCGTCAACGTGGCGCGGTGCCCCAGATAAGCGGAGCTGTGCACCGCGTCGCCGCCAAGGCCGCGGCAGGGCGGCGGTATGTAGGGCGGCGTTCCGGTGCCGAGCACGAGCCTGCGCGCGCGGTGCGTCTCCCGCGCGCCGGTCGCGACGTCGGTGGCGTGGACGAGGTAGAGCCGTTCCGCCTCGTCGTATTCGACGGCTGTCACATCGCGCCCGAAACGGATCGTGCCGAGCTTCGCGGCGGCCCAGCGGCAGTAGTCCACGTACTCGGTGCGCAGCGGATAGAAGCTCTCGCGGATGTAGAAGGAGTACAGGCCGCCGCACTCCTTGAGGTAGTTCAGGAACGAGTACGGCGACGCCGGGTCGGCCAGCGTGACCAGGTCGGCGAGGAACGGCGTTTGCAGGGTGCTGGTCTCCAGCAGCATCCCGGGGTGCCAGTCGAAGCCGGGCCGGCGTTCCAGGAACAGTCCGTCGAGCCCTGCGATCGGGGCGGTGAGGCAGGCCAGGCCGAGGTTGAACGGCCCGAGGCCGACGGCGACGAAGCCGTGCACTTCGGGGTTTGTCATGGTGGCTCCGGGAATCAGCTCGCGCGCGCCGGGTTGGGTTCCGGGCCGTCCATGGCGGTTCGGGCGTGCCCGGCCAGCAGGTCGAGCACGGCGCGGACGTCGTCGAGCGTGGTGCGCGGGTTGAGCAGGGTGAACTTCAGGTAGTGGCGTCCATCGACGACCGTCGCCGCGACCATGCCCTCGCCGGAGGCGGCGAGCGCCTCGCGCGCGTACAGGTTCGCAGCGTCGCAAAGCTCTGCCGGAACCCGCGCGGCGGCCGGCGCGACGCAGCGGAAGACGACGGTGCTCAGCTGCGGTCGCACGACCACCTCGAAGCGCGGGTCCGCGTCCAGCAGGCTCCAGGTCCGCGCCGCCAGATCGACGACCTGGTCGAACAGCTCGCCGATCGCGTCCGCGCCGATGATGCGCAGGGTGAGCCAGAGCTTGAGCGCGTCGAAGCGCCGGGTGGTCTGGAGGCTCTTGTCCACCTGGTTCGGGATGCGGCGTTCCGCCGCGCGGGCCGGGTTCAGGTAGTCGGCGTGATAGGTCGCGTGACGCAGCGTCCTGCGATCACGCACGACCAGCGCGCTACAGCTGACGGGCTGGAAGAACGACTTGTGGTAGTCCACCGCGACCGAGTCGGCCAGCTCGATCCCGGCCAGCAGGTGGCGGCGGCGCGTGGAGACCAGCAGGCCGCAGCCGTACGCGGCGTCCACGTGCAGCCACACCCCGGCCTGCGCGCACAGCCCCGCGATCGCGGGCAGCGGGTCGATGCTGCCGAAGTCGGTGGTGCCGGCAGTGGCGACGACCGCCATCGGGATCAGGCCGTCGCGGCGCAGGCGCGCCAGCCCGCGGGCGAGGGCGACAGTGTGCATACGCCGGTCCTGGTCGCAGGGCACGAGCACGACCGCCTGTGCGCCGAGGCCGAGCAACCGCGCGGCTTTCTGCACGCTGAAATGCGAGCACTGCGAGGTGAGGATGCGCAGCCGCGGCAGGATTTCCGCCTCGCTCGCGAGGGTGGCGGCACGCTCGCGCTGCACCGCCTCGTCGCGCGCCAGCAGCAGGGCTTGGAGATTCGACTGGGTGCCGCCGCTGGTGAAGACGCCGTCCGCGCCGCCCGCGAAGCCGATGCGGCGCGCGGTCCACTCGATCAGCCGCTGCTCGATCAGCGTGCCGCCCGCGCTCTGGTCCCAGGTGTCCATCGAGGAGTTGACCGCGCTGAGCACGGTTTCGCCGAGCAGCGCGGGGACGGTTATCGGGCAGTTGAGATGCGCGAGGTAGCGCGGGTGGTGGAAGTAGACGGCGTCGCGCAGATAGACCCGGTCGAGTTCGTCGAGCGCGGCGGCCGGGTCGTAGAGCGGACTGTCGAGGTCGATGGCCCGCACCAGCGGAGCGAGACGATCTGGGGCGATGCCGGTGAACGGCCCCTGAGCAGCGGCGATCCGAGCCGCGACGCGTTCGGCTCCCTCGGCGACCCAGCGCCGGTACTCGGCGGCCGTGCTGTCGTTGAGCAGAGCCTCGTCGAGCAGGTCGGAGCGCACGGACCGGCCTTCCTGGGCACCGTGAATGCCGCGATGAGTGAGAGTGCTCATGTGCTCAGCGCGCCGCCGCGGCCAGGGCCTCGACCATCAGCTCCTCCTCGGAGGAGCCCTGGCGCCAGTAGCCGGTGAACGTGATCGCGCGCCGGTCGAGCCCGCGCTCGCCGGTCAGGTAGCGTCGCAGGGCCCGTACGGTGCCGGACTCGCCCGCGAGCCAGGCGTACGGCCGTCCGGCGGGCAGCTCGGCGGCGCGCAGCATGCCGAGCAGCAGCTCGGGGCCGCGGGCGGCGCGGCCGCGCACCAGCCAGGTGACTTCGGCCGCCGCGTCGGTGGGCAGGTGTTGCAGGTCCTCGGGGTGGGCGACCTCGATCCACACCCGCGCCGGCATGCCCTGCGGCAGCGCGCACAGGATGCCCGCGGCGGCCGGCAGCGACGTCTCGTCCGCCGTGATCAGGATCCAGTCAGCGTCCTGAGGCGGCCGGAAGTCGATCCCGCGGTTGTCGGCGTCGCAGGGGCCAAGCGCGGTGAGCCGGTCGCCCGGACGTGCCCGCGCGGCCCAGCGGGAGGCCGGGCCGATGTCGCCGTGCAGGGCGAAATCGACGTCGATCTCGCGCGCCTCGTCGCGCTGCTCGCGGACGGTGTACGTGCGCATATGAGCCCGCACCGCCGGATCCAGCTCCTGCCAGCGGGCGAACCAGCCGTCCCCGGCGTCGGCCGGCACGATCGCAGCGTCCTGATGCGAATGCGGGAAGAACAGCTTGAAGCGCTGGTCACGGCCGCCGGAGGCGAAGCCGTCAAGCCGCTCGCCGGTGAAGGTGATCCGCCGCACCGTCGGGCCGAGCCGACGTGCGCGCACGACCCGCAGATCGAAGAAGAGCCAGGGTGCGTCCCCGCCGCCGCGGCCCATCAGGCGACCTTCCTCGCGCCGCGCACCGCCGCGGCCAGCGCCTCGATCAGCGGCGCGCACGCGGTGTACGAGTACTGCAACTCGCTCAGCCACGGCGTGACCTGCCCCGCCTTGACCGCGGGCAGCGCGGCCCAGGTCGGCTTGCCGGTCAGGTCTTTGGGTTGCAGGGCCGAGCTGCGGCTGTCGAGCAGGATCAGGTCGGCCGGGTACTTGTCCACGTTCTCCCAGCTCAGGTTCTCGAAGAAGCCGCCGCTCACCTTGTCCGGCTTCACGAACTCGACGCCGAGCTGCGCGAAGTAGCTCAGGTCCGGGTAGGCCTTCGGGTCGGAGACGTAGCAGAGGTCTGCCGCCGCCGACGCGGCCAGGACCCGGATGCCGCCGTTGGACTTCGCCGCCGAGCGCAGCGTCTCGGCCGCGCTCTCGAAGCGCGCCTTGGCCGCCTTCACCGCCGCCGAGTCCAGGTCCGCGCCGAGCGCGGCGGCCAGCGCGGCGTAGCGGGCCAGCGGCTGCGGCAGCGCGACGTTGGCCACGGTCAGGCCGACGCTCGGTGCGAGGGCGAGGATCTGCTTGCGGCTGCCGTCCGGCACGTACCACAGCGAGTCCGGCAGCCACATGTTGGTGACCAGCAGCTGCGGGCGCAGGGCCGCGTACTTTTCGAGGTCGAACTCGCCCCAGGCGTTGCCCAGGACGGTGACCGCGTTCACGTCGAGCCGGCCGGCCATCGGGTCGGCGGTGCCGTCGGCCTTCTTCGTCGGACCGAAGACCCCGACGATGCGCCCCTTCGGCCCGACCTCGACGCCGAAGTCGTGCAGCGCGGCGGCGGTGCCGACGTAGGTGACGACGCGGGTGGGCGCGGCGGCCAGGCTGACCTTCTTCTGCCGGTCGTCGGTGAACGACCACGGCCCGGCGGACGACGCGCCGGCCCCGGTCAGGGCCGTGGACGGCGTGCCGGCACTACCGCAAGCCGCGGCCACGGCGCCGACGCCGAGCCCCGCGCCGGCGGCGAGCAGGCCGCGGCGCGTGGTGGCATACCGCGCGGATCGGACAGAGGGCATGGATGTTCCCTGCTTTCCAGACGGTGTTCCCCGGGTACTTGAAAGATCGAACCGAAAGTTAGGCTAGCCTAACCTAAGTAGGTCACTCAAGACGAGGG
>JBKOWZ010000152.1:0-9134 GCA_046724665.1 Actinomycetota bacterium
GACCTCAGCGACCTCAGCGACCTCAGCGACCTCAGCGACCTCAGCGACCTCAGCGACCTCAGCGACCTCAGCGACCTCAGCGACCTCAGCGACCTCAGCGACCTCAGCGACCTCAGCGACCTCAGCGAGGCAGGACTTTCACGGTTCCGACGTGCGGTCAACCTTTGTGGACACCACACCAGCCGACCGTTTGGCCGATGAATCGTCAGCGATGCCGTCCGCCCGCAAGCGCGATCAGCACTCTGATCGTGCGGCGCGGCGGGGACCGTACGCATGTGCGACGAGGCCTTATGTAGGCATCGCGCGGAGTCCACTCGTTCGGCGCAACGGTTCGCCAAAAATCATGGGCCTGCACGGTTTATTCATCGTTATTTCATCCGGATGGAGTGCTTCATCCGGCGACGCGCGTCGTGCGGGGTAATGCTCCCTACGTGACCCGTAACGCGCCGTACTACGGTCCGTCGAGCTCGGGTTCGTCCGGCACCACGGTCGGACGAACCCGTGGGTCAAGCCAGCGCACGGCAAGCCGTCGAGCGCCGATTCACCCACATCGCGCGACGCGACCGGAGTCCGCACCGTGGACGCTCGTCGCGATCGCGGCACTGACCGCAGCAGCCGCTACCGCCGCCGTAGCGTTGCGGCGCGGTGCGGCGAACCGTGCCGGCACGACCGGCATCGGTCCGGCAGGCCTGCATCTGCACAGCACCTCCGCTCGGCCACCCGAAGTTGACGAACCCGTATCGGTCCTCATCGCCGTGCGGCATGAGCCTGACCCGACTGTCGCCGCAGTGCGCGCAGCACTGGGCCAGCACGGCGTCAGCCACCTGGACATCGTCGTGCTCGACGATGGGTGCCCCCAGGAGACCCGCGCCGCACTGCGGCAGGAGTTCGGCGACGATCCGCGAGTACGCATCTTGGCCGCCGCTCCGCTGCCGCGAGGCTGGTCGCCACGCGCCCACCGCTCGCACCAGCTCGCCGTGGCGGCCCGCGGCAAAGTCCTGATCTTCGCCGAGCCGAGCGCACCGCTCGGCCCGAATGCCGCCGCTTCGGTTACCGCGCTGCTGCGCGGCGAGCAGCTCGACCTGGCAGTCCTCGACACTGGTCGGCCTCGGCCCACATCGGCCGATCACACTACGCCGAGCAGCCAGGGTCAGAGCACCAGTGCCAGCAC
The DNA here is from genome assembly GCA_046724665.1 of Actinomycetota bacterium. Lineage (GTDB taxonomy): Bacteria > Actinomycetota > Actinomycetes > Streptomycetales > Catenulisporaceae > Actinocrinis. The sequence goes on from JBKOWZ010000152.1 coordinate 1,172, forward strand.
CCGTGCCAGCAACGGCTCGAACCCTGCCGCAGCGAATGGGCAAGAGCAGCCGCGCGACGCCGGTTCGAACGGTGTCCGGCCGAGCCACGGGAACGGGCACGGGCACGGGCGCTTCCACCCCGGCCGCTTCACCATCGCCGTGGACGCGGACACGTACTGGCGAACCGGCGGCTATCGCACCGCTGCCGGCGATCCGGATCCATTGGCGCTGCTGCGCACCGTCCGCCGGGCAAGCGGCCGCGTCGCGGTGGCCGATGGGCGCAGGGTCATCCCCCCGGCGAAGCTCATCGCGCCGCTGCCGCCCGCCGACCCACGGGCCGAAGCGGAGTGGGACAGCCTGCACAACAGCCGACTGTCGCTGGGCGAAACCGCTCGCCGCGTCTTCGCCGCCCTCGTCGGCGGACGGTCGTAGGCGGCCGCTGTCGGACCGGTCAGACCGACCTGCACAAGTGCGCGCCACACCCAGGCGGGTGATGGCGAGTGAATGTCCGTGATGAGCGCCGGTAGAGTCGGTGCACTGTGGCAAGGATCATCGTCATCGGGGCGGGCATGGCAGGCCTGGCCGCAGCGGCTCGGCTGGCGACTCGGGACAACAGCGTCATCGTGTGCGAGGCGTCCGCGCACGTGGGCGGGGCACTCGGCAGTTGGCAGCACCAGAGCCCGGACCAGGCCGATCATCTGACCTTTGATACCGGCGCGTACACGCTGACCCTGCCTGCCGTGTATCGCGACCTGTTCATCAAGACCGGCTCGCGCAAGAAGAGCGCTGCGGACGCGCTCGAAGACCGCGTCGATCTGCGGCCGGTCGATCCGGTACGGCGCTACCTGTTCCCCGACGGCACACGGCTGGACCTGCCGAACGCCTCGCGCGGCCGACTGCGTGCCGCGTTCGACCAAGCGCTGGGTACTGGTGCTGGCGACGCCTGGCTCCGTGTGATCGACCACGGCAGTACGGCATGGGACACGATCCGCCCGGCGCTCGTCGAGGCCCCGGGCAGCGGCGGCCGCGAGCTGATCCGGCTGCTGCGCACCGCGGACGGCCGACGTGCACTCACGCCCCTGCGCTCGCTGCGTGGACTCGCCGATCGCCGACTCGCGGACCCTCGACTGCTGCTCATACTCGACGACTACGCCCGGCAAGCGGGCGCCGATCCACGCCACGCACCCGCCGTCCTCGCGGCACGCCCTTACATCGAGCACGCATTCGGAGCGTGGCGGATCGTCGGCGGTATGCACCAGCTCGCCGAAGCATTGGGGCAACGCGTGCTGGATCGTGGCGTGGAGCTTCGCCTCGGCACACGCGTCGCGCGAATCGAGACGTCGCGTTCAGGCACGTCCGGTCCGGGCACGGTAACCGGCGTACGGCTGGTCAGCGGCGAGCAGTTGCCGGCCGACGTGGTTGTCGCGGCCGTGGACGCGGCGGTATTCGCGCAACTGCTCGGTAAGGGTGAGCAGCGACAACCGAAGCGTCGGCGCCAGCCTTGGCTTCAGCGTCAGCGCGTGTACTCGCCGGGGATCACGACGCTGTGCCTTGAGATCGACGACGCACCGCCGATGCCGCACGAAACGGTGCTACTCGACGACAGTGGACCGGCGGTTCGAATCCACGTCGCCGCCGAGCAGCCTTCGGCGTGGACAGTCCACGCACCCGGCGACCACGAGCCCGAGGCGGTGCTCGCCGGGCTTGCGGCGCGAGGCATCGACGTGCGCGAGAAGGTGCGCGTTCAGCACACGATCACGGCGGCGGACCGTGAGGCGGCGACCGGAGTTCCCGGCGGCGCGGCGTACGGGCCGGCGGCGACCGGCCTGCGGTCGGCACTACTGCGGTCGGCGGTAGCGCAGCCGTTGCGGGGGCTTTACCACGTGGGCGCGTCGGCGCGTCCGGGAAGCGGGTTGCCGTTCGTGGCACTGTCCGGCTGGCAGGCGGCTGAGTTGATCAGGGCAACGGGAATTGATGCAAATGGATGAATAAGTAAGATAATCGCCCCCGAGGCGGGGTGGTGTGGGGTGAGCACCGGTGGGCAGAGTGGGCCAGCACAGGCCGGGTGACGGGGGTGAGCACGGATGGGGGGGAGAAAGGGCAAGGAAAGGGGCAAGGCAAGAAGAAATGACAGGAAAAGTAGCAGGAAAAGGGCTGATATCTGCGTCAGGTGGCGGTCGGGACCTGCTTGAACGTATGCCTAGGGCAGCGACGAGGCCTGCTTGGGCGCGTGCCTTAGGCGGCGGCGAGGCCTGCTTGAGCGTATGCCTCAGACAGCGGCGGCGCTTGCTTGGGCGTATGCCTCAGGTGGCGGCGAGGCCTGCTTGAGCGCGTGCCTCAGACAGCGGCGGGGCTCGCTTCGGCGCGTGCCTTAGACGGCGGCGAGGCCTGCTTGAGCGTATGCGTCAGCCAGTGGCGAGGCCTGCTTGAGCGTGTACCTCAGGCAGCGGCGGGGCTCGCTTCGGCGCGTGCCTTAGGCGGCGGCGGGGCTTGCTTGGGCGTGTGCCTGGCGCAGGTTTTGGTGCACTTCCAGCGTCGCTGTGGACGTGTTGAGCGTGATGAAGTGCAGTCCGGGCACGCCCTCGGCTAGGAGCCGCGCGCCGAGTTCGGTTGCGTGGTCGATGCCGATTCGGCGTACGGCCGCGTGGTCGTGGGCTACGGCGTGGATGCGCTCGCCGAGCTTCTCGGGGAACGAGCCGCCGCTGAGCGTCACCATTCGCTCGATCTGCGCCGCGCGGGTCACCGGCATCAGGCCGGCGATGATCGGGGTGTCGCAGCCCGCCTGCACGACGCGGTCGCGCAGGCGTAGGTAGTGGTCGGCGTCGAAGACCATTTGGGTGATGGCGAAGTCGGCTCCGGCGCGGCACTTGGCCACGAAGTGGCGGACCTCGCTGTCCCAGTCGGGCGAGCGCGGGTGCTTCTCCGGGAAGGCCGCCACGCCGACACAGAAGTTGCCCGACTCCTTCACCAGCCGCACCAGTTCGCTCGCGTACTCGATTCCGGCCGGGTGCTTGACCCACTCGCCGCGCGGGTTGCCGGGCGGGTCACCGCGCACGGCGAGGATGTTGCGTACGCCAGCGTCGGCATAGCGGCCGATGATCCGGCGCAGCTCGCCGACCGAGTGGTTGACCGCGGTCAGGTGCCCGACCGGGGTGAGCGTGGTCTCGGTCGCGACGCGCTCGGCCTCGGAGGCGGTGTTCTCGCGCGTCGAGCCGCCGGCGCCGTAGGTGATCGAGACGAAGTCCGGGCCCACGCCCTCGATCCGGCGCAGCGCCTTCCACAGCTGCTGCTCCGACTCCCGGTCGCGCGCCGGGAAGAACTCGAAGGACATCGTCGGCACCCCCCGGGAGAGCAGGTCGCGGACGGTAACGGCCCGATCCGGCCGCACGCTGGGGACGCCGAGTGCCATGTGCTCACTGTATCCGGCGGTTTGGGGCCGACCAGGGCCGTTTCGCCGAATGAGACGACGTAGGCTCGTTGATTGTGGGAAACGAGCACGTGAACGACCCGGACCCGGCGGCCGCGCCGGTGGATCGGCACGACCTGCGCGCACGGGTCTCGGCCGAGCTGACCGCCTTCCTCGACCGGCAGGCGGCCGTGCTCGGCGGGATCAGCGCGGACCTCGAGCCGGTGATCACCGCGCTGCGCACGTTCCTGGACGGCGGAAAGCGGATGCGTCCGGCGTTCTGCTACTGGGGCTGGCGTGCCGCGGGCACGGCTCGGCACGGCGGCATTGAACACGCTGGGTCCGGACACGGGGAAGAGGACGAGGTGGCGGTGGTACGTGCGGCGGCCTCGCTCGAGCTGCTGCACGCGTCGGCTCTCATCCACGACGACTACATCGACGGCTCGGACACCCGGCGCGGCGCCCCGGCGATCCACCGCCGGTTCGCGGACCTGCACCGGGACGGCGGCTGGGAGGGCGAGCCTGAGAGGTTCGGCGCGGCGGCCGCGGTGCTGCTGGGCGATCTCACGCTGAGCTGGTGCGACGAGATGTTCACGCTCTGCGGGCTCGACCCGGCGCTGATCCAGGCCGCGCGGCCGGTCTTCGACCTGATGCGCACTGAGGTGATGGCGGGTCAGTACCTCGACGTGCTCGCGCAGTCCCGCGGGCTGTCGGTCTCGACGCCGCGGGAGGCGCTCGCGCGGGCGCGGACGGTGCTGCGATACAAGTCGGCCAAGTACACCATCGAGCGTCCGCTCCAACTCGGCGCCGCTCTGGCCAGCGGCGTCACGGACGGTCCGGTCGGCGCCGCGCTCTCCCGCTACGGACTGCCGCTCGGCGAGGCGTTCCAGCTGCGCGACGACGTGCTCGGGGTGTTCGGCGACCCGGCGACCACCGGCAAGCCGGCCGGCGACGACCTGCGGGAGGGCAAGCAGACCGTGCTCGTGGCGCTGGCGGCGCAGCGGGCGACCGAAGCGCAGGGCAAGGCGCTGCGCACCGGGCTCGGCGATCCGCGGCTGGACGAGGCGGGCGTGGCGCAATTGCGCACGATCATCGCCCGGACGGGAGCGCTCGCCGAGGTCGAACAGCGGATCAGCGCACTGACACGCACTGCGCTCGACGCGCTCCAGCAGGCGCCGATCACGGCGCAGTCCCGTGCGATGCTCGCGGAGCTCGCCGTGGCGGCGACGGCCCGGGCGGAGTAAGGCGCGTGCCGGGGTGCCGGTAATAGCAGGGGTGTGTGCTCCGTGGCATCCCGGCCATGATCGCGACGCGGTGAAAGCACCGCCCGTCGGCGGCCGACACGCCGCGTCTGGCTGAAACAGGTCCGCTAGCTGAGGAATCCTCGCTCGACGCGGAACATACGCCGCCTACTCGACTGGGGTACCTTGCCGACGAGCCGTCGATTCGGTGTCTCGTTTACGGCGGTGTAGAAGGCCGTAAACGCGGCAAATCGCGCAAATCACAAGCACGTTGGGTGAGGCGCGGCATCCCGAGCGAGAAGTTTTGTGGAAGGGGTCGCCAAGCGGTGGAGGCCCATGAATAATCCTCTTCGAGGCCTCGTCGTCCCCCCGTGCGATGGGGCCTCGCCCCGAGTGCCGCGTAGCGGCGGGTCCCTCCCCCCGTGGGGATCACGCCGATCCGCGCCTCGCGGGCGCCGGCCCCTCCCCCCGTGGGGGTCGAGCGCCAAAACAACGGTGCGCGCGTGGTCCCTCCCCCCGTGGGGATCCCCGCACCGTCGGCGCCGGAACCGCCCCTCGCCGCCCGCAGCGTCCTCCCCCGGGACCGTGGCGGTGAAACCCTCCGGCGCCCGCGGAGAGTCCTCGACAACTCTCCGCCGCGGCCTCGTCGCTCCCCCGTGCGACGAGGCCGCCCCTTTTCCTCCCTTCTCGTCACAGCGACGAGAAGGGACGTATGCTTGACGCATGGCGCAGCTGCGGATCGCTCTGGCTCAGATCAACCCGACCGTCGGCGACCTCGCTGGCAACGCCACGCTGATCGTGCGTTCAGCGCGCCGGGCCGTGGACGAGGGTGCCCACCTGCTCGTGGTACCTGAGATGGCGCTGACCGGTTATCCGGTCGAGGATCTGGCGCTGCGTCCGTCCTTCGTGACCGCCGCGCGCGCCGCGCTGGACCGGCTGGCCGTCGAGCTGGCCGAGCAGGGACTCGGCGAGCTGGTCGTGGTCGTCGGCTATCTCGACGGCACGCCGGACGACCAGCCGCGCATCGGTCGTCCGGCCGGGTCGCCGATCGACGCCGCGGCCGTGCTGCATCGCGGCGCGGTGCTGATCCGCTCGGCCAAGCACCATCTGCCCAACTACGGGGTCTTCGACGAGTACCGGTACTTCGTGCCCGGAGACACCCTGCCGGTCGTGCGCGTGCGCGGGATCGACGTCGCCGTCGCGATCTGCGAGGACCTGTGGCAGGACGGCGGCCCGGTCGCCGCGACCGCCGACGCCGGGGCGGGGATGCTCGTGTCCATCAACGCCTCGCCCTACGAGCTGAACAAGGACGACGCGCGCTACGAGCTGCTGGCCAGGCGCGCCGCCGAGGCGGGCTGCCCGCTGGCGTACGTCAACCAGATCGGCGGCCAGGACGAGCTCGTGTTCGACGGCGACTCGATCGTCGTCGGGGCCGATGGAACCGTGCTCGCCCGCGCGGGGCAGTTCACCGACGAGTTGCTCGTGGTGGACCTCGACCTCCCCGCGGCCGACGTACCCGCGCTGGACGCGACCGCGGGCAACGGCATGGCCATCCGGCGTGTCGTGGCCACGGGCCCAGAAGCCGCCGAGCCGTACGAGGCCCGGCCCGGCACGATCACGCCGCGTCTCGACGACCTCGCCGAGGTGTACGAGGCGCTGGTGCTGGGGCTGCGCGACTACGTGCGCAAGAACGGCTTCGCCTCGGTGCTCGTCGCGGTGTCCGGCGGGATCGACTCCGCGCTGGTCGCCGCCATCGCCTGCGACGCGATCGGTGCCGAGAACGTGTACGGGGTCTCCATGCCGAGCCGGTACTCCTCGGAGCACTCGAAGGACGACGCCGCCGACCTGGCGCTGCGTACCGGCCTGCACTACGAGACGGTGCCGATCGCGCCGATGGTGGACGCGTATCTCAAGACCCTGGCCGACTCGGGGACGCCGCTGACCGGGCTGGCCGAGGAGAACCTCCAGGCGCGGGTGCGCGGCACGGCGCTGATGGCGCTGTCCAACCAGCGCGGCCACCTGGTGCTGGCCACCGGCAACAAGTCGGAGCTGTCGGTCGGCTACTCGACGCTCTACGGCGACGCGGTCGGCGGTTACGCGCCGATCAAGGACGTGCCGAAGAGCATGGTGTGGGCGCTGTCGCGGTGGCGGAACGAGGAGGCCGGGCGGCGCGGCGAGGCCCCGCCGATCCCGCCCAACTCGATCGAGAAGGAGCCGAGCGCCGAGCTGCGGCCGGGGCAGAAGGACACCGACTCGCTGCCGCCCTACGAGGTGCTCGACGAGATCCTCGAGCTCTACGTCACCGGCGACCACGGCCGCGAGGAGATCGAGGCGCGCGGCTTCGACCCGCGGCTGGTCGAGCGGGTGCTCACGCTCACCGACCGGGCCGAGTACAAGCGCCGCCAGTACCCGCCGGGCACGAAGATCTCGGCCAAGGCCTTCGGGCGGGACCGGCGGCTGCCGATCACGTCACGCTGGCGCGAGTCCGCCTGACCCGACCGCCTGCGCACCGCGCAACAGGTCGTCCACCAGCGCCGCGCTGAAGTCCCGGCCGACCGGCTCCGGCGGCGGGTTGTGCCGCGTCACCGTGAGCATCGTCGAGGTGAGCATCAGCATCGCCCGCTCGACGTCGAGGTCCTCGCGCAGCTCGCCGTTGGCGATGCCGCGCCGCAGCACCTGGCGGTACAGCTCGCGCCGGGGCTCGATGACCACCTCGTGGTAGCGGCGGTACAGGTTCGGGTTGCGGACGCTGACCTGACTCAGCACGTTGTACGCCGGGCCGGTGCACTCGTCCTGAAGATGGCCGCGCATCATCTCCAGAAGCGATATCAGGTCCTCGCGCACCGAGACGCCGGGGACCCGGATCTCATTCTCCGGGTGCAGCCGCCGGCCGATCGCGGCGATGACCAGCGCCTCCTTGTTCGGCCAGCGGCGGTAGATCGTCGCCTTGCCCACCTTCGCCGCCGTCGCGATCATCTCCATCGACAACGCGTCGTAGGTGGCGCCGTCGGAGAACAGGCTGAGCACCGCGTCGAGGATCGCCTCCTCGGCCTGGTCGCTGCGCGGCCGGCCCGGCCGCCGCACCACTACGGGTGGCGCGGCCGGTCCGGGCACGGTGTCGTCCTTCGTCTTCATCGTCGAGAACTCATCCGTCGTCGGCTCAAGGCGGTCGGGTCCAGCTCGAACTCTACGCAGTCGCGCAACTTTATGCGGTCACGCTTTCGGCGGCCCGCGGCGCGTCCACCGCGGCGCCGCCCGGGGCCGGGCCGGTGCCGGCGCGGCGGCTCGGCAGCCACGCCAGGACCAGGAACGCGGCTGCCAGGCCGACCCCGGAGC
>JBKOWZ010000288.1:0-20338 GCA_046724665.1 Actinomycetota bacterium
GGCCGGCACCGCGCGGGCCGCCGCGGCGCTGCTCGGCGCGGAACTCGAGGAGCTGACCCGGCAAGAACTGATCGCGCTCGTCCCCGAGCCGTGGCTGTTCGAGCGGATGGTGCCGCCGGGCCTGTTCGCCAAGCTGCTGCGCCAGGGGCTCGCGGTGCGGGTGCTGCACGGCCAGTCGCGGCCGGGCGAACCGGCCCCGTTCCCGGCGCTCACCCGGCTCGGCACCGCCGCGCCCACCACGTTCAGCCTGCCGTACCCGGTGATCGTCCGGGACCGCTCGGTGCTCTACATGCCGCACCCCGACCCGCGCCACCCGATGGCCGGCCGGCTCGCGCCCCAGGCGCACGTGGTGGCCGCGCGCTCGCTGGCCGTGGCCTTCGATCTGGCCTGGGCCGCCGCGTGCGGACAGCCGCCGAACAGCCCGCCGCCGGGGCAGGTCACCGCGGAGCAGCGGGAGATCCTTCAGGTGCTCAGCAACGGGGTCACCGACGATCACGCCGCCGCGCAGCTGCACATGAGCCGGCGCACCTTCGCCCGGCGGGTCGCGGCGCTGATGGAGAGCCTCGGGGCGACCAGCCGCTTCCAGGTCGGCGTGCAGGCGGCGCGGCGCGGGCTGGTGTGACGGGGGTAACGGGTCAATCGCGGCGCCCCGTGCGCGCCGCGATCCGGCTGGGCCACCCGGCCGGCGGCCACCCGGCCGACCCCCGCGGTCAGCCGAAGCGGCGGGTGGCGTCGAGCAGGCTCAGCACGTTGCGGTGCGAGGCGATGATGGTCGGCGCCCCGCCCGGCCCCGCGGGGTAGCTCAGATAGGCCAGGTCGTCCGGACCGGCGGCCCACGGGTCGTCCTCGAACAGCCCGGCGGCCTCGATGTCGGCCACCGGCACCGGCTCCGAGTCCACGATCACGGTGCGGTACGCCCCGCCGGGCAGCTCGATACCGGCCTCCGCGACGATGACGCGCAGGCCGATGTCCTCGCGCATGAACGTCAGCCGCTCGGCCGAGTAGCTCGGGTCCATCGGCACGTAGGCGGCGCCGGAGCGCAGGATGCCGAGCATGCCGACGACCAGTTCCGCGGTGCGCTCGCAGTACAGGCCCACCAGGTGGCCGCGCCGCACCCCGGACAGGCGCAGCCGTGCGGCGACCGCCCCGGCGCGCGTCCACAGCTGCGCGTAGCTCAGTTCCTCGCCGTCGGCGGCCACGGCCACCGCGTCCGGGTTGATGCAGACCTGCTCGGCGATCAGCTGCGGGATGCTCGCGTCGATCGGCAGTTCCCAGTCCGGGCTCGCGCACGCGGCCAGCAGCGCCCACTCCGCGTCGGGTAGGGTGCACAACTCCGCGACCGCCTCGTCCTGCCGGAGATGGCGGATCCGCTGCGACCGGATCACCCCGGCCGGCGGCCCGACGGTCTGGTCGGTGAATCGGATGAACATCCCCATCCCTCCGCTTGGCAGTCCCGAGGGAACCCGAATTCTCAGAACGCAATGCTCAGGACGCTAACAGTCCGGGATCAAGCGCTCGCGTTGCGTGGAGGAAACTGGCAAGAGTGTGCCAGTACCGCGACGCCACGCCCCGAACGCCCGAACTAAGCGGTAAGGGCTTTGACGCGTCAGAGCACTGCTCAACCCTATCCGCAGGTCGCCTCGCGTGGCGTGAAACCGCTCACAAAGAATTCCGCGGCACCGGGAGCCTGGGACGAACCGGACGAATCGCCGCCGGGTCCGTCAATCGGACGGGGCTTGGAAGAAGGCTTGGAAATTAGAAGAGCGCCGGCGGCAGCGAGCCCTCGAGCGTGAGCAGCCACCGCTTGGCCTCGAGGCCGCCGCCGAAGCCGCCGATCCCGCCGTCGGCCGCGATGACCCGGTGGCAGGGCACGACGATCGCCGTCGGGTTGCTGCCCATCACCGTGCCGACCAGGCGGGACGCCGCGAGCGTGCGCCCGGACAGCAGCGCGAGGTCGCCGTAGCCGATCGTGCCGCCGAAGGGGACCTCGGCGTGCAGCGTGGCCAGGATCGAGCGCTGGACGCCCGAACTGAGCGACCAGTCCACCGGGACGGTGAACTCCTTGCGCTGCCCGGAGAAGTACTCCTCCAGCTCACGTACGAGCCGCGCGCCGAGTTCGTGCTCAGCCAGCGGCGTCGGCTCGGCGTCCGGCCCGGACGCGGCGAAGCTCCCGGCCAGCGCGGTGAACGTGCAGAAGCCGAGGGACAGCAGGCCGACCGGCGTCACGACGATGCCCAGCGGCCCGACCGGCGAGTCGATCTCTCCCCAGGCTGAGCCGGCAGGCAGCCGATAGCGCGTGTCCGGTCCAGGCATGTGGCCTCCTGTTCTCCGACGGCTCGGCTGGACTCCGGCTTCCAACTATCTCCAGCCTAGGCATCGGCACCGACAGCGACGGGTCCCGTGGCGCTCGAACGCAGGGCGGCGACCGCAGCGTCGGCGGCACGGTTCAAGTCCCGCAGGGCGTCGCCCAACGGCGAGCGGGCACGCTTGCGGCCCGGCGCCGGGAAGTCGCGAGCGAGGGCGGCCGCGAGACCGGAGACGGTTTCGCACAGCGACGCGGCTCGGCGCGCGTCCGCCGGGCCGGGCCGGACAGAGTCGCGCAGGTCGCGTAATGCATCGTTCAGCGCGCGTATCCGGCGCCAGTCGCGGCTGAAGACGAGCGGCGCGGCGCACAGCGCCGCCGCGTCGTACGCGCGGTCCACTGCTTGCAGCGCGTCGATGACGTCCGCACTGAACTGCTCGCGGTGGTCGCGGTGCTCCTGCTGCGCCTGGTCGTCATTCGGCTCGTGACGCACTGCCACGGCCGTCGGGCGGCTACGTGCCGGAAACCTCGGCCGCGCCATCCCCGCACCGAGGCCGGAGGCAAGAGTCGAGGAGGTCTCGCGCCCGGACAGGCCGACGCGGCGCGCCGCGTTGTACAGCTCGCAGGCGGCCAGTTCCCGGTCGAGGATGCCCGCGCCGATCAGGCGGCCGAGCGCGTAGGCGGCGCGGTTGAGCGTGTCGTTGCGGGTGCCGACGCGGGCGGCGAGCATGCGCTCGACCTCGTTGCGCAGCGCCGCAGCGGCGTAGGCGGCCGCCGCGCTGCCGTCGGTCGGCCGCGCCCCGGCGACGCCGGGACGGCCGACCGGGGCGGGTGGAGGCGGCAGTTCGGCGTACCGTGCCCTGGCGGTCAGTTCCCTGACGATCCAGCGCGGTACCGGCGCGATCGGCAGATCCGCCGCGATCTCGTACCGCTTGCCGCGGATGACTGAACCCGGCCCGACGACGTACCCGCCGGCGGCACGTGTATCGATCAGCGGGCCGAGCCGCGCGACGGTGTTACGCAGGCGCGGCGCCGCCGGGGCCCGGAAGTACAGGTGCATACCGCCGGAGGGCGTCGTGACGGTGAGCGTGTCCGGGATCGGCCGGCCCGCGGCCAGTTCGCGCAGCACGGCAGCCCCGTCGGTCGGCTCGTCCGGGCCGGACGCGGGGCCGTTCTGCTTCGCGACGTCGAGATCGAGGACGAACAGCCCGCTCGGGCCGCAGGCTATGCCGACGTTGCCGCCGGCCGGCCAGCCGACCTCGCGCAGCCGGTCCTGGTCGGCTACGGCCAGCCCCTCCCAATCGCCGCGCACCGCGGGTACCTTGCTGCCGGGCCGCAGCGGGAAGACTGCGAACCCGCGTTCCACCAGGGCGAGCGCCACGCTGAGCCGGTCGGCGGCGGGGCTCGGTGCCAGCGTCGGTGCCACCATGGCGCGATCCTCCTCGGCATCCTGTGCATCGACGTTGTGTTCGTACTTATGTTCTATACCCAGCCACCGACAGAATCCGCCCAGCGTGGTCCATCTGACTCGAAGTCAGCCGGCTCAGCTGTAGCCGAGCCGCGCGTGCATCTCCCAGGCGAGGATCTCTGCCGGTTTGATCGCGGTCACCCGCTGGCCTTCACCTGCCGTGATCCGGGCGGCCGCTCCTGCGGCGAGCACTCCGGCGCCCTCCAGCTCGACGGTGCCGCGCGCGACGAACAGATGCACGAAGGGCGCTGCGGGTAGCGTGACGGACTGCCCGGCCTCCAGCCGCGCGGCGTGCAACGCGGCGTCCTTCTGCTTGATCCGAATGGCCGCGGCGCCGTCGTACCTGGGCATGCCGGAGGCGACCGGGACCAGGCCGCCGCGCAGTAGCTCGTCGCCGATCTCCAGCTGCTCGTATCCGGGGTCGATGCGCGCCTCGTCGGGCACGACCCACATCTGCACGAAGTGCACCGGCTCGGCATGCGGCGCGCCGCCGGTCAGCCGCCATGAGTCGTTCTTCTCGGAGTGCAGGATCCCCCGCCCGGCGCTCATGCGCTGCGCGAGCCCGGGGTAGATCACGCCGGCGTGACCCTCGGAGTCCTGATGCACGAGCGCGCCGCGCAGCACCCAGGTGACGATCTCCATGTCCTCGTGCGGATGGGTCTCGAACCCGGTGCCGGGCTGCACGTGGTCGTCGTTGTTGACCAGCAGCAGCCCGAAGTGCGTGTTGCGCGCATCGTAGTGATCGGCGAACGAGAACGAGTGCCTGGAGTCGAGCCAGGACGTTCGTGACACCATGCGGCTGTCCTGATCGCGCACGTCCAGCGACGGTCGCAGATCCTGCGGCGCCCGGGTGATCGGGTATGCGGGCATGGCGCTACCTCACCCGTCCGCGCGGCTTCAGCGGGGTCGGCGGCAGCTCGGGCGCGAGCAGCCGATCGCCGTCGTAGCCGCGCACCTGCCCGAAGCGGTCGCCGGACTGCCACGCCTCCCGCGCCTGGCCGATCTCCTCCCCCGTTCGGCCTACGAAGTTCCACCACATGATGATCTGCTCTTCGAAGGGCTCGCCGCCGAGCAGCATCAGCCCGCTCGGCGCGCCACCGGTCCGCAGCGGGAGCTCGCGGCGACCGCAGCCGAGGTAGAGCATCGAACCCGCGGCCACGGGCACGCCGTCCACCTCCGCGCCGCCGGACATCGCGAGCACGGCGTACTCGAAGTCCGGCTCGAGCGGCAGCCGCACGTCCGCCCCGGCGTCGAGCGCCAGGTCCGCGCCCATCAGCGGCGAGAACGTCCTGCCCGGGGAGGCCGCGCCGTCAACCTCGCCGAGGATCACCGTCGCGCGCAGGCCGGGCGCGTCCACGACCGGCAGCGCCGCGTGATACGCGAAGTCCGGCGCGGTGTCGCGGTGCTCGTCGGGCAGCGCGATCCAGAGCTGCGCGCCGTGCAGGATCCGCGGATGCTCGCGCGGCGAGACCTCGGCGTGCGCGATCGCCCGCCCGGCGGTCATCAGGCCGAGCTGATACGGCCTGATGGTCTGCACGCTGCCGAGGCTGTCGCGGTGCAGGATCTCGCCGTCGTGCAGCCAGCTGACCGTCTGCAACCCGATGTGCGGATGCGGCGGCACGTCCATCCCCGCCGCGTCGCCGATGTCGTCCGGGCCGTAGTGGTCGACGAAGCACCACGCACCGACCATCCGCCGCCCGAGGTTCGGCAGCAGCCGACGCACTTGGGTGCTCTCCCCCAATTGGACCAGTTTCCCGGTCAGCAGTTCGTGCACGGGTCGGGCGGAGACGTCTTCGCGACCACCGCAAACCGTAGCGGTGGGACGCACGTCGAGGTTGCTCATGGCATTCACGTTACGCCCGGCGTCCGCGGCCTCACCCGCGATACTTGTCTTGGACGATCCCGGACGACTTCGACGAGCCGAAGAACCACGACGACGCAGGGGACCCGCATGACCGACCGCCTCAGACTGTTCATCGGCAGGTACACCGAGGGCGACTCGTCACCGCAGCCCGCGCCCGGTATCACCGTCGCCGACTTCGATCCGGACAATCTCACGATCACCCCGCTGGGCGGCGTGCAATGCCCTGAGGCGTCGTTCCTTGCGTTATCGCCGTCGGGCGATGTCCTCTACGCGGTCCGCGAGGAAGGGGCGGGTCAGGTCGCGGCGCACCTGGTTGACAGCGTGAGCGGCACGCTCACTCCGCTGGGCGAGCAGCCGACGAACGGCAGCCATCCGTGTCATGTGACCGTGGATCCGGGCGGACGCTACCTGCTGACGGCGAACTACACGTCTGGCAACGTGGCCGTGCACCCGATCGGCGAGGGCGGTCGGCTGATCGAGCCGTCGGACCTGGTGCAGCACTCGGGTTCCGGTCCGCAAGCGGACCGTCAGGAAGGCCCCCACGCGCACATGATCACACCGACGCCCTCGGGCGATGCGTATCTCGCCGCGGATCTCGGCACCGACACCGTATACACGTACTCGCTCGACACGGCTACCGGACGGCTCGCCCTGCTCGCCGAGAACCGGATGCGATCGGGCAACGGGCCGCGCCACCTGGTGTTCCATCCGTCCGGCACGTACTTCTACCTCGCGAACGAGCTGTCGAACACGGTGACGGTCTGCTCGTACGACCCGGCGACAGGCGCCGTCTACGAGCTGATGGAACTGCCCTGCACCGGCGATTCCGGGGCGGGCAAGAGCTTCCCCTCGGGCATCGCGCTGTCGCCCAACGAACGCTTCGTGTACGTGGGCAACCGCGGCGACGAGTCGATCGGCGTGTTCGAGGTCGGCGACAAGGGCGCCCGGCTGATCCCGATCGGTAGCTGGCCGTGCGGCGGCAGCTGGCCGCGACACCTGACGCTGAGCCCGGACGGCATGTTCCTGTTCAGCGCGAACCAGCGTTCAGACAACATCGCCGTGTTCCGCGTGGATGCGCCGAGCGGCGAGCTCTCGCCGACCGGGCTGTCCTTTCCGGTCAAGCAGCCCGCGCACGTCCTGTTCGCGAACGCCGCGTGACGACTGCCGCGTAACGACGACGGTCCGGTTCACGGCTCAGGTCAGTACGCCTAGCGCGGCCAGCCTGGAGCGTCGGGGCGGCTCTGCCAGGGCAGCGGCCCCGTGCGGCGCCGATACTCGACGCCGATGGCGTCGAGCCGCTGCTCATGCACCGCGAGGCGGCGTTCGAACGCGGCGAAGTCGCGACCCGATGCCGTCCCGCCCCAGACGGTCTCGGCGAACGCCGCCAGCCGGGGGAAGGCCATGTAGTCGATCGCGCGGGCCGAGTCCATGTGCTCGGTCCAGATGTTGCACTGCGCGCCGAGCACGTGCGCCGCCTCGGCGGCGGTCAGCTCGGACGGCACGGGTTCGAAGGCGTAGACGTGCGCGAGCGTGGAGACGGTGCCGACCGGGATCGGCTCGTCCGAATCCTCCGATTGGCGGAAGTCGAGGTAGACCTGGTTGTCGGGGCAGAGCACGACGTCGTGCCCGCGCCGCGCGGCGGTGACCGCGCCGGCCGTGCCACGCCAGGACGCGATGACGGCGTCACGTGGCAGTGGTTGCGGCAGCGACGGGTCGGCGTCGCAGATCTCGTCCCAGCCGTACAGGACCCTGCCACGTTCGGCCAGATGCTCGGCGAGCCGGGCGACGTACCAGTGGCGGATCGCGTCGGCGTTCGGGAGTCCGAGTTCTGCGATGCGTTCGCGGGCGCGCGGACTCGTCTCCCACGGCGCGGTCGGGCACTCGTCGCCGCCGACGCAGATGTACCGGGACGGGAACAGGTCGATGACCTCGTCGAAGACGTCCCGCAGGAATTCGAGGGTGGACTCTTCCGCGTTGAGTACGTTCTCGAGGACGCCCCAGCGCGTGGCGACGGCAGGCCGCTCGGGATAGCCGGGTGTGTCGGTGTTGCCGAGGTGCGGATACGCGGCGATGGCCGCCCCGGCGTGGCCGGGCACGTCGATCTCCGGGACGACCGTGACGTGGCGCGCGGCGGCGTAGGCGACGATCTCCCGAAGGTCGTTCTGCGTGTAGTAGCCGCCGTGCGGTCGGCCGTCGAACCGGCCGTGCCGCCGGTCGCCGATCGGGCTCTCCCGGCGCCACGCGCCGACCTCGGTCAGGCGCGGGTAACGCCGGATCTCGACACGCCAGCCCTGGTCGTCGGTCAAGTGCAGATGCAGGACATTGAGTTTGTGCATCGCGATGAGGTCGATGAAGCGCAGAACGTCCTGCTTCGGCAGGAAGTGCCGCGCGACGTCGAGCAGCGCACCACGCCACCTGAACCGGGGACGGTCAACAACGCTCACGACCGGCGCATGCCAAGACCCCGCGCCGATCGGCGCACGGCGGTAAACACCAGCGGGCAACAACGCTCGCAAGGTCTGCGCGCCGTAGAAGACCCCTGCCGCAGACAGCGCTTCAATCGACACGCCATCACCGGTTACCGCCAGTCGATAGCCTTCGTCGCCAAGGTCGGCCACGTCCCCGCCATCGATGACACGCATCGTCACAGCATTCTGCGGGCCGCGGCCGTCACGCAGGGCAAGTCCGGTCGCCGGGCCGATCTCGTTGCGCAGCCAGCCAGCGGCCCCGGAGCTCGCCTCGTCCGCATCGAGGATCGTGGAAGCATCAAACGCGAACTGGCCTGCATCGACGTGTACGGACCTCGGCTCCGGAACGAGTCCGAGCTCTTCCACGGTCAGTCGTCCAGCACGGCCAGCGCGTCGATTTCGACGAGCATCCCGGCGGGCAGTCCCACGTACACAGTCGTACGAGCAGGGTACGGCTTGGTGACGAAGCTGCTGTAGACCTCGTTCATCGCGGCGAAGTCGGCGACGTCGGTCAGGTAGATGCGCATCATCAGCACGTCGTCGAAGTCCGCGCCGGCCGCACGCAGAATGGCCTGCACGTTGAGCAACGTCTGCCGGGTCTGCTCCGCGACGGTCTTACCCGCGAACTCTCCGGTCGCCGGGTCGGTCGGCCCCTGGCCCGCGACCTGCAAGACGTTGCCCTTCCGCACGGCCTGCGAGTAGGAGGCGACCGGCGCGGGCGCGTCGGCGGTGGTGATCTCGATCTTGGGCATCGTCAGGTCTCCTGATCGTGGTGCGGGGTGCGGGGGGTCCAGCCGAGTTCCGCCGAGGCGGCCTCGGCCGCGGCGAGCAGATCGGGCAGCAGGGCGAGCAGTCCGTCGAAGTCGAGGACAGGCGCCGGTACCGAAATCGACGCGGCGGCGAGCACGTTACCCGCGGCGTCGCGAACCGGTGCGGCTATGCAGTTGATGTAGTCCTCGTGCTCGGCGTGGTCCCGCGCGTGGCCCTGTGCGGCGACTCGCTCGAGTTCGTCGAGAAAGAGGTCTGCATCGGTGATCGTGTTCGGCGTGTAGCGCTCGAACCCGAGTCGGCTCACGGCGGCCTTCCGGCGGTCGAGCGGCAGCCCGGCCAGCAGTACCTTGCCGACTGCGGTGCAGTGCGCGGGAGCGACGGCGCCGATGTGCGAGTTCATCCGCACGGGGTGTCTGCTGTCGTACTTGTCGATGTAGACCACCGCGCCGTCCACATAAGTGGCGAGATGCACGGTGTGGCCGTGCGTCTGGTTGAGCGCGGCCAGGTGTGGCGCGGACACGCGGCGCACGTCGATCTCGTCGAGCGCCTGGTGTGCGAGCGCGAACAGGCGCGGACCGAGGCGGTAGCGGTGCCGGTCGTCGTGTCGGGCGAAGCCTTGCGCCTCAAGGGTTTGCAGCAGCCGCAGAGCGGTGGACTTGTGCACGTCGAGCAGGGTGGAAAGCTGGTCGAGCGTCTTCGGCCCGGTGCCAAGGTCGATCAGAATGCTGAGCGCACGATCCACCGTCTGACTCACGCGATCCCCGTCCCCACCTGCTCGCCCTCAGCGAGGAATCGAGCCACGGCGTCAGCCCCCGGCATCACGCCGACGTCACCGCGCACGCTCAGCGCCCTGGCCGCCGCGAATGTCCCGAGCCGAAGCCGATCGCGCAACGACAGTCCGCGCACCGTCGCGGCGATGAACCCGGCCGCGAACGCGTCACCGGCACCGGTGGCTTCGGCGATCTCGACCGGCAGCGCGGGCACGTGAACGCGCTGCGTGCCCTCGAAGCCGACCGCTCCATTAGCACCCTGCTTCACGACGAGCGTGCGCGGTTCGGGCAGCAGCCGGCGCAGTTCGTCGGGCGCACCGACACCGCAGATCGCCTCAGCCTCGTCAGCGCCAAGAAACACCAGGTCAGCGCGCTGAGCGAGCTCGAGCAGGACGCCGGTGTCCCGTCCCGCCCAGAGCACAGGACGCAGATTGACGTCGAACGAGACGAGCCGACCAGGCCGTGGCGTCGCGAGAACAGCGTCGATCAGCGCGGCGCAGGACGCTGAGAGCGCGGGAGTGATGCCGCTCAGATGCAGCAGCGGCGTGTCGCGCAGTGCCGGAGCGTCGGCCAACTGCGGTCCCATCGCACAGGCCGCCGAGCCGGCACGGTAGTAGCGCATCCGGGTGGATGGCTCGGCGCCATCCACAGAGGCGGCTATCTCCTTGACATAGAGGCCGGTTTGGCGCGTCGGATCGACCTCGACGTCTGAGACGTCCACGCCGCGTTCGGTGAGGGTGCGCAGCACGACGCGGCCGAAGTGGTCGTCGCCGACCCGGCCGACCCAGCGCGCCGGAACGCCGAGCGCGGCGAGCGAACACGCGACGTTGGCCTCAGCCCCGCCGACGGTGAGCGCATAACGCGAGCCGTCCCAAGCGAGCCCATCGCCCTGACCAGGACCGTTACCGTCGGGGATCAACACGGCCAGGGCTTCGCCGAGACACGTCACCGTGTGCGAGCCGGTAACCATCTCACCTACCATCGATCTCCGTCTCGTGCCGACCCCATGATGGGCCTGTTATCTACGCTTCTCTCCATGCCTCGTTGACCCGTCCCGCCGCCGGATGCTACAACCTTGGCACAACATGCGCAATTGCGTTGCATATGCTGCAACAACTTGCGGCGTGGCAGGGTGGATGCAAGCACGGTCGATCGGCGGCGTGAGGAGCAGCGTGGACGAGGCGGCGCTCAAGGCCCTGGCCGACGAGCGGATCGACTGGCGTTACAAGGGCTTCCCGGCCAGGTTCGACGGGTTCACTGTCGGGCGGCTGGTCGAGGCCGCTCCCCCGCTGGCCGAGTTCGGGACGCCGCTGATGGTCCTCGACGCGGCCGCCCTCGACCACAATCTCACCCTGATGGCCTCGTATTGCGCCGCGCACGGCGTCGATCTCGCGCCACACGGCAAGACGACGATGTCCCCGCAGCTGTTCGCGCGGCAGCTCGGGTCCGGGGCGTGGGGAATCACCGCCGCGACGATCGCGCATGTGCGCGCGTACCGCGCCTTCGGCGTGGGCACGGTCCTGCTCGCCAATCAGCTCATTGACGCCGACGCGCTCGGCTGGATCGCCGGCGAACTGCGGCGCGACGCGCGGTTCCGGTTGCTGTGCCTCGCCGATTCGGTCGCAGGCGTCGAACTGATGCAGGCAGCTCTCGCGGCGGCGCACGCGCCGCGGCCGGTCGATTTGCTGATCGACGTCGGCGCGCCCGGCGGCCGCACCGGGTGCCGCGACCTCGACACCGCCGAGGCCGTCGGGCGGGCGGTGCGCGCCTCGGATCGGTTGAAGCTGGTCGGAGCGAGCGCGTTCGAGGGGGCGGTCGGATCCGACCGCTCGGCCGAGAGCCTGGCGCGGGTGCGCGGAAATCTCCGGACCCTGCGCGACGTCGTGGCCCGGTTGGACGCGACAGGGCTCTTCGACGAAACCGGCGAGATCGTCGTCACCGCGGGCGGCAGTGCCTACTTCGACGACGTCGTGGACATCCTGGGCGGCGATCTCGCAGCATCGCTGCCGGTACGCACGGTGCTGCGCAGCGGCGCGTACATCACGCACGACGACGGACATTATCGAAGGCTGACGCCGCTTTCCACGCCGGAGATCGGGACGTTCCGCGCGGCGCTGAGCATCAGGGGACGTGTTCTGTCGCTGCCCGAGCCGGGTCTGGCGCTGCTCGACTTCGGCAAACGCGACGCGCCGATCGACCTCGGCATGCCGGAGCCGCACACCGTGCACCGCCCCGGCGGCACGGCCGAGCGGCTGGCGGGTTGCTCGATCACCGCGCTCGCCGACCAGCACGCGTTCCTCGCCTTCGGGGACGGGACCCGGCTGGCGATCGGCGACATCGTCACGTGCGGCGTCTCGCATCCGTGCACCGCGTTCGACAAGTGGCAGCTCATTCCGGTCGTCGAGGGCGAACACGTCGTGGACGTGATTCGCACGTTCTTCTAGGGAGCGACAGGATGACGGTGCTGTTCCGGGGCTGTGAGGTGATCGACGGTACGGGTGCGCCGCGGGTGCGTGCCGACGTCGCCGTCGCGAACGGACATATCGCCGCGGTGGGCGACGTCGCAGCATTCGACGCAGATCGTACGGTTGACGCCTCAGGCCTCGTACTCGCTCCCGGGTTCATCGACATGCACGCGCACTCCGAACTCGCGCTGCTGACTGACACGCGGCACATCGCCAAGACCGCGCAGGGCGTCACGCTCGAGGTCATCGGCCAGGACGGGCTGAGCTATGCGCCGATCGACGACAGGGCGCTGAGCCAGTTGCGCCGCCAGCTGGCGGGCTGGCACGGCGACCCGGACGGCTTCGACTGGGATTGGCGCACGGTCGGCGGCTACCTCGACCGTATCGACCGGGGCTGCGCCGTCAACGCCGCGTACCTCGTACCGCAGGGAACGCTGCGACTGCTGTGCGTCGGCAACGACGACCGTCCCGCGACCGCGGCCGAACTCGCGCGCATGCGCGGCCTGCTGGCCGAAGGCCTGGAGCAGGGCGCGGTCGGCATGTCCAGCGGCCTGACGTACACACCCGGGATGTACGCCGATACCGCCGAATTGATCGAACTCTGCCGCGTGGTGGCCGACTACGGGGGCTACTACAGTCCGCACCACCGCAGTTATGGTGCGGGCGCGCTGGACGCGTATCAGGAGATGATCGAGGTCGGCGAGCGGTCCAGCTGTCCGGTGCACCTGACCCACGCGACGATGAACTTCCCGGTCAACGCCGGACGCGCGCCGCAACTGCTGGAGACGATCGACGCCGCGGCGGCACGCGGCGTCGAGGTGACCCTGGACAGCTACCCGTATCTGCCCGGCTCGACCACGCTCGCCGCCCTCCTGCCGAGCTGGACCGCCGTCGGCGGACCTGACGCGCTCGCGGCGCGGCTGCGCGACCCGTCGGCACGCGAGCGGATGACGGCAGACCTCGAAGTCACCGGATCAGACGGCTGCCACGGCGTGCCGATCGACTGGTCGGCGATCCAGATCAGCGGCACCCGGCACGCGGCCGGCAGCGCGTTGGCCGGGCTTTCCGTCGCCGAGGCCGCACGCCGCGCGGGCGGCGGCCGGTCGGCCGCAGAGTTCTGCTTCGACCTGCTGCTGGCCGACGATCTCGGCACCTCCTGCCTGCTGCACGTCGGCGACGAGGCGAACGTGCGCACGATCCTGCGCCACCCGGCGCACCTGGTCGGCAGCGACGGCCTGCTGGTCGGCGAGCGGCCGCATCCGCGTGCCTACGGGACGTTCGCGCGGTACCTCGGCCACTACGTGCGCGAGGAGGGCCTGCTCACCCTCGAGGACTGCGTCGCGAAGATGACCGGCCGCGCCGCGCGCCGGCTCGGCCTGAGCGACCGGGGCCGGGTGGCGCCGGGATTAGCGGCCGACCTGGTGTTGTTCGACCCTGACACGGTGATCGACCGCGCGACGTTCGACGAGCCGCGCCGAACCGCGGCCGGTGTTCCGCACGTCCTGGTGAACGGAGAATTCGTGATCGACGACAGTCGGCGCACGGCGGCCCTGCCGGGGCGCTCGGTGCGGGCAAAGCGTGGAGGAGCGCACTGATGGCGGACGCGACGGCGAACGTGTTGGACGTCCTGGCAGCCGACCGGGTCCTGTGCATCGTCCGGGCGAATCAGGTCGCCGACCCGGTGGCGCTGGTCACGGCGCTGTCCGGCGCGGGCATCAGGCTGGTCGAGTTCACCTTCACCATCCCGGGCGCGCTGGACCTGATCGAGGCCGCGGCCGGCACGCCGGACAGTGTCGTCGGCGCCGGGACCGTGCTGACGGCCGCGCACGCCCGCGACGCGGTGGCCGCCGGCGCGCGCTTCCTGGTGACCCCCGACGTGCGGCCGGAGATCGCCGCCGTGGCGACGGCCGCCGCAGTGCCGCTGTTCATGGGCGCCCTGACGCCGACCGAGCTCAGTCGCGTCTTCGAGCTCGGCGCGGCGGCGGCGAAGGTGTTCCCCGCGCGGATCGGCGGCCCGAGCTACCTGCGCGACCTGCTCGGCCCGTTCCCGCAGGCGCGGCTGATCCCGACCGGCGGGGTCAACGCCGGGAACGCGCGCGCGTTCCTCGACGCGGGAGCGTTCGCCGTGGGCGCCGGGACGGACGTGGTACGGCCCGATCTGGTCGCGCAGGGCGATCACGCGGCGATCAGCGAGCGGGCTCGCGCGTTCATGCAGGGGCTCAGTGCGTAAGAGCGCCGTCGGTGCGTAAGGCCGTCAGATGAAGTCGGCTTCCTTGGTCGTCTCCGCAGCGAGGTAACGCAGCAGTCCCTGCGAACTGGACTCTGCCAGGACACGCCGCTGCCGATGGCTGCCGTTGCCCTCACGCAGTGTCTGCTCGACCAGGCCCGCGACCTCGTCCGCGTCGCCGTACTCGGCAAGCGCCGGCGTTACGTGCCGCAGCAGTGCCCGAGCCGCTTCACGTGCCGAGACCGGTCTGCCCGTGGTGGTGATCAGCGAGCCTTCAAGTCCGTACCGCGCCGCATGCCAGCCTGTCGCGGCGACGATCTCAGGCAGCGCTTGCGGTACGGGCTCGCCCGCCTGGTACCTCCAGATGGAGGTCTGCACGAGCCCTCGGACGAGGCCCGTGAGCATCACCGCCTCTTCCACCCGCAACTGCACATCCGGGGCACGCACCTCGACAGTCGGGTAATGCTCGGACAGCCGGGTCTGCCAGTAGATCTGCTGCACGTCGCGGATCACGCCGCCGGTCACCAGCGCGCGTACCCGCCGGTCGTAGTCGCCCGCGCCGTCGAACGCCGGGGGCGGCCCGCTGACCGGCCAGCGCCCGAAGACCACGGTGCGCCAGCTGGCGAAGCCGGTGTCCCGGCCGCGCCACAGCGGCGAGTTCGCCGAGATCGCGATCAGCACCGGCAGCCAGGGGCGCAGCTGGTTGAGCACGGCGACGCCGGTCGCCCGGTCGGGGATGCCCACGTGCACGTGCATGCCGTTGATCAGCTGCTCATCGACCAGCTGCGGCGCGTCCTGGTACAGGCCCCGGTAACGCGGCGTGTCGGTGATCTCGATCGGGCCGTCCGTGCTGTATGGCGCCGCGCCGGTCGCCACCAGCCGGCAGCCGGCCTGCTCGGCGGCCTCGCCGAGGGCGTGCCGCAGCCGCAGCAGATGGCCGCCGACCTCGTCGAGCGACTCGCACACCGGGGTGGCCACCTCGAGCTGCGCCAGCAGCAGCTCGCGCTGCACCTCGGCGAGCGCGAGCGCGGGCTGCAACCCGGCGGCCTTGCAGACCTCCTCGGCGGCGGAGACCGGGAGCCCGGTGACGCGGTCGAGCAGCAGGTACTCCTCCTCGACGCCGAGCGTGATCACGCTGTATTTCTACCCGGAGCCCCCGCTTGAAACCGGTGCGAAAAGCGCGAAACGGGGCCGCGACTCATCCTTCTGGCCGCTTCCGCAGGCACGCGGACGCGGCGGGGCGCAGCCTGCGGCCGTCCCGACCACAGGGTCGATGTCACCTCCGGCGACAACTCGTTCGGCGGTGTCGCCGGCTACCAGCCGGGCCGGGCTGCGATCCGGCGGGCGGGCTCGGCACGTTCAACGCGGCCAGGCTGATCGCGGCACTCGCCGACTGCGCTGCGACGGCTGAGGCCCGCCCATCGGTCAGCCGGTCAGTCGCGTACTCCGAGCGGCCGCCTGGTCGGCGAGACGTAGGCCAGCAGCGGGATCGGGCGCAGTCCGTACCGGCGCTTGAAGGCGCCGTTGCGCCGTCCGCACTCGAACCTCGGCACGCCGAGCTCGACCGCGAGCCGCAACGCCTCGTAGAAGAGCACGTAGAAGGGGCTGAACTCGCCGGCCGCCGCGTAATCGACCCCGCAGGTCCAGAAGTGCAGCCGCCACGCGTCCACCAGGCAGATGCCCACGCCGACGACCCGGCCGGCGACGCTGACCTCGATGATGCGCACCGCGTCGCCGAGCCGCAGCTGGAAGTCCTGGAAGCCGCCCTGCGGGTAGAAGTCCGCGACGCCGTGCTTGGCGCCGGTCAGCCGCACGAGGTCGAGGTGCGCGTCGAGGTCGGCCGCCTCGGGCCGCAGGACGCGTACGGCGGCGCCGGTTCGCGCGGCGCGGCGCTGGTGGACCCGCATCGTGTAGCGGTACCTGCTGGACAGCTGGTACAGGTAGTCGTTCAGGCCGAAGCCGGGCGGCAGGTCGAGGACGTAGCGTTCGTCGATCGGCACCCCGTGCGCGCCGATGCCGTCGAGTGCGGCGGCCAGCATGCCGGTGGCGTCCACGTTGATCAGGCCGTACCAGGGCGCCGCGAAGTCCGCGGCCAGTTCGCGCAGGCCGTCCAGCACGGCGGCGACGCCCTCGAGGTCGGTCTGGCCGCCGCGGGCGGGCAGCCAGGTGTCGTAACAGTGCCAGGCGTGGCTGACCAGCCCGAGCGGGTGCCGCGGGATCGAGGGCTCGTACACCGCGAGCGAGCCGACCGGGTCCATCTGCGGCAGCAGCACCGCCGGCAGCGCCGCGCGCGCCGACCGGTCGGCGTCGCGCAGCATCAGGTAGGCGTACGCTCCGGCCGGGCTCATCTCGGCCTTGCGGTAGGCGGAAAGGAATGTGCTGCTGTAGAAGACCGGCGCCCCCGCCTCATCCATCAGAGCGTCCCAGTCGGGGATCGCCGTCACGTCGTCGTGGATCTCCACCGTGGCCGTCACTTGCCGCGTGCTCCTTACCATGACCGAGGCCGTTCAATTCACCGGTGCCGCGCCGTTCGCGGCCGGTGGTCCATGCGGCGGCGGACCGTGCGGCGGTCCGTGCACCGCCCAGCCGGCCCGCACCATCGCGTCGAGGAAGCCGTGTGCGAACGCGCGCTCGACGGACAGTCCCGAATCGAGCACGGCGCGTTCGATGACCAGTTCGGCGGGCGTGGCGCCGTCAATGCCCTGAGCCAGCGCCATCGCCGTGGCGTAGAAGCGGGCCCGGTCCGCCGCGATCTCCCGCTCGAGCCGCCGCCGGTCCTCGGGGGCGCACTGTCCGATGAACGCACGCAGATTGAACGGCCCGGGCCAGGCCCGGTTCAGCGGCGCGCCGCCGCCGACCGCGTCGGCGGCTTCGCGAGCCGAACCGACTTGCTCCCCGGCCGCAGCGCCGCACAGGCTCGCGTGCACGCCGACAAGCCAGTCTTCGTGCTCGACGATCCGCTCCGGCTTCGCGCCGATCTCCAGCAGCGAACGCAGTGCGCCGATCCCCGCGTCGCGGATCCGCTCAACACGCCGGGCACTGTCGCCCGCCGGGTCCAGTTCAGCGGGTGACGGAAGACAGGCGATCATGCGCTGCGCCGTCCACTGAGACACCAGCTGCGCCAGGCCGTCAGCGCGCGTCGGGTCGTCGTCGCAGGCGACGTAGAGCACTGACGCCGCGATCGCGGCAGAGCGCCGCAGTTCCTGCGGATCGACCTTGTCGAGGCTGTCGGCGGCCGAGTGGTTGTAGCGGTCCGGCCAGTGCCCGATCTGTATCGCCGGGCAGCCCACGGACCGATCGACGAGCAGGCTGTGGTCGGACGCGCCGACGTACGGCGTGCCGCGCCAGGCCCACACGTCGCAGGGCACTGCGCCACTGTAGGAGCGGGACGCCTGCGGCAGCGCACCGACCACGGCGTCGGCGAGGGCGTTGACGAAGTGCGGCAGCCGGTCGGGACAGTGCTCGATGATCAGCGGACCGCCGCATTCGCGCTGGTCCTGGCCGACCATGTCGAGGTTGACGGCCGTCAGCGGGGGCTGCCAGTCGGCGCGCCGGGCGCGGGTGTGCAGGTAGGCGGCGAGGCCGACGAACTCCGGGCCCCAGACGAACCGCACCGTGTGACGCAGCGGCCGATGCGTCAGAACACTGCCGACCGCGAGCGCCGCGGCGACGCCGGAGGCGTTGTCGTTCGCGCCGGGCGCGGGGTGGCAGAGGTGCGCGGTGACCAGGCACTCTCGCGGACCACCGGCCGCCGTGCGCGCGGTGACGACCGGCATGAACGCAGGGCTCGTATCGACATCTACCGTCGCGACGGCTCGCCGACCGGCGCGCACGGCGGCGCGCAGATCGGCGAATCGCCGCGCATCGACGCTGAAGGCGAACAGTGCGCTGCCGGCCGCGAGCTCGACCCGGCCGACATGCCCGGGGCGGTCGGGGTGCGTCACGATGGCGAATCCGGCCGCTCGCTCGTCACGCAGCCGGGCGAACAGGTCGGGGCCGAGCGACGAGATCGACTCGACCAGGATCAGCGCGCCCTGCGGCCAGCCGGGCTCGCCCGCCTCCGCGATCGGCGCAGTGCACGACGTGCCCTCGGTCCCAGCGGAGTTCGCGGCAAGCGAGTATGGGTGCTCGGGATAGCTGACCAGCGGCGCCTCGCCCACGATCGACAGCGAGGCGGAGCGCGGCGTCCACGAGGCCGGGGCGGCGAAGGTCCACCAGTGGACCCGGCCGTCCGCCGGCAGCCGGAGGATCTCGACCTCGACCAGGCCGGCTCGCTCGGCTTCGGCGGCGACGAGCTCGGCGGCCGCGGCGATACCCGCAGAGCCCTGATAGCGGTCGAGCCGCGTCAGTTCGGCGAGCACACGCATCGCATCGTCGATGTCGAGCTCGTGGTAGAGCTCGGCGACGGTGTCCGCGAGCCAGGTCACAGCACGTCCGAAAGAGCGAACAGCGCGCCGAAGCGGCGCAGGCGTTCTCCGGAGAGCGGCAGGGCGATCTTCAGCAGCGGCTCGCCTTGGGGGTCGGGGCCGGGCAGCTCCTTGACCAGCAGGCCTCTGCTGTCGATCGCCTTGCGCGCGGCGTCATCGGCCGGCGCGGTCACCCAGGGCAGGAACGGCGCGCCCTCGTCCACACGCAGCCCGGCCGCTCGCAGCGCGGCGGCAACCAGGGGCTTTACTGCGGCGATGCGGTCGCGCAGCGACTTGAATACGTCCCCTTGTTCGAGCAGGCGCAGCGCGACGGCCAGCCCAGCGCTGTTCGCGGCCAGCAGAGGGGTGACCTCACGCAGTTGGGAGGTCAGTTCGCGGTCGGCCAGCGCGAACCCGATCCGCAGTCCACCGCAGCAGTAGCCCTTCGACATGCTCCGCAGTACGACGAGGTTCGAGTGCTGAGTGACGAGCGGGGCGCAGCTGGCCGCGGGGCCGGGATACGTGGCATAGGCCTCATCGACGACCACCGTCGCAGCCCATCCCCCGGCCAGCTCGCACAGCTCACTGACGAACTCGGTTTCGGCGAATCCCCCGGTGACCGCCGGCCGATCGACCAGCACAAGCGCCGGTCTGAATGCCGCAACACCCTCAATCAACGCGTCCGGCCCGGCTCCGGCAGCATGCACGCGCGCACCAGACAGCTCGGCCCATCGCGGCAGATCCGGATGACCAGCAGCCTGATAAAGAACCGGTCCTGGCTGGGCGAATGCGGCGAGCGAGTGCAACAGCCCGGTGATCCCGGCTCCGGCGGTGACCATGTCCGGTGCGAGCTCGCAGTCGAAGTGTGCTGAGAGCACCGGCGCCGCGCGGGTGCCCGAGTACGGATCGGTCACCGCGTAGTCGCGGGCGATCTCGGCGAAGTCGTCCCGCTGCGCGGCGCTGAACGCCGACGTCACCGCGGGGCGTACGAACTCGATCTCGTCCGGCGTCCAGCGCAGGTCCAGTCGTTGCGTGGACGCTGAAGCGTTCACGCGTTGCTGGTACACGGCGATCGACGCACGTGCGTGCCGGTCGCCCGGATTGCGGGCCAGGAACTGCACGTATCGGGTCCCGATGCCGACCTCGGTGCCCTCCGTGAAGTCGCCGTCCACGCGCTCGATCTCGAATCCGGCGCGCTCCAGCAGTTCCCTGACCTCGGCGGGCTGATACAGCCGGACGTCGTCGCGCAGCACAGTCGGCTCGTCAGTGCCGCCTCGCGAGACGACGACACTGCCGACGCTGCGTCCGCTGACCGTCCGGAAGCTGCGATGGAAGTCGGCGCGCAGCGCGCTGCCTTCGTCCTGGAACGTGGCCTCGGGCGCGTAGTGCCGCGTGATCGCGAGCACGCTCGAGTGGTCGAGGATCAGCAGGCCGCCGGGCACGAGGGCGCGGCGCACCTCGCGCAGCAGCCGCAGCTGCTCGGCGTCCGAGCCGAGGCCGAAGGCCTGCACGCAGATCGCGGCGTCGGCGGCCTGCACGGGCAGCGGCCTCGCGCGCAGCAGATCGCAGCGCACCCACCGCGCCTCGACTCCGGCCG
>JBKOWZ010000287.1:0-8264 GCA_046724665.1 Actinomycetota bacterium
GTGCGCGACCAGCCGCCGGTCCACCAGGGCCACCCGGCCGGCGGCCGAGGCGCTGGCCACGGCGCGCGCGGCGGACGCGGGACCGTCCGCATCGACCACGGTCGCTCCGATGGCCGCCAGCTCGGAGCGCAGCAGGCCGTCCCCGTCCACCGGCTGTGGACCGGTCAGCACCGCGATCGTGGGAATGCGCACTCGGCGACCTTCCTGCTCTTACGTGCTACTAGCCCTGCTCTTACGTGCTACTAGCTCAGTCTCGTGCCTCCGCAACGGTAGTCCCTCCGGCTGGTCGGTCACCATCCGTCGGCGTTGTCTGACGCAGATGAACCCGAGGCGTGCATCCGCCGAGGTACTGTCGCTGCATGAGGTGGCTGGTAACCGGCGGTGCGGGATTCATCGGATCGCATGTCACACGCGCACTGCTCGCGGACGGCCATGCAGTCGTCGTGCTCGACGACCTCTCGACCGGTGACAAGAGCCGGGTGCCTGAAAGCGTCCCGCTGGAACTCGCCTCCGTGTGCGACCGCGGCGCGCTCGACCAGGTTTTCGCGGAATTCGACGTCGATGGCGTTGTACACATCGCGGCCAAGAAACAGGTCGGTGAGTCCGTAGAGAAGCCGCTCTGGTACTACGAGCAGAACGTGGACGGCCTCCGCGTGCTGCTTGAGGCGATGGCCGCAGCGGGTGTACGCCGCCTGGTCTTCTCCTCGTCCGCGGCGGTCTACGGCTCGCCCGACGTACCCGAGATCACCGAGGACACGCCCTGCGAGCCACAGTCCCCGTACGGCCGCACGAAGCTGATCGGCGAGTGGCTGATCCAGGACGTCGCCGCCGCGCACGGGCTCGCGTACGCGAACCTGCGCTACTTCAACGTGGCGGGCGCGGGCGCCCCGGAACTCGGCGACCCCGCCGCGCTCAACCTCATCCCGATGGTCTTCGAGCGCATCGAGGCCGACCGCGCGCCGCGCATCTTCGGCGACGACTACGACACCCCGGACGGCACCGCCATCCGCGACTTCATCCACGTCAGCGACGTGGCCGCCGCACACGTCGCGGCCGCCCGACGGCTCGCGTCGGACGAGCGCGCCGCGCTCACGCTGAACATCGGCCGCGGCGAGGGCGTCTCAGTGCGTCAGCTCGTGCAGCGGATCCTTGAGCACACCGGCAGCGACCTGACAGCTGAGATCACCGCACGGCGCCCCGGCGACACGGCGCGTTCGGTCGCCTCGGCGGCACGGATCGAGGCCGAACTCGGCTGGTCCGCGACGTACGACATCGCCGACATGGTGACGTCCGCCTGGGCCGGTTGGCGGCTGCGGCACGACGCCTAGCACGTCGTCTCAGTTCACGTGGACGCTCTACCCTGATTCCGTGGCGGATCCAGGGTGGGGCACCGTACAGGGATCGGACGTGTCGGGTGAACGCGGCGTGCCCGACGAATCGTCCACCGAGCTGAACCACCATCACATCGACCACTACGTCATATGCGGCGGTAACACGCTCGCACACCGCCTAGTCGTCGAGCTCACGGAGCAGTACGACGTGCCTGTGGTCGCCATCGTGCCCAGCCGCGACGCCGATCACGGACCGCAGATCCTCAAGTTCCTCGGCGATGCCGCGGTCGTCGTCGCCCCGACGATCACCGAGGAGGTGCTGCTGACCGCGGGCACGACGGCCGCGCGCGGTATCGCGCTCGTGGACGGCGAGGACGAGAGCAACATCCACACCGCGCTGCGGGCTCAGTCGCTCAACCAGGACATCCGCATCGTGCTGCGGATCTACAACCAGCGGCTCGGCAACCACATCGAGCGGCTGCTGAAGAACTGCGCAGCGCTCTCCCGGTCGGCGACCGCCGCCCCCGCGTTCGTCAACGCCGCGCTGGTGCGGCGCAACTCGGTGCAGGTCGGCAGCCAGGCGGTACACGTCGAGATCGAGACGGACGTCAGCCGCAAGGACTTCCTGTGCACGGTCGCCGACCACATCGACACCGGCGACCTCACCCGGATGCGGATGCTGCCCGACGCCCCGGGCCCCGCCAGCATCTGGATCGCCGAGACGAAGCGTGAGCAGGTCGTCGAGCCGGGTTCCCGCGCCGTGCTGCGCTTCGAGGACGACGAGCCGCCGACCACGCCGTCCTGGTTCGCGCGGCTGCTCTGGCGCCTGTTCGACCTGCGCCGCTTCCTCGGCACCACCGGCCTGAGCAGGGTCTTCCTCGGCGCCTTCGTCGCCGTGGTGGCGTCGTTCAGCACGATCTGGGCGTTCAACCACCGCTTCGCCTGGGCGATCTACTACACGCTGCTCGACATGGCCGGCGCGGCGCAGCCCGACACCTACGGCCAGCCGAGCGTGACCGGCGGCCCGGCGCAGCGTGCCGCGCAGGTCGTGATCACGTTCTGCGGCATCATGTTCATCCCGGTCGTCACCGCGTTCGTGCTGGACAACATCTCCCGCGGCCGCGCCGGCGCCTCCCGGCAGGTGAGCACGGGGGTGCGCGGCCACGTGGTGGTCTTCGGCCTCGGCAACGTCGGCACGCGTGTCGCGACCCTGCTGCACGAGCTGCGCATCCCGGTAGTCTGCATCGAGCGCGACGTCAACGCGCGCGGCATCCTGGCGGCGCGTGCACTGGACATCCCCGTGCTGACCGGCGAGGCGCCGCTGGAGGAGCAACTGCGCCAGGCCCGCGTACGCACCAGCCGCGCGGTCATCGCGCTCACCGGCGACGACGCGGCCAATCTGGAGGCGTGCCTGGAGGCGCGTGCCCTCGCCCCGGACGTACGCATCGTGTTGCGCCTGTTCGACGACGACTTCGCCACCCAGGTCTACCGCTCGTTCACCAACGCGGCCTCGCGCTCGGTCTCCTACCTCGCCGCCCCGGCCTTCGCGGCGGCGCTGATGGGCCGTGAGGTGCTCGGCACGCTCTCGGTCTACCGACACGTCGTGCTCATCGCCGAGTTCGTCGCCGACGAGGCCTCGGACCTGGTCGGCCGGCGGCTGCGCGACATCGAGATCCCCAGCGAGGTCCGGGTGATCGCCGTGCGCTCGCCCAACGCGCGCGACTACCTCTGGCGCCCGGACCACGGCCGCCGCATCGGCGCCGGGGACAAGTACGTCCTGCTCACCACGCGCTCCGGCCTAGGCCGCCACACCGGCCGCGTCGCCAACCTAGCCGGCCAGACCGGCTAGCCCGCCCCCACTCCGATGCGCGCTCGCCGCCTCCCACACTCCATCCCCGCCGTAACGCCGAATGTGCTCCAACGCGAATCGTGCGTCATCCGCAGCAGCCGCGCGTAACGCATCATCGCCGTCGTAACCCGCCAACTCGATCAGTACCTTGCCCACGGCAACATGCGCATCCCGCAGCAGCGCCTCAACTCCCAGACCACCGGGGTTGCCGACCATCAGATACTCGCCGGTGCTGCACCCGAAGTTCCCCGCCGCAACGGTCCCAGCCTGCGCGCTGGCCAAGAACCCCCACGCCGCCCGCTCCACCACCTGCGAGATGTAGTGCCCTCCGAGCACATCCAGCACCCGCTGCTCAAACGCCTCAGGCAAACGCGGCTTAACCAACCGCAGGTCGCATACGTACAGCTCTTGCGCCCCTACCTCAACAACCGCGCTAACAGCCTCGCTCCCACCGACCGCATCCTGCCCTTCCCCCGCCCCATCGATCAGCTCAATCGCCGCCTCCGCCGAGTGCAGGTTGTACTGTCCGCACTCCAGCGGCGTAGAGAACGGCACTGCTCCACCACGCGCAAACAAGTCCCGGATAACGCGCAGGCTCCTGTCGTACGCCGTCGCGACGACGTCACGCAGCAACGGACTCCCGTCGCTGACGAACGTAGACCGGAACCCGATGACCAACTCGTCCTTGGCGTCCGCCTCCAGCAGCCCCGGCACGTACGGCGACATGTCGATCAGCCGCTTGCCGGTGCCATCACGCTCCCCGACCTCGTCAAGCCTCGCGCGCAGGTCACCGCCCTCCGGCGACGCCAGCGCGTGCTCGAGCGAATGAATCCCCGAATAGAGCCGGGTCAGCGCCGCCGCCCCGGCGTCCGGCCGCACCACCGCGACGGGAAAGAACTCGTGCTGCAACACCAGGGATCCGGTAGCCGCCCGCACCCGCACCACCTTGTCAGCGCTCAGCGTCCCACCGGTCATCGCCAGGTGATCCTTCGCGCTGGAGTGCTTCGCGAGGAGCTCCACCGAGACGTCGCTGCTCACGTGTCGCTCCCGTCCTCGCCCCGCACCACCGCAGACGCCACGACTGCCAGGCTCGCCAACGCCTTTGGCATGTTCACATCAAACGCGTCAGTAGAAGCGTCATTGCAGTAGTCAGACGGAGCCTTGTAGCTCTCCAGCAGCCCCAGCGCCTCGTTGCGGTACAACGTGTGCGCAATGGCCGCCAGCTCCATGTCAACCAGATCCGCCGCGAATCCGGCCAGGTCAGGATGGAAGGTGCTCGAGTCGGTGACGAACGTGTCGCCGGAGATCAGCCGCGCCCGAGGCAGCCCCGCGACGCGTCCGGCAAGCTCGTACTCAGTCACCGACGTGCGCGGAATCTGCCCGATCTTGTACCCGAACACCGTCGCGTCCACGTCGAAGAACGCGCAGCGCTCGACGTTATGCACCGTGCCGATGCCTATACGCGTATCAAGGCACCCCACCAACCCCAGGTTGATGATGCGGCGCGGACGGAACCGGTCGAGCGTGTACTGCGCAGCGGCCGCAGCGTTCGTCGTCCCGATCCCCGTATGCACGATCACGCTGTCCGCGACACGCTCGGACGCCGCGTACTCGTACACCTCGAACGGCTTAGTCTCGGCCGCCGACCACTCGCTGAGATCGAAGATGCCCTCGATCTCCTCGTTCATCGCGACCAGGAAAGCGACATCCGCCTTGTCCACCCGTTGCATGCCATGAGCCTACCTACTCCGGCATCGGCACCGGGATCTCGGTCTCCGGCACATAGGGCGGCGTGATGATCATATTGCTGGTCTCGACTGGCCGATCGCCCGCGTAGTGGATGCGCAGGATGACGACGACCGCGATGCCCGGCCGCTGGTTCAGCTCGCGCGCCTCCGGGCCGGTGAGCGTGCGCGGCACGATCTGCTCGACGGCGCGCGTGACGGTGATCCCGACCTCGCGCAACCGTCGCACGATGCCCCAGCCGCCGAACGGTCCGGCTTCCGGCAGCCGTGACGGCGTGTCACCGGTCAGCCCGGCCGGCTCCCAACTCGTCGCCAGAAAGACCGGCTTCCCACCTGCCGTGTACGTGTACGAAGTGCGCACGACGGGGTCATCGGTCGCGATTTCCAAGCGCTCGGCGATCGCAGGGGGCGCAGTCCCGATGTGCGAACGCGACTGCGCCGCTCCAACGCGCCCCTGCGCTGCGACGTCGGCGTGCCACGGCGAGCCCGAGGGCGGCTCCAGGTACCATGACCGCACCAGCCGGATCACCTCGGGCCGCTTGCGCACGCGGGTCTGCGCGCCCGGCTTCGTCTCGATCTGACCCTCGTTGAGCAGCACCTTCGTGGCCTGATGAGCGGTTCCCTCGGCCACGCCGTACTTCTCCTGGATCTCGGCGAGGGTCGGGAACCGCGCGCCGGGAGCCAGCGTTCCGTCCACGATCTGCCGACGCAGCTCGTCGGCGATGGCCATGTACTTCCGGGTGGCGATCGGTCTCACCTCGGGTTCGAGGGCGAATGCTCGGCGTGGCTAGCTTGACTGGCTCCCTAAGGAGGCTGCAAGCTCTCTAGCGTCGAGCTCTCTATGGAGCTTCTCCCTCCACCTTCACCTCCACGGCCCCACGGGAAACCCATGCCCATTGTGATCGTGCTGCCCGGGTTCTCCTCCATGGTGCCGGTGGCCCGTATGGCGGTGCGCAATCTGCTGTGCGGCTGCCCGCGCGCAGACGACGCGGAGCTGATCGTCTCGGAGCTGGCGACCAACGCGGTGCGCCACTCCACCTCCCGCGGCGGCCGCTTCGAGCTGATCCTCGACATCGCGCCCGAACGCCTGCGCATCGAGCTCAAAGACGGCGGCCCGTTCGGCTACCCGCCGCCCGCCCCGCTCGCCGCGCCCGCGTTCCCGACCCCGCCGTGGACGACCCTCTACGAGGAGGACCACAACCGGGACCGCGCCGCCGAGGTGGAGGAGTACAGCCGCGGCCTGACCCTCATCGACGCGTCCTGCGACGACTGGGGCCACGACCGTTTCCCCGACCACGCGGTCTGGTGGGCCGAACTGGCCTGGACCGCCCCCGCCGCCGAATCCACCGCCTGACTCAGCGTCAACTCCACGACACTAGAACACATCCTCTAGTGCCGAGCTGAGAGCCCTGGCACGCTGACGCTATGGAAAAGCGCCTCATAGCCCCAATCGCGGTAACAGCGCTCTTGGCCACAGTCGCCGGGTGCACATCAGCCGTCAACAACGCAAGCCCCAACGCGACGTCGTCGCCGTCCGCGTCCGCGTCCGGATCCAGCGCCAGTTCGCCGAACGCGCCCCAGTTGCGAGCGGTCCACAATCCGCGCAAGGTCACGTATTCGATAACTGTCACGACCTGCCACACCCTCCCCGGCCCGCGCCCCGACCCCGCGTGCACCCCCGGCTCGTTCGACCCCTCGGTCACCCAGGCGAACATAGCCACGACGATCTGCGCACACGGATACACCGCCGGCGTGCGCCCCTCGAGCAGCCAGACGGACACCGCGAAGAAGTCCCTCTACCTGGCCTACGGAATACCATCCACCACGAAATCAGAACTCGATCACCTGGTGTCGCTGGAACTGGGCGGCTCGAACGACGTGACGAACCTCTGGCCGGAGGTCGGCAGCATCCCGAACGCCAAGGACAAGATCGAGAACGAGCTCAACGACGCCGTCTGCTCCGGAAAAGTCACGCTGGCCGCGGCCCAAAACGCCATCGCCGCCGACTGGACCACCGCCGAACACGTCCTAGGCCTCTCCTAGCCCCGCCCCCGAATGCGTCCCGCCACCTACCCGCGAGACCGCGTTACCCGCCACCTATCGAACGAACCTCAGGCTCGAGGTAGTTCACCCGACCAGCCACCCGCGCATCCACAGCCGCACGCACACGACGTGCCAGTCGTGCGATGAGCAACTCGTCGATCACCTCAAGCTCGCAATACACGTACTCGACGATCTCGACCGGATCGAGCCGAATCCGAGCCACGTCGTCAGGCTCAAGCCGACCGCCGTCGAAGACGAACAGAACCTTGTCACCCTCGTCCGGATGCGGCCCCCAGTCGATGACCAGAAGGCGGCCGATCGGTGGCGTGATGCCGAGTTCCTCGAGGATTTCGCGCGCCGCGGCTTCGGAGGGCGTCTCGCCGGGATGCAGGTAGCCGCCGGGAATCTCCCAGCCGGGCTTGTAGGAAGGCCGCACCAGCAGCACGCGCCCGGCGTCGTCAACGAACAGGACCCCGGCGGCGGCACGTGCGCGCGCCATCGGCTCGACGTTCCCGATCTCGGCCATGCCCCGAGCCTATCCAGCCACCCAACGTAACAAGTGCAACACCCTCGTGACCATCTCCACCGAGAACGCGGACAGCAGCGCCAACCCCGCCCCGATCCCCTCCGCGTACGCGCGCAAGACCGGCCCACAGAGTGCTGACCTGACCAACCACCCTCAAAGCTCAGGGCCGATATTCACTTGACCGAGTGTCGGGCTCCTTGGTCTGCTGAGCTTCACACATCGTCGAGAGACCGGAAGGAGGCGGGCCCCATGCACATCTCATCCCACCCGCTCGCTCTGGAAGGTCTCAAGGATTGGCATTCGCACGCTCGTTCCGCTGCGCCCAATGTGGCGCGGACGTCTCGCTAGACGCTCCCGGGACATCCCACCGCAACCACTGCCCCCGCTGCCTGTGGTCAAGACACCTCGACCGCAACGTCCCCGGCGACCGCAAAGCCGAATGCTCCGCAGGCATGGAGCCGATCGCGGTGACGGTACGCGGCAAAGGCAACTGGGTCTTGATCCACCGCTGCCTCAGCTGCGGTCGCCTACGACTCAACCGCACCGCCGGCGACGACAACCCGTTCCTGCTGCTACGCCTGGCGGCCCTGCCGCTGACCATGCCGCCCTTCCCGCTCCAACGCATGCAGGACGACGAGTAACGACGAAAAAAACGCCGAGGTCGCGACCACCGCCACACGGACCACCCATCGCCGCGCAAACCGCCACCGCGCTAACCGCTGCCGTGCTGACTCTCAACCGTCCCCGCACCGGCACGGAAGCGGCAAGAG
>JBKOWZ010000140.1:0-3894 GCA_046724665.1 Actinomycetota bacterium
CAGCGGCGCCGCCTCGCCGAACGCCGAGGTGAGCGCGACGACGTCGGACGCGGCGTAGAGCACCTGCGGGTCCTCCCGCACGCCGAGCAGGTGAACCCGCGGGACTGACGGCGCGTCAATGCGCGCGGACTCAGACCACGCGTGCTCGGACCATGCGTGTTCGAGTCCCGCTTGCCGCAGGTCGTCCAGCAGTCCCGGGTTGTCCGCCGTCATTCCGGTGCCGCACATCAGGACGTGTGCGGCCGGCTGCTCGGCGAGGAAGTTCGCCGTGGCCGCCAGGAAGAGCGGCACGTTCTTCATACCGTCATACCGTGCCGCGAAGGCGATCACCGGGGCGTCCTCGGGGATGCCGAGCGATCGGCGCAGCCGTGCGCGGGAGCGCGGATCGGGGCGGAAGCGGCGCAGGTCCACGCCGTTGGGGATGACGTGTAGCAGGCCGTCCGGGATTCCGGCGTCCCGGTAGGCGATCCTGGTCGATTCGGCGCAGCAGATCAGCGCCGCGACACGCCCGGCGGCCACCGCCGTGCGCAACTGCTCCAGCGCGGGGCCCTGGTTCTGCGGATCGGAGCGGTGCAGGCAGGTGACCACCGGGCCGCGCAGCCCGGCCTGGTTCACCAGGCGCAGCGGCTGCTCCTTGAGGGTGAGCACGACGTCGGCCGCCGCAGCCTCGCGTTCGACCACGGACAGCTCCCGCTCGTCGAACAGCTGCGCTCCCTCGTCCCCGTCGCGCAGCGCCGAGACCGCGACACCGGCCGCGACGAGCCGGCGGTAGCAGGGGTCATCCTGCATCCACTGGAACGTCGCCTCCCGGTAAACCTGGCCGTGGATGCTGAGTACGCGGTGCCGCTGGCCGCGGCCGTGCAGACCGGTCAGCACGTCGGTGTGCAGGATGCGCGCGCCGCCGCGGAAGAAGCCCTCATACAGGGATAGAACCCTGATTTCATGTGACACCCCCACATGATGGGGCAATTCACGCCATTAACGGCGCCTCGCTGGGAAAACTCCCCGTGAACTTCCGCTCTCAGCGGCTCGCCGCCGCGCGCACGTCGCGCAGCAGCGCGGCCGCCGCGGCGCTGGTCGGGTCGGCGGTGACGCAGACCGTCTCCCACGCCGCCACGTCGCCGTCCAGCTCGACGAAGCGTGCCCGGTTAGTCTTGCCCGAGAACGAGCGCGGCACCAGTGCCACGCCGAGGCCGAAGGAAATGAGGTCGAGCAGCGAGTGCACGTCGGCGACCTCCAGCGAGACCCGGCGCTCGACCCCGGCGGCGGCCAGCACCCGGTCGGCCAGCTCGCGGGTGCCCCAGTCGCACGGGAAGTCCACGAACTGCTCGTCGGTCAGGTCGGCCAGCTTCACCCGGTCCTGCGCGGCCAGCCGGTGGTCGAGCGCGCAGGCCAGCACCAGCGGCTCGCTGTCCAGCGCGGTGACGATCGTGTCCTGCGGATGGCGCAGCGGCCGGGAGACGAACGCGACGTCCAGCCGGCCGGCGCGCACCAGCTCGATCAGCTCGCCCGAGCCGCCCTGCCGCAGCGAGATGTCCAGGCCCGGATGCGCGGAGAGGAAGCCGGCCAGCAGCGTCGGCAGGTGCACCGCGTGCAGGCACTGGAGCGAGCCGATCGACAGCGGGCCGCGCAGCAGGCCCTGCACCGCGGCGACCGCGTCCTTCGCCGCGTTGCTCGCGGCCAGCGCGCGCAGCGCCTCGGTCAGCAGCGCCTCACCGGCCGGGGTCAGCTGCACCTGCCGGGTGCTGCGCAGGAACAGCGCGGCGCCCAGTTCCCGCTCGAGCGAGCGGATCGAGGCGGACAGGCCCGACTGGGCGATGTGCAGCCGCTTCGCCGCGCGGGTGAAGTGCCTCTCCTGGGCGACCATGACGAAGTGTTGAAGTTGGCGCAGTTCCACGGCGCGCTCCAGTCGGGCGGTCGGTCGGCGGGTGGATCAATCGCTCAGCGTGCTGGGCGGCATCAGTATTTTCTGTTGGACAGCTTAATCATGGCCGGGGAGGCTGGGGACCGTAGACCGCTCATTCTGTGAGGAGCACGTATGCAGACCCGCCGCATCGGTGACGTCCAGGTCGGCGCGATCGGACTCGGCGGCATGCCGATGTCCATCGAGGGGCGCCCGGACGAGCAGCGGTCGATCGCCACGATCCACGCCGCGCTCGACGCAGGCGTCACGCTGATCGACACCGCCGACGCCTACCACCTGTACGCGGACGAGGTGGGGCACAACGAGTCGCTGATCGCCCGCGCGGTCGCGAGCTACGGCGGCGACACCTCCGACGTGCTGATCGCCACCAAGGGCGGGCACCTGCGGCCCGGCGACGGCACGTGGACGCAGAACGGCGCGCCGCAGTACCTGAAGCAGGCCTGCGACGCCTCGCTCAAGCGCCTCGGCGTCGAGGCCATCGGGCTCTACCAGTTCCACCGGCCGGACCCGCGGGTGCCGTACGAGGACTCGGTCGGCGCGGTCCGCGAGCTGCTGGACGCCGGCAAGATCCGCTACGCCGGGATCTCGAACGCGAACCCGCAGCAGATCAGGATCGCCGACGACATCCTGGACGGGCGCCTGGTCAGCGTGCAGAACCAGTACTCCCCGGCGTTCCGCTCCAGCGAGCCGGAGCTCGAGCTGTGCGCGCAGATGGACATCGCCTTCCTGCCGTGGAGCCCGCTCGGCGGCATCGCCCGGGCCGGCGCGCTCGGGTCGCGCTTCGCCGTCTTCGCCGAGGTGGGCGCGGCGCACGGGGTCAGCCCGCAGCAGGTCTGCCTGGCCTGGATGCTGGCCAAGGCGCCGGTGGTGATCCCGATCCCGGGCTCGTCGCGGCCCGAGACCATCCGCGACTCGGTCAACGCGGCCGAACTCGTCCTGTCTGCCGAGGAGCTGGCTCAGCTCGACGCCGCGTGAGCGGAGGCGCCCGCCCGGGAACGGCCGTTCACCGCGCACTGCTCGCACTCGCCGTCGGCGGGTTCGCGATCGGCACCGGCGAGTTCGTCATCATGGGCCTGCTGCCGCAGGTGGCCGGGGACCTCGCCGTGTCGATCCCGCGCGCGGGCCAGCTCATCTCCGCCTACGCGCTCGGCGTGGTGGTCGGCGCTCCGCTGCTGACCGCCGCGTCGGTGCGTTACCGCCGCAAGA
This sequence comes from Actinomycetota bacterium, assembly GCA_046724665.1. Lineage (GTDB taxonomy): Bacteria > Actinomycetota > Actinomycetes > Streptomycetales > Catenulisporaceae > Actinocrinis. The sequence goes on from JBKOWZ010000140.1 coordinate 3,131, forward strand.
GCGTGCTCATCGTGCTGATGAGCTGGTTCGCCGCGGGCAACCTGCTGTCCGCGGTCGCGCCGGGCTTCACGCTGGTGATGATCGCCCGATTCGCGACCGCCCTGCCGCACGGCGCCTTCTTCGGCGCCGGCGCGGTCGTCGCGGGCTCGCTGGTGGACCGCACGCGCAGCAACAGCGCGATGGCGGTGATGTTCGCGGGGCTGACCGTCGCCAACATCGTCGGCGTGCCGCTGACCACGGTGCTCGGGCAGCACGTCGGCTGGCGGGCGGTCTACGCGATCGTCGGGCTGATCGCGGCGGTGGCCGTGGTCGCCATCCAGCTCGCGGTGCCCGCCGACGCGGCGCCGGTGGACGAGCGGGCCTCGCTGCGCGGTGAGCTGCGCGCCTTCGCGAATCCGCAGGTGTGGCTCGTGCTCGGCATCGCGACGCTCGGCGGCGGCGGCATGTTTGCAACTTTCAGCTACATCACGCCGATGATGACTGACGTCGCGCACTTCGCCGACTCGAGCATGACCTGGCTGCTTGCCCTCTTCGGCCTCGGCATGACCGTCGGCAACCTGCTCGGGGCGCCGCTGTCTGACCGGTTCCCGGCGCGCACGCTGCTTTTCTCCTCGGCCGCGCAGATCGTCATCTCGACGGCGTTCCTGGCAGCCGACCACAACCGGTACACCGCGGCCGCGGCGGTCTTCCTCTTCCCGCTCGCCGCGCTGACCGGCCTGCCGACGCTGCAAGGCCGGGTCATCGCGCTGGCCGGCGGCGCGCCC
>JBKOWZ010000317.1:0-5025 GCA_046724665.1 Actinomycetota bacterium
CCTCGATGCGCGCCGCGCAGGCGCGCTGACGCCCTTCGGGCCTGGCCGGGGCCGACCCGAGCCCGAAGGGCGCGGCTCAACAGGAAGCGCTCACGCGGGCTGGTTGCCGTGCTTGCGGGCGACCACCTCGGCCTGCTTGCCCTGGAGCATCGCCAGCGCCTTGATGATGACCTCGCGGGTGTCGCAGGGGTCGATGACGTCGTCCACCAGGCCGCGCTCGGCGGCGAAGTACGGGTGCATCATCTCCTGCGCGTAGTCCTCGGCGAGCTGCGCGCGCAGCGTCAGCGGGTCGTCGGCGGCCGCGAGCTTGCGGTGGTGGATGACGCTGACCGCGCCCTGCGCGCCCATCACCGCGATCTCGTTGCCCGGCCAGGCCACGGACACGTCCGCGCCGATCGAGCGGGAGTCCATCACGATGTACGCGCCGCCGTACGCCTTGCGGATGACCACCGAGATGCGCGGCACGGTCGCCTCGCAGTACGCGTACAGCAGCTTCGCGCCGTGCCGGATGATGCCGCCGTACTCCTGGTCCACGCCGGGCAGGAAGCCCGGCACGTCCACCAGCGTGATCAGCGGGATGTTGAACGCGTCGCAGGTGCGCACGAAGCGCGCCGCCTTCTCCGAGGCCTGGATGTCCAGCACGCCGGCCTTGACCATCGGCTGGTTGCCGACGATGCCGACCGTGTGGCCGTCGATCCGCGCCAGGGCGCACACGATGTTGCCCGCCCACGACTCGTGCACCTCGAGGAAGTCGCCGGTGTCCACCAGGCGCGAGATCACATCGCGGATGTCGTAGGGCCTGTTCGGCTCGGACGGCACCAGGTCGAGCAGGTCGCTGCACGGGTCGGCGGACAGCTGCTCCTCCGGCGCGTAGCGCGGCGGGGTCTCCCGATTGTTGGAGGGCAGCAGCGAGAGCAGGTAGCGCACCTCGGCGAGGCAGGTCTCCTCGTCGTCGTACACGAAGTGGGACACGCCCGAGGTGGTCGCGTGCATGTCGGCGCCGCCGAGCTCCTCGTGCGTCACGTCCGCGCCGGTGACCTCCTTCACCACGTCCGGCCCGGTCAGGAACATGTACGAGGTCTCACGCACCATGAAGACGAAGTCGGTCAGCGCGGGCGAGTAGGCCGCGCCGCCGGCGCAGGGGCCGAGCATCACGCTGATCTGCGGGATCACCCCGGAGGCCCGCACGTTGCGCTGGAAGACGCCGCCGTAGCCGTTGAGGGCGGCGACGCCCTCCTGGATCCGCGCTCCCCCGCTGTCGTTGAGCGAGACCAGCGGCGAGCCGGTGGAGATGGCCAGATCCATCACCTTGTGGATCTTCTCGGCGTGCACCCGGCCGAGCGAGCCGCCGAACACCCGGAAGTCTTGCGCGTAGACGAACACGGTGCGCCCGTCCACGGTGCCGGAGCCGGTGATCACCGAGTCGCCGCGCGGCTCCTTCGTGTCCGGCCCGCCGGCCCGGGTGCGCCGGTAGAGGTCGAACTCGACGAACGAGCCCTCGTCCAGCAGCAGGGCGATGCGCTCGCGGGCGGTCAGCTTCCGCTTCGCGTGCTGTCGCTCGGTCGCCTTCTCGTCGCCCCGCATCAGCTCGTCGCGCACGATGCGCCACCGCTCGACGTTCTCCCGCAGCGACGGACGCTGCCGGATCGGGGCCGGGCGCTTGAGCGGGGTGACGGTGAGGACCGGTGCCTCTTGGATCGCGGTCACGGTGGTGCTCGCCTTTCTCAGCTCTCGGATTCGCCGGCCGCCGCGGACGCGGACGCCCGCGGCGGCACAGGCTTACTGACTCTGCCAGGTCAGGCTCAGTTCCATGGCGCGGTGGGGAACCAGACGTAGCCGTAGCGGTGCAGCCCGCGCAGGTCCCAGTACGCGACGAAGTACGCGCCGGCGACGATGAGCGCCGACGCGGTCAGCACGGAGGCGCGGGACGGCTTCTCGGACACCCAGCGCTGCACCCGCCCGCCGATCACGAAGGACAGCAGCACGAACAGGATGCCCATCACCAGCATGTTGCCGACCGACTGCAACACGAACGCGCCAGCGCCGTACAGCGCGTTGTGCTCGTTCGCCGCGTGCCGGAACAGGTTGCGGAACAGCGGATAGGGCCGCCCGATCAGGAAGCCGCCGACCAGCGCGCCCATCAGCACCAGCGGGAAGTTGGGGAAGCGGCGCGAGATGCGGGCGAGCGGGTCGGGGATGACGCCGATGGCCGCGAGTCCGCACATGATCATGATAAGGCCCTCGACGCCGAACACGGTCATCGTCTGGATGCTGCGCGCCGAGATGCCGTGGCTCGGGGTGGTGGAGAACTGCGGCATCCGGGTGCCCACGATGCCGACCACCGCGCCGTAGATCGCGGAGACCGGGATCATGCCGACGGCCATCCAGCCGAGCGGCTTGAGCGTCTCCTTGAGCCGGTTGCGCTGCGACTGCGCGCCCTCGCCGATCATCGGCCCGACCGCGCCGAACACCGCGATGTTGCACGCGGTGAACGATCCGGCCAGACCGGAGACGAAGGCGAACAGGATGCCCGAGCCGATGCCGCCGATCGCGGAGTTCTTCGCGTCGTGGCCGAGCAGGGCGTTGGCGGTGCTGAAACCGATGTCGTCGTCAACCAGCTTGGCGTACCAGAGGTAGGCCAGCAGCAGGCCGCCGAATACGCCGAGCGCCATCACCGTCAGGCGGCGGCGCGGGAAGTAGCCGTTCACGAACATGGAGGTCGAGCGAGGTTGGAGCGCTTGCGTAGACGCGATGGAGCTCATGCACCTACCTCCTAGGATGGCGCCGTCGGCTCAGGGTGGGTTCGCGGCGGCGTAACACCGTATGCAGCCGCGCCGCAGTAGCGGCACTCACGCTGAGTATCAGAGCCCCGTGCGACAGGACGCTTCTTCCTCGCTGCTCAGGATCACGGCAGCGCGGTACGGCGCAATCGCACCGCGCCCGCGGCGCGCCGGCGGTGAGTTCCTGACACTCCTGCGTGAATCCACGCCGTGGAGCGTGCCGACGCTGTTTGTTCCGGTAAGCACACTCGCCTCAATGCAAGTGAGCCGGTTGTCACCCCATAAGAGAGTGCGTCCGTTCCTGATGAGGCGTCAGACCTCTCCTCCGAGTCTCCGCCGGGCCGGGAGAGCGGGGCTTCTCCGTGCGTGCCTTCCTCAGTCTCCGTTCAGGGTTCAGGTGCGTGCTGTCCGACGACGAAGCAAGCTGAAAGAAGGCAACAGGCTGCTACGGGTTCGACGCTGGTAGAACGCCGCGCTGTGCCCGCGAGCCAGGGGACGCCGAGGAGGGCGCTGCGACGTTGCCCGCACACCCCGACCGACCGGAGGTAGGTCTGTATGTCTTGGCAGTCAGCAGCGGCGTCTAGTTCGCCGCCCCCGCCGATCGCGGCGCACTCCCTGCTGGTGTTCCTGGTGCAGGTGGGCGTGCTCCTGCTCGCGGCGCTGCTGCTCGGCCGGCTGGCCGGCCGCATCGGGATGCCGCCGGTGGTGGGCGAGTTGTCCGCGGGCGTGCTGCTCGGGCCGAGCGTCCTCGGCCACGCCTGGCCCGCGCTCGCCGGCTGGCTGCTGCCGCGCAACAACGAGCAGTTCCACATGCTCGACGCGACGGGCCAGATCGGCGTGCTGCTGCTGGTCGGCGTGACCGGCATCGAGGTGGACCTGCAAATGGTGCGCCGGCGCGGCGGCACCGCGCTGCGGGTCGGGCTGGCCGGGCTGCTGATCCCGCTGGCGCTCGGCGTCGGCACCGGGTACCTCGCGCCGGACTCGCTGCTGTCCGGAAACTCCTCGCGGGCGACCTTCGCGCTGTTCGTGGGCGTGGCCATGTGCGTCAGCGCGCTGCCGGTCATCGCGAAGACGCTGTCCGACATGAACATGCTGCACCGCAACGTCGGCCAGCTGACCCTGGCCTCCGGCGTGGTGGACGACGTGACCGGATGGTTCATCCTGTCCATCGTCGCCGCGATGGCCACCGCGGGCGTGCGCGGCAGCTCGATCGGGCTCTCCCTGGTCTACCTGGCCTGCGTGGCGCTGTTCGCGCTGTTCGCCGGGCGCCGGCTGATGCGTCCGCTGCTGAACTGGAGCCAGCGCACCGGCGAGGCCGGGGTCTCCCTCGCGGTGGTCGTGGTCTTCATCGTCCTGGCCGCCGCCGTGACCCAGAGCATGGGCCTTGAGGCCTCGCTCGGCGCGTTCACCGCCGGGCTGGTGATCAGCTCGGCCGCGGCGGTGGACCTGGGCCGGCTCGCCCCGCTGCGCGCAATCGTGATGTCGGTGTTCGCGCCGCTGTTCTTCGCCACCGCCGGCCTGCGGGTGGACCTCGGCGTGCTGGGCCGCCCGGTGGTCCTGCTCGCCGCCGTGGTGGCGCTGGCCGTCGCGATCGCGGGCAAGTTCGCCGGCGCCTACACCGGCGCGCTGCTGAGCCGGCTGACCCGCTGGGAGGCGCTGGCGCTGGGCGCCGGGATGAACGCCCGCGGCGTCATCCAGATCGTCATCGCCACGGTCGGCCTGCGGCTGCGGGTGCTGGACACGGAGACCTACACGATCGTGATCCTGATCGCGATCACCACCTCGCTGATGGCGCCGCCGATCCTGCGCCGCGCGGTGCGGCACATCGACGAGACCGACGAGGAGGAGCTGCGCCGGCTCGAGCTGGCGGCGTTCCGCGACCCGCTGGCCCGGCATGACAGTGTTCGACTGAACGGCGCCGACTGAGTGAGACAGGGTTCGATTAGCAGCGCAATATGGAAGTTGCCGCGATGTTGCGCCGACCCGAGGATTGGGGCACGACACGCACTCCAGAGCATGTCCCCGTTCCCGATGCGAATGAAGACCACTGCGTCGCGGCGGTTACGACGGGGCCTGATCGCGGTGCGGTGCTACCCTCCCCTCCAGAAGCACCGCACCGCATTCCCTGGCGACCACCCCGAGCGACGCAGCACCCTGACGCGCATCGTCGAACACGGATAGCGCGACGCGGTACAGACGTAGCGATAAACGGCCGGCCGCCCACCCCGCGCACTCGCGGTGGTGG
>JBKOWZ010000248.1:0-10747 GCA_046724665.1 Actinomycetota bacterium
GCGCACTACCGCGCCCTGGCCGCCGCGACGCCGCTCGACCTGATCCTGTACCAGCGCGACCAGCTGGCCTTCAGCCCGCAGACAGTCGTCGAGCTGGCCCGCACGCCGAACATCGCGGGGCTCAAGGACGGCCGCGGCGACCTGGACCTGATGCAGCGGATCGTCAGCGCCGTGCGCACGGCCGGGATCGAGGGCTTCCAGTACTTCAACGGGATGCCGACCGCCGAGGCGACGCAGCGCGCGTACCGCGCGATCGGCGTGCCGCTCTACTCCTCGGCGGTGTTCTGCTTCGCCCCTGACGTCGCGCTGGCATTCCACACGGCGCTGGACAAGGGTGACGCGGCGACGGCGGACAGGCTGTACGACGTCTTCTTCCGGCCGTACGTCGAGCTGCGCGCCTCGCGCCCCGGGTACGCGGTGTCGCTGGTCAAGGCGCTGACCGTGGCGGCCGGACACCCGGTCGGCGGGGTGCGCGCGCCGCTGACCGAGCCGGATCCGGCGCACGTCGAAGCGGCACTCGGCCTCGTCCGATCCGCCCGTGCCGCGCTGAAGCAGGCGCCCTAGGGCTCAGTGCCGCAGCGCTTCAGTACCGCACCGGATGGCCGGCGTCGCGCAGGCTGCGCTTGACCTCGCCGATCGACAGGTCGCCGAAGTGGAAGACGGACGCGGCGAGCACCGCGTCGGCTCCGGCGGCCACGGCCGGGGCGAAGTCGGCCAGCTTGCCCGCGCCGCCGGAGGCGATGACCGGGATGGTCACCTCGCCGCGCACGGCCCGGATCAGCTCGAGGTCGTAGCCGTCCTTGGTGCCGTCCGCGTCCATCGAGTTGAGCAGCACCTCGCCCGCGCCCAACTCGGCCGCGCGGCGCGTCCACCCGACCGCGTCGATGCCGGTGGACCGGCGCCCGCCGTGCGTGGTGACCTCGAAGCCGGACTCGGTCTCGACGCCCTCGGGGCAGCGGCGCGCGTCCACCGACAGCACGAGCACCTGGCTGCCGAAGCGGTCGGTGATCGCCGAGATCAGCTCGGGCCGGGCGATCGCGGCGGTGTTGACGCCGACCTTGTCCGCGCCCGCGCGCAGCAGCCGGTCCACGTCCTCGACCGTGCGCACTCCCCCGCCGACGGTCAGCGGGATGAAGACCTGCTCCGCGGTACGCCGCACGACGTCGTACGTCGTCTCCCGGTCGCCCGACGACGCGGTGATGTCCAGGAACGTCAGCTCGTCGGCCCCGGCCGCGTCGTAGGCGGCGGCCAGCTCGACCGGGTCGCCCGCGTCGCGCAGGTTCTCGAAGTTGACGCCCTTGACCACCCGGCCGCCGTCCACGTCCAGGCAGGGGATCACGCGTACGGCCAGGCTCATCGGCGTTCCTCGCGAGGGTCGTCGCGGTACGCGTCCACCTCGACCTCGACGAGCATCCGGGGGTCGATCAGCTTCGCGACCACGACCATCGTCGCGGCGGGGCGTACCGCGTCGAACAGTTCCTTGTGCGCCCGCCCGACCTCGTCCATGTCACGCGGGTGCACCACGTACATGCGGGTGCGCACGATGTCCGTGCGCGCGAAACCCGCCTCCGACAGCGCCTTGAGCGAGACGTTGAACGCGGTGAGGGCCTGGTTGTACGGGTCGCCCTCGTGGTTCACGATGCCGTTGATCACGGCCGTGCTGCCGGAGACGTACGCGTTGGGCCCGGCGACGACCAGGCGGGAGTAGCCGAACTTCTCCTCGTAGGGGCCGCCCGAACCGTATCTGCCGCTGATGTTCGTCGGGACGCCGCTGCTCATCGGGACACCGCCTCCAGGGCCTGTTCAAGAGTGAACGCGCCCGAGTACAGCGCCTTTCCCACGATAACGCCCTCGACGCCGAGCGGGACGAGCTCTTGCAGAGCCTTGAGATCGGCGAGGGCGGAAACCCCGCCCGAGGCGACGATCGGCCGATCGGTGGCCGCGCACACCCGGCGGTACAGCTCGACGTTCGGCCCGAGCAGCATGCCGTCCTTGTTCACGTCGGTGATCACGTAGCGGGCGCAGCCCTCGCGGTCCAGCCGCTCAAGCGCCTCGAACAGCTCGCCGCCGTCGCTGGTCCAGCCCCGGCCGCGCAGCCGCCATGAGCCGTCCTCCAGCCGGGCGTCGAGGCCGACCGCGACGCGGTCGCCGTGCTCGGCGATGACCTTGGCCACCCACGCGGGCTGCTCCATCGCGGCGGTGCCGAGGTTCACCCGGGCGCAGCCGGTGGCCAGCGCCGCGCGCAGCGAGTCGTCGTCCCGGATGCCGCCGGACAGCTCGACCTTCACCTCCAGCCGGTCGATCACCCGGGCGAGCAGCTCGCGGTTGTTCCCGCGGCCGAAGGCGGCGTCGAGATCGACCAGGTGCACCCATTCGGCCCCGGCCTGCTGCCAGGCCAGCGCGGCGTCCAGCGGGTCGCCGTAGTCGGTCGCGGTGTCGGCGGCGCCCTGGACCAGCCGGACCGCCTGGCCGTCCTGCACATCGACGGCGGGCAGCAGTTCGAGCTTGGGCATGGGCGGCTTCCTTATCCGAGTCCGTATCCGAGTGCGAGTGCCGGGGTCAGCCGGCCGGTCAGAGGCTGGAGACCCAGTTCGCGAGCAGCGCGGCGCCCGCGTCGCCCGACTTCTCCGGGTGGAACTGCGTCGCCCACAGCGCGCCGTTCTCCACGGCCGCGACGAAGGGCCGCTTGCCGTAGCGGCACCAGGCGACCTTCGGCGCGGGCAGCGGGTCGGTGTCGTAGAGCTGCCAGTCCTGCACGGCGTAGGAGTGCACGAAGTAGAACCGGGTGTCCTCGGCCAGCCCGGCGAACATCCTGCCGCCCTCGGGCAGCTCGAGCCGGTTCCAGCCCATGTGCGGCACCACCGGGGCGTCGATGCGCTCGACGGTGCCGGGCCACTCGGCGCAGCCCTCGCTCTCCACGCCGTGCTCGATCCCGCGCGCGAACAGGATCTGCATCCCGACGCAGACGCCGAGCACGGGGCGCGACCCGGCCAGCCGGCGGCCGATGATCCGCTCGCCGCGCACCGAGCGCAGCCCGTCCATGCAGGCCGCGTAGGCGCCGACGCCGGGGACGAACAGCCCGTCCGCCTCCAGCGCGGTGGCGAAGTCGGCGGTGACGGTCACCTCGACGCCGTGGCGCGCGACGGCGCGTTCAGCGGAACGGATGTTGCCGGAGCCGTAGTCGAGGATCGCGACGCGCTTGGTCACCGTGTCCGCCTCACCATCGCCGCGCCCCGATCACTTCCACCGCAGCTCACTTCCACCGCAGCACGCCGGCCGCGATCGCCATCGCCGCGCAGACGCCGAGCAGTCCGGTCAGCACCTTCGGCAGGCCCTGCCTGGCGAACGAGACGACCCCGCCGATCAGGAACAGGCCGAGGAAGATGAGGAACGCCGCCGCGTAGCTGCCGGTCACAGCACACCCTTCGTGCTCGGCACGCCGACGACCCTCGGGTCGTGCGCGCACGCGTCGCGCAGCGCCCGCGCGACCGCCTTGAACTGGGCCTCGACGATGTGGTGCGCGTTGCGGCCGTACGGCACGTCCAGGTGCAGGCAGATCTGCGCCTGCGCCACGAAGGATTCGAAGATGTGCCGGGTGAGCGTGGTGTCGTAGGACCCGATCATCGGGGCGATCCGCTCCGGCTCGCGGTGCACCAGGTAGGGCCGCCCGGACAGGTCCACGATCGCGTGCGCGGCTGCCTCGTCGAGCGGCACCCAGCAGTCGGCGAACCGGCGGATGCCGACCTTGTCGCCGAGCGCCTCGCGGAACGCCGAGCCGAGCGCGAGCGCGGTGTCCTCGACCGTGTGGTGCGCGTCCACGTGCAGGTCACCGGCGGTCTTGACGGTCAGGTCGAACAGGCCGTGCTTGCCGAGCTGGGCGAGCATGTGGTCGTAGAAGCCGACGCCGGTCTCCACGTCCACCCGGCCGGTCCCGTCCAGGTCGATCTCGACCAGGACCGTGGACTCCTTGGTGGCGCGCTCGACCCGCCCGACCCGCTGCCGCGCTCCGGCGCGCTCGTCGCTCACGCTCACAGAATCTCCTTCAGTGCGTCCAGGAACGCGCCGGTCTCCGCCGGCGTCCCGGCGGTGACGCGCAGCATCCCCGGCAGGCCGACGTCGCGCACCAGCACGCCGCGGTCGAGCAGCGCCTGCCAGACCGCCTTCGCGTCCCGGTGCCCGGCCGCGGGCCCGGCGTGCGCGCTGACGCCGAAGGCCACGAAGTTCGCGTCGGAAGGTACGACCGGCAGGCCGAGCGCGGTCAGCTCGTCCACGATCCGGTCACGCTGCGCCTTGACGGCGTTGACGGTACCAAGCAGCGCATCGACGTGCGCGAGCGCGGTGCGCGCGGCGGCCTGGGTCAGCGCGGAGAGGTGGTAGGGCAGCCGGACCAGCAGCAGCGCGTCGATCACCGCGGGGTCGGCGGCGAGGTACCCGACGCGCGCGCCGGCCATCGCGAAGGCCTTCGACATGGTCCGGGTGACGATCAGCCGCGGCCTGCCCGGCAGCAGCGTGAGCGCGGAGGCGGTGCCCGGCCGGAAGAACTCGGCGTAGGCCTCGTCGATCACGACCATGCCGGGCGCGGCGTCCGCCACGGCCTCGACCAGCTCCAGCGGCGCGGCGGTGCCGGTCGGGTTGTTCGGCGAGGTGAGGAAGACCACGTCGGGCCGGTGCCGCCGGATCGCGGCGACCGCCTTCGCCGGGTCGAGGGTGAAGTCCGGCTCGCGCGGCTCGGCGATCCAGGCGGTGCCGGTGGCCAGCGAGATGAGCCGGTGCATGGTGTAGGAGGGCTCGAACCCGAGCGCGGACCGGCCGGCCCCGGCGAAGCACTGCAAGATCTGCTGGATGACCTCGTTCGAGCCGTTGGCGGCCCACAGCTGGCGGCCGGTCAGCCCGTGGCCGAGGTACTGCGCGAGGTCCTTGCGCAGCTCGACCGCGTCCCGGTCGGGGTAGCGGTTCAGCGTGGCGGCCACCTCGACGACCGCGTCGCGCAGGTCGGCGACGAGCTCGGGCGGCGGCGGGTACGGGTTCTCGTTCGTGTTCAGCAGCACCGGGACGTCGAGCTGCGGCGCGCCGTACGGGGTCAGCGCGCGCAAGTCGTCGCGTATCGGCAGCTCCCACCAGGAGACGGGGCCGTCCTGCGTCGTCGTCACTACGGGATCTCCGTCTCCGGGGGCGCGTCGGCGAACTCGGGGTACCTGCTGGTCAGATCGTCGGCGGCGTCCTCGCTCCCGGCCCCGGATCCCGCGGCCCCGGCGTCCGGGGCCGCCGGCCCCGCCTCGTGCGGGAAGCGGATCGTGACGGCCTCGCCGTGCGCGGGCAGGTCCTCCGCGTTGGCCAGCGCGACCACGTGGTGCGCGACCTCGGCGAGCGCGGCGTCGCTGTACTCGACGATGTGCACGCCCTTGAGGAAGGACTGCACCGACAGCCCGGAGGAGTGGCAGGCGCAGCCGCCGGTCGGCAGCACGTGGTTGGACCCGGCGGCGTAGTCGCCGAGCGAGACCGGCGAGTACGGCCCGACGAACACCGCCCCGGCGTTGCGCACCCGGCCGGCGACCACGCGGGCGTTCGAGGTCTGGATCTCCAGGTGCTCGGCGGCGTAGGCGTTGACCACGGCGAGCCCGGCCTCCAGGTCGTCCACCAGCACGATGGCGGACTGGCGGCCGCCGAGCGCGGCGGTGATGCGCTGCGCGTGCTTGGTCGCCGGGACCTGCCTGCCCAGCTCGACCTCGACCGCCTCGGCCAGCGCGACGGCGTCGGTGACCAGCACCGCGGCGGCCAGCGGGTCGTGCTCGGCCTGGCTGATCAGGTCGGCGGCGACGTGCGCCGGGCTGGCGCTGAGGTCCGCCAGGACGGCGATCTCGGTCGGCCCGGCCTCGGCGTCGATGCCGATGCGGCCCTTGAGCAGCCGCTTGGCCGCCGCGACGTAGACGTTGCCCGGCCCGGTGACCAAGTCAACCGGCGCGCACCGGGTCGAGCCCTGGCCCGCGCCGTACGCGAACATCGCGACGGCTTGGGCGCCGCCGGCCGCGTAGACCTCGTCGACGCCGAGCAGCGCGCAGGCAGCCAGGATCGTCGGGTGCGGCAGGCCGCCGTGCTCCTTCTGCGGCGGCGAGGCGACGGCGACCGAGCCGACTCCGGCGACCTGCGCCGGGATCACGTTCATCACGACCGAGGACGGGTAGACGGCCAGGCCGCCGGGCACGTAGAGGCCGACCCGGTCCACCGGGATCCACCGCTCGGTCACCGCGCCGCCAGGCACGACCTGCGTGCGCACGTCGCGGCGCTTCTGGTCGGTGTGCACCTTGCGCGCGCGCCGGATCGACTCCTCCAGCGCGGCGCGCACCTGCGGGTCGAGCTCGGTGAGCGCGTGCGTCAGCGCCTCGCGGGCGACCCGGATCGAATGAAGCCGTACGCCGTCGAAGCGCTCCCCGTACTCGATCACCGCCGTTTCGCCGCGCAGACGCACGTCCTCGCAGATCGGCCGGACGGCCTCGACGGCGGTCTCGACGTCCAGTTCGGCGCGCGGCACCAGCGTGCGCAGATCGATCGAACCCCCAGTCAGGTCCATCCCCCGCAAATCGATACGCGTGATCACCTGACCAGTGTAGTTCCACTGGTCATGGCCGCGGCCGAGTATTCCGCCCAGCGGACGATCCGCCACACGCACGGGTGATCGTGCTCGATCACGGCGCACGATGCCGACTGCGGTGGAAATGCCCGGCGCTCTACCCTAGGTACATGGCCTCCACGCTGCCGCTCTTCCCGTTGGGATCGGTGCTCTTCCCCGGTGTGGTGCTGCCTCTGCACATTTTCGAGCCGCGCTACCGGAAGATGATCGCCGATCTGCGCGAACTGCCGGAGGGTGAGTCGAGGCAGTTCGGCGTGGTGGCGATCCGGGACGGCCGCGAGGTCGGCGCGCAGTCGGTGGAGAGCGTGTACGACGTCGGCTGCACCGCGCGCATCTCGGCGCTGGAGGCGCACGAGGACGGCCGGTTCTCGCTGGTGACCACCGGGGTGCAGCGCTTCAAGCTGCTGGATGTGGACACCGGCGGGCCGTATCTGGTCGGCGAGGTCGAGTATCTGGACGAGAAGTCGGACGAACGCGCCGAGACTCTCAAGACCTCGAGCACCGCGCTGCTGCTCGGCTACCAGCGCGCACTGGCCGGCCTGCGCGGCGTGCGGACCGGCGCGATCCCCGAACTGCCGGACGACCCGACGGTGCTGTCGTACCTGATCGCCGCCGCGATGGTGCTGGATCTGCGGGACAAGCAGCGGCTGCTGGCCACCCCGGACACCGCGACCCGGTTGCAGCGCGAGCAGGCGCTGCTGCGGCGGGAGACGATGCTGATCAAGGAGCTGCATACGCTTCCGGCCGTGGATCTGCTGCGCCGGGACCGCTGAGCGCGGGCGCGGCCGCGGCGCGGTTCCGGTCGCCACCGCGTCCCCGATGCCGGAAGGCCTGCCGGTAGCTCTGCGGCGAGACCGTCGTGATCCGGCGGAAGTGATGGCGCAGATTGGCCGCGGTGCCGAAGCCGGTGCGCGTGGAGATGCTCTCGATCGTCTCGTCAGTGGTCTCCAACAACTCCTGCGCCAGCCGCACCCGCTCCTGCAACAGCCATTGCAGGGGCGTGGTGCCGAGGCTGTCGTGGAACCGGCGGGCGAAGGTGCGTTCGCTCAGATGCGCGCGGCGGGCCAGCCGGGGAACGGTCAGCGGTTCGTGCAGCCTCGCCCGCGCCCACTCGAGCACCGGCGCGAGGCTGTCGATCCGGTCCGGCCTGGGCTGCGGGGTGGTGTACTGCGTCTGGCCGCCCTCGCGGTGCGGCGGCACGACCATGCGCCGAGCGACCTCGTTGGCGACCGCGGCGCCGAAGTCGTTGCGCACCACGTGCAGGCACAGGTCGATGGTCGCGCCGGTGCCCGCCGAGGTGAGGATGTCCCCGTCGTCGGTATAGAGCGCGCGCGTGTCGAATTCGACCTGCGGGAACCGGCCGACGACATCCGGGGCGCTCATCCAGTGGAGCGTCGCCTGGCGCCCGTCGAGCAGACCGGTCGCGGCCAGGATGTACGCACCCGTACACAGCGTGACGATCCGCTTTCCCCGCCTGTGCGCCTCGCGCAGCGCGTCGATCAGCGCGGGCGGCGGCGCCGCCTGAACGTGACGAGCGCAGGCCGCGACCACGACGGTGTCCGCCGCCACGAGGTCGTCCAGCGAGTGCGGCGCGGCCACCTGGAGCCCGCCGGCCAGCCGCACCGGCCCGGGCTCGACCGCGCACAGCCGCAGCTCGTACCACGGATCGACCAGGTCGCGGCGGTCGATGCCGAACACCTCGCACGGCACCGCGAGCTCGAAGACCGGCGCGCCGTCCGTCACCGCCACGGCCACGACGTGTCTTTCCCTCGTCCCGGCCATGGCAGAAATTTATCGCACATCGTCATTTCCGCCGATGGCCAGTGTCGGCGCCGTCCGGAAGGCTGGCCGGGTGAGCGAAACGACCGGCCCGCGTCCGGGCACAGGACTGACCGCGCTCCAGGGCACGGCGCTGTACGTCGGCGCGGTCCTGGGCACCGGCGTGATCGCCCTGCCCGCGCTCGCCGCGCAGGTGGCCGGGCCCGCGTCGCTGGTGGCGTGGTGCGCGCTCGTCGCGCTGTCCGTGCCGCTGGCCGCGACGTTCGCGGCGCTCGGCGCACGCCATCCGGACGCCGGCGGGGTATCGACGTACGCACGTCTCGCGTTCGGCGAGCGCAGCGCGGTGATCGTCGGGTGGTGCTTCTTCTTCACGGTGCCGACGGGTGCGGCGCCGGCGGCGCTGTTCGCAGGCCAGTACGTCGCGGCGGCTACCGGCGGCGGAATCACGACCGCGATGCTCGCCGCGGTGGCGATGATGGCGCTGGTCACCGGGACGAACGCGGCCGGGCTTCGGGTGACCGGCCGGCTGCAACTCGCACTGGCCGCGCTGCTGACGCTCCTGCTGCTCCTCTCGGTCGCGCTCGCTCTTCCGCACGCCCGCTGGGCGAACCTCTCCCCGTTCGCGCCGCACGGATGGTCGGCGATCGCCCCGGCGGCGGCGCTGCTGGTGTGGAGCTTCGCAGGCTGGGAGGCGATCACGCACCTGGCCGGCGAGTTCCGCCACCCGGCCCGCGACCTGCCGCGTGCCACCGCGCTCGCACTCGCGCTGGTCGGCGTTCTGTACCTGGCGGTGGCGTTCGCCGTCATCGCGGTCCTGGGCGCCGGGGCCGGGACGGCGGACGCGCCGCTGGGCGAACTGATGTCGCGCGGGATCGGCGGCAACGCCAGGCTGTCGGCGGCGGGAGCCGCGGTCCTGCTCACCCTCGGCACGATGAACGCGTACTACGCCGGAGTGGCCAAGCTCGGCGCGGCCCTCGGCCGGGACGGCGCGTTGCCCGGCTGGCTGGCCCGGGGCAGCCTGGCCGGAGAGGTGCCGCGCCGCAGCCTGGCCGTCATCAGCGCGCTGACGATCCCGAGCCTGGTGGCCACCGGCGTGTTCCACGTGGGTGCCCAGTCCCTGGTATCGCTGACCGCCGGCCTGATCGTGTCCGTCTACGCGATCGGCGTCGCCGCGGCGGTCCGCCTACTCCCCCGGCGCACCAAGGGCCGCGCCGCGGCGGTAGTCGCGCTCGGCGCGGTCGCGGCGCTCCTGGCGGCCACGGGCGTCTACCTGGTCTGGGCAGCCGTAGTGTCGGCGGCTGCCCTGCTCTACCTGCGGCTCAAGCGCCAACCGGCCCCGCGCCGCGAAAAATCGGCCACGATTGACGCGGAGGCGGCACTAGGATCCCCGCGTGGCTAAGACCGTCTCGAAAGGCACTCCGGCAACAGTGGCGTTGACGCAGGCCAAGGTGCCCTTCGAGGTGCACGCCTACGCGCACGACCCGGCCGCGCAGTCCTACGGCACCGAGGCGGCCGAGGCGATGGGCGTGCCGCCGGAGCGGGTGTTCAAGACGCTGCTCGCGGACGTGGACGGCAAGCTGACCGTGGCGGTGGTCCCGGTGTCCGGCCAGCTCGATCTCAAGGCCCTGGCGACCGCGGCCGGCGGCAAGAAGGCGGCGATGGCCGACCCCGCCGCGGCCGAGCGCGCCACCGGCTACGTCCTCGGCGGCATCTCCCCGCTCGGCCAGCGCAAGAAGCTGCCCACGGTCATCGACGAATCCGCGCTCGAATACGACACGGTGTTCTGCTCCGCCGGACGCCGCGGCCTGGAGATCGAACTAGCCCCCGCCGACCTCGTGCGCCTGACCTCCGCGCACACGGCTCCCATCGGCCGCACCCTCTAAGTTCAGCCGAGTTCCAGGTCTCGGCGGCGGAACGCGGCGAGGCCCAGCGCGAGCAGTGCGGCACCCAGCAGCGTGAGCCAGCCGAGCGGGGTCCAGGTGAACGTGCCGCCGGGGGCCTTGGGTACGTGGGTGAACGGCGAGACGTTCATGATGGGCTGGCTGAGCTTGAGGACCGGGCCGAGCTGTCCGAGCAGCAGGAACACCGCCAGCGCACTCCACGCTACGGCGGCCGCGTAACGGGGCAGGGCGCCGAAGAGCGCTGCGACGATGGCCGCGACCACGGCGACCGCCGGCCACTGGGCGAGCGCGCCGCCCAGGACGCGTGGGAGCTGCCCAGACACGTCGTGCATGCGTAGGCCGTGCGTCAGGCCGGCGCCGAGGCCGGTCGCGGCGAGCAGGATCGCGGATCCGGTCAGCGCCGCGGCCAAGTGGCCGGCGGCCCAGCGCACGCGGCCGA
>JBKOWZ010000186.1:0-13912 GCA_046724665.1 Actinomycetota bacterium
GACAGCTCGCAGTCGTTTCAGAGCATGATCGGTTTTGGTGCGGCGATGACGGATAGTTCGGCGTGGTTGTTGTCGAGCAAGCTGAGCAGCAGTGCGCATACGAGTTTGATGAACGCGTTGTTCAGTCCGTCGCAGGGGATCGGGATCAGCTGGGTGCGTATCCCGATGGGCGCGTCGGACTTCTCGGCGAGCGCGCAGCCGTATTCGTATGACGACAACCTCGGGCCCTCGACCGGTACGACGGTGGGGGTGGGTTCGGGCCGCTGCCTGGACGATACCGGCAACCCGGCCAACGGGGTGCAGCTCTACCTCTGGGACTGCACGGCCGGTAACGCGAACCAGCAGGTGACCTACACCAGCACCTCCCAGTTGCAGGTGGCCGGCAAGTGCCTGGACGCCAGCGGCCAGGGCACGGCGAACGGCACGAAGGTGATCCTGTGGTCGTGTAACGGCCAGGCGAACCAGCAGTGGCGGCTGAACATCAACGGCACGATCACCGGGGTGCAGTCCGGCCTGTGCCTGGACGTGTCCGGCGCCGGCACCGCCAACGGCTCGCTGATCCAGCTGTGGTCCTGTAACGGGCAGACCAACCAGGCCTGGACCCGCCCGGACCCGACCCTCGCGTCCTTCTCGATCGCGCACGACCTGGGCTACATCATCCCGGACCTCAAGGAGGCACTCGCGCTCAACCCGAACCTGAAGTACATGGCCAACCCCTGGTCCCCGCCGGGCTGGATGAAGACCAACGGCCAGATGAACAACCTCAACAACAACGGCTCGCTCCTGTCCACCAGCTACGGTCCGCTCGCCCAGTACTTCGTCAGGTTCCTGCAGGCCTACGCGGCACAGGGCGTGCCGGTCTACGCGATCACCCCGCAGAACGAGCCGAGCTACGCCACCGCCTACCCCGGCATGAACCTGCCCGTCGCGAGCGAGGCCGCGTTCATCGCCAACAACCTCGGCCCCGCCCTCGCCCAGGCCGGCCTCTCACCCGCGATCCTGGGCACCGACTTCAACACCAACGTCTACAACAACTACGCCCTGCCCCTGATGCAGGATGCGGGCGCCAGCAAGTACCTGGCCGGCACCGCGTGGCACTGCTACGCCGGCGGCCTGGCGACCATGACCAGCATGCACAACGCCTACCCCGGCAAGGACAACTACGAGACCGAGTGCTCCGACGGCATCGACCCGCAGAACGCGATCGAGACCTTCATCCAGAGCACCCGCAACTGGGCCCGCACCGCCACCATGTGGAACCTGGTCGAAGACCAGAACAACGGCCCGGTCATCCCCGGCGGCTGCAACGCCTGCACCCCCCTGGTCACCGTCAACCAGACCACCGGCGCCATCACCTACAGCCCCGGCTACTACTCCGTCGGACACTTCAGCAAATTCGTCCAACCCGGCGCCAAACGCATCGCCTCCACCACCACCACCAACCTCAACACCGTCGCCTTCCAAAACCCCAACGGCACCCTCGTCCTCATCATCGACAACACCTCAAGCTCGACCCAGTCGTTCAGCACGAGCTGGGGCGCACAGCAGTTCAGCGACACACTCCCCGGCCACGGCATCGCCACCTACCAGTGGACACCGGCGTGACGGCCCACAGCGTCAAGCAGTAGTCGGCAGCAGAACAGCCGCGTCGCACAACCGGTTCCGGCCGCCCGCCCACCCCGGCAGGACGGTCGGAACCGCGCGTCGCAGACCAAGGCGCGGTCATGCCGGCCGCGCGACGCGTGCTCAGCCTCGGCAGCTTACCCACGCAATGGATCGGCGCCCTCGATGCAGCGATCATCCTCGCCGCCATCACCATCTCCCGCGTCACCGGCGGCAAGGCCCGGGACCGAGACGCGGGAGACAGCGCTCAGGGTCCTTAGCCATCCACGGCCACGAACGCCTACTCGTCGCCGTTGCCGCCTCGCGCCGAAGCCGAAGCCGACCACAGAGACCTTCCTCGACCCAAGATCGGGCGCCTTCGCGTCCTAGCGTTGCAAGGAGGCAACATGACCTTGACCGGTTCGCCGCGACGGGCGGCGGCGCTGTGCGCCGCGAGCCTGTTGGCGGCCACACTCACCGCGGCGGGCACCGCATCGCCCGCCGCGGCCGGCGACGGCACGGTGCCGATATATCTCGACACGCACTATTCGTTCACCGAGCGCGCCGCCGACCTGGTCTCGCGGATGACGCTGCCCGAGAAGGTGGCGCAGCTGCACACCAACAGCGCTCCGGCGATCCCCCGCCTCGGCGTGCAGCAGTACACGTACTGGAGCGAGGGCCAGCACGGGATCAATACCCTGGGTGCGAACTCGAACGACGGCGGCGTGGGCGGCGGCGTGCACGCCACCAGCTTCCCGACGAACCTGGCCTCGACGATGACCTGGGACCCGCAGCTGGTCTACCAGGAGACCACCGCGATCTCCGACGAGATCCGCGGCACGCTGGACAAGTCCCTGTGGGGCACCGGCCAGAACAACATCGGCCCCTCCGCGAGCGACTACGGTTCGCTGACGTTCTGGGCTCCGAACGTCAACCTCGACCGTGACCCGCGCTGGGGACGCACCGACGAGGCCTTCGGCGAGGACCCGTACCTGGTCAGCCAGATGGCCGGCGCGTTCGTGAACGGATACCAGGGCCAGACGCCGACCGGCGCGCCGACCACGCCGTACCTGAAGGTGGCGGCCACCGCGAAGCACTTCGCGCTCAACAACAACGAGAACAACCGGCACGCCGACTCGGCCGACGCCAGCGAGGCCGACATCCGCAACTACTACACCGCGCAGTTCCGCAGCCTGGTGCAGGATGCGAACGTAGCCGGCCTGATGACGTCCTACAACGCCATCAACGGCACCCCGTCGCCCGCCGACACGTACACCACGAACGCGCTGGCGCAGCGCACCTGGGGATTCGGCGGCTACATCACCTCGGACTGCGGCGCCGTCGGCGACATCAGCGCTCAGTCGAGCCACAACTGGGCGCCGCCCGGCTGGACGGTCTCGAACGTCGGCGGCACCAGCACCTGGACGAACACCGCGACCGGTGTGCAGGTCCCGGCCGACGCGGGCGGGCAGGCCTACGCGCTGCGCGCCGGCACCGAGGTGAACTGCACCGGCGGCGACGCCACGCTCGGCAACATCCAGGCCGCGATCAAGGCCGGGATCCTGAGCGAGGGCGTGATCGACCGCGCGCTGGTCCAGCTGTTCATCGTGCGCATGGAGACCGGCGAGTTCGACCCGCCGAGCAAGGTCGCCTACACGCGGATCACCAAGGCGCAGATCGAGAGCCCGCAGCACCAGGCCCTGGCCGAGAAGGTGGCCGCCAACGCGCTGGTGCTGCTCAAGAACGATCGGCTGCCCGGCTCAAGCGCCGCCCTGCTGCCCGCGAACCCCGCCGCGCTGAACAGCGTGGTCGTCGTGGGCAACCTCGCCAACGCCGTGACCCTCGGCGGCTACTCCGGCGACCCGTCGCTCCAGGTGAACGCGGTGCAGGGCATCACCGCCGCGGTCAAGGCCGCCAACCCGAACGCCACCGTCACCTTCGACGCCTGCGCCACCTCCACCACCGCGACCGCCGCCGCGGCCTGCTCCGCGCAGACCCAGGACGCGATCAAGACCGCCGACCTGGTCGTGGTGTTCGTCGGCACCGACGGGGGCACCGCCGGCGAGGACCGCGACCGCGCCAGCCTCGCGATGCCCGGCAACTACGGCTCGCTCATCAGCCAGGTCGCCGCGCTGGGCAACCCGCGCACGGCGCTGGCCATGCAGACCGACGGCCCGATCGACATCGAGGACGTCAAGGGCGACTTCCCCGCCATCGTCTACAGCGCCTACAACGGCGAGAGCCAGGGCGCCGCGCTGGCCGACGTGCTGTTCGGCAAGCAGAACCCGAGCGGGCACCTGGACTTCACCTGGTACAAGGACGACTCGCAGCTGCCGCCGATCCACAACTACGGCCTGAACCCCGCCGACACCGGCGGCCTGGGCCGCACCTACCAGTACTTCACCGGCACCCCGACCTATCCGTTCGGCTACGGTCTGAGCTACACCAGCTTCGCCTACTCGAAGGTCCGCGCCACCCACGCCGCCGACGCCAACGGCAAGGCCACCGTGTGGTTCGACGTGACCAACACCGGCAGCGTCCCGGGCGCGACGGTCGCGCAGCTCTACGTCGCCTCCCCCGCCGTGGACGGCGTACAGCTGCCCGGCAAGCGGCTTGAGGGCTTCGCGAAGACCGCCGTGCTGAAGCCCGGCCAGACCCAGCACCTGTCCATCACCGTCAACGTCCCCGATCTCGCCTTCTGGAACGAGCAGCAGCACAAGGAGGTCGTGTACGACGGCACCTACACCCTGCAACTCGCCGCCGACGCCGCCACGACCGTCGCCTCCGCGCCGCTGCGGGTCACCGGCGCGATCACCCCGCGGATCAAGTACGTGACGGTGCAGCCCGACCAGGTCGTCTTCGTCCCCGGAGACAAGCTCGACCTGACCGCGAAGAACCCGTGGATCGCCGACGACACCGCACAGGCCGCGCAGCACCAGAGCGCGGACAACATCGTCGAAGCGGTGAACAACGACGAGTCCTTCGTCAACCTCGCCGGCAAGCACATCACCTACACCAGCAGCAACCCGGCCGTGGCCACGGTCAGCCGCACCGGCATCGTCACCACGCACGCCACCGGCGTCGCCACGATCCGCGTGAGCGTCGAAGGCGTCACCGGCTCCACGCCGATCAGCGTGCACCTGCCGTTCAGCATGACCGCACCGGCCGTCGCGATCCCCAGCGGCAGCTTCACCGTCACCACCACCACGACCAACCCGAGCGGCGGCGAAACGCTGCGCGACGCCGCGTTCGCCCTCACCGCGCCCGCGGGCTGGACCGTCACCGCGAGCACGCCCGCCACGTTCCAGACCGTCGCACCCGGCCAGAGCATCACCACGACCTGGACGGTCGCCGTCCCCGCGGACGCCTCGCCGACCCAGGCCGCCCCGGCCCTGACCGCGCAGTTCGCGTACACCGACGGCACCGGCCGACACAGCGAGAGCACCGGCGCGACCGTCTCGATCCCGTACCCGTCCGTCGTCGCGGCCTACACCAACCCCGGGGTCAGCGACGACTCGAACACCGCCCCGGGCAACCTTGACGGCGGCGGCGCCAGCTTCTCCGCCCAAACGCTCGCCGCCGCGACACCCAGCCTCACGCCCGGCGCGACGTTCACCCACGACGGGCTGACCTTCACCTGGCCCGACGCCGCACCCGGCACGCCGGACAACATCGTCGCCCAGGGCCAGACCGTCCCCGTCACCGGAACCGGATCAACCCTCGGCATCATCGGCACCGCCGACTACGGCGCCGCGTCCGGCACCGCCGTCATCACCTACAGCGACGGCACCACCCAGCCGTTCAGCCTCGCCTTCAGCGACTGGTGGTCAAACGCCGCTGCCCCCGGCAGCGACATCCTGGCCACCTTCCCGCACCTGAACAACGCGAACGGAGCGCTGAACAACCGCGTCAGCCTCTACGCGGCCACGGTCGCGCTGATCCCCGGCAAGACAATCAAGTACCTCACCCTGCCGGACGTCGGCGCCGCCCTGATCAACCAGACGGCGATGCACATCTTCACCCTCGCCGTCGGCTGATTACCGCAGAACCCGCAGACGGACGGGTCGGACGCGAACACGGCGTCCGGCCCGTCCGGCGTCCGGTCAAGGGACCTGTGCCTCGGCCCGGGCGGCGAACATCTTCACCGAGTAGTGCTCTCGTCCTCGTCCTCGCCGCTGTCCGCGTCGATGATGTCGAGGAATACGTGATCGCAGGCTGGCCAGTGGCGGCGCAGCGTTCGCTTGATTCGGACGCAGGCCTCTTCAACGGTCTCACTGTCCAGGCCCGGCCGCAGATCGACGCGTGCGGCCAGCAGCGTGCTGTCCGGTCCCAGGCGCATGGTCAGCAGCTCGCTCACGGAGTCGATCTCCGGCTGCTGCGCGAGGAACGCCGTCAGGGTGCGCTGCAATTGCGGATCGACGGATTGACCGATCAGCTCGCGTTGCGCCTGCACGCCGAGTTGGACGGCGACGGCCAGCAGCAGGACGCCGATCGCCCCGACGCGGCTGCCTCCCAGCGCAGCTCGCCGGTCAGCGCGTGCAGGCCGACACCGGCGAGCGCGATGAACACGCCGATTACGGCCGCGCCGTCCTCGGCTATCACCGTGCGCAAGGCGGGCTCGCCCATCAGCTCGCGCCTGGAGAGGCCATGTCCGCGTCCGCTGCGGGCTCGCGCCTGTGACAGCGCCTTCGCCAGCGAGGCCGCCTCGGCTACCAGCGCGACCAACAGGACGGCCGCCGCGGCGATCAGCTCGGCGGCTGTCTCCTGCCGCGGCGACTGCCACGCTCGCACCCCCTGGTAGAGCGAGAAGCAGCCGCCGGTCACGAAGATCCCGACCGCGGCCAGGAACGACCAGAAGAAACGCTCCTTGCCGTAGCCGAAGGGGTGCCGCCGGTCCGCGGTCCGTCCGGCCCGGCGCAGCGAGGCGAGCAGGAACAGCTCGTTGACGCTGTCCGCCAGCGAGTGCGCCGCCTCGGACAGCAACGCCGGCGACGCGGTGATCAGCCCGGCACTCAGCTTCGCCGCCGCGATCACCACGTTCGCGGCAAGCGCGGCGTAAACGGACGCGCGGCTTCCCGCGCCCGATCCGTTGCGCTGCCCGCCTCTCGCAGCGGCGGCCGGGCCCTGCCACGGCTGCCGCGCATCGGTCATGGTGTCAGAGGCGTCACGAGCGCGGCGCGGTGCCGGCTGTCATGGGTCAGTAGGGCAGGCTGTACCGACCCGACGGGGTGCGCAAGTCCAGTTCGGGCAGCTGGCGACGCGCGCCGCGCCCTCTGACAACGCGCATCCTGCGGCCCCGCTGTACGGTCTCGACGCGTCGTGCCACCGTCCTCAACTCCTTCACCTTCTGACACAACCCGTACGGGCCTCTGGTGCCCGGCGCCCCTACGCGGAAACCGAGACCTACCAGACAGGAAGAACGTGCTTACACCGCCGATCCCGGGGTAGTTCCCGCTGTCTGCTGTGTGGACCGGAGACATCCGGTCTGAACGTCCGATCATCCTCGGAGGTGCAGTGCCATGCCAGGACGTCAGGAACTGCCTTCCACGCTCCAACGCTCGCCGAAGAAGGCGCAGCGCACGTGGATTGAGGCGCACGACTCGGCCGTCGAGCAGTACGGCGAGGGCCAGCGCGCACACCGGGTCGCGTACGGCGCGCTCAAGCACTCGTTCGAGAAGGTCGGCGACCACTGGGAGCCGAAGGAGGGCGGCCGCAAGGCGCCGTCCGACCCCCGCTCGGCCCGCCCGCGCCAACTCGGCGGCCGCAGCGGCGAGGGCGTTGACGAGAAGGCGACCGTGCAGCACCTGCGCCAGCTCGCCCAACGCCTCGACGTGCCGGGCCGCTCGAAGATGAGCAAGGCCGAACTGCTCGACGCCGTCCGCAAGGCGAACCGGCGCGAGACCCGAAGGTCGCGATGATCTGGCGGTTCAGCTGATCAGCTGACCGGCTGACGAGCTCGAACCGGCGTGCCGCAGGTCGGCGCGCCGGTTCGAGCCGATCAGTCTTCGGGTCCCAGGGCACGCGCGAGCAGTTCGGCCAGGTGGACGCCTTCGCGGCCGTTGCTGTCGAGCTCGTGGATCTGGGTGCGGCAGCTGAATCCGTCGGCCAGTACCACGGTGTCCGGGTCGGCGGAGCGTACTGCGGGCAGCAGGACCTGTTCGGCGCACGCCTTGCTGACCTCGAGGTGGCCGCGTTCGAAGCCGAAGTTCCCCGCCAGGCCGCAGCAGCCCGAGTCCAGCCGCTCGGCGTCGGCGCCGCACCGCTCCAGCAGGCGCGCGTCGGCGTCCCAGCCGAGCACGGCGTGTTGGTGGCAGTGCACCTGGGCGACGGCGTTGACGCCGTCGAGGCGCGGGGGCCGCCAGCCGGGAGTGTGCTCGGTCAGCAGTTCCGCGAGGGTGACGGTCTGGTTGCGCAGCCGCTTGATGTCCAGGTCGTCGAGCAGTTCCGGGGCGTCTGCGCGGAAGACGGCGGTGCAGCTCGGTTCGAGTCCTACGACCAGGCCGCCGTCGCGTACGTGCGGCGCGAGTTCGGCGGCTGTACGGCGCAGTACGCGGCGCGCGGTCCCGAGTTGGCCGGTCGAGATCCACGTCAGGCCGCAGCACAGCGGGCGCGTGGGGACGTGCACCTGCCATCCCGCGTCCTCGAGCACGCGGACCGCGGCCTTGCCGATGTGCGGATGGAAGACGTTGGTGAACGTGTCCGGCCACAGCACGACCGTTCCGCGCGGACCGCTCGGGCTGGCCGGGTTGCCGCCGCGCCGCCCCCACCACTGTTGCAGCGTCTCGCGGGCGAACAGCGGGATCTGGCGTGGTTCGAGTCCTGCCGCGCGGGTCGCCGCGCGCGCTACCGGCCGGACTTGTGACAGTGTATTGACGGCGTTGGAGAGGCGCGATCGGGTGACGGCGGCCGCCAGCGCGGGAAGGTAGCCGAGCGCGTAGTGCGCGCGCGGACGCAGCCGGCCGCGGTAGTGGTGCGCGAGGAACTCGGCCTTGTACGTCGCCATGTCCACGTTGACCGGGCAGTCGCTCTTGCAGCCCTTGCACGCCAGGCACAGATCGAGCGCGTCGCGCACCTCGGTGGACCGCCAGCCGTCGGTGATCGGCGAGTCCTCGTGGCCGCCGAGCATTTCGAACAGCAGCCGGGCCCGGCCACGAGTGGAATGCTCCTCCTCCAGGGTGACCTGGTACGACGGGCACATCACCGCGCCCTGCGGATGAGCGTGCTGGCGGCATTTGCCCACGCCGACGCAGCGGTTCGCCGCCGCGACGAACGAACCGTCGTCCTCCGGATAGCTGAAGTACAGGGCGCCGTCGGCCCGCGGCGTCCAGGAGCGGCCGAGCCGCAGGTTCTCGTCCAGCCGGTACGGCGCGACGAGCTTGCCCGGGTTCATCCGGTCCATCGGGTCGAAGATCGCCTTCAGCTCGCCGAACGCGCGCACGATCGTCTCGCCGAACATGCGCGGCAGCAGTTCGCCGCGGGACTGGCCGTCGCCGTGCTCGCCGGAGAACGAGCCGCCGTAGGAGGCGACCAGGTCCGCCGCGCGCCGCATGAACCGCCGGTAGGTGGCCACACCGTCGGCGTCGAGCAGGTCGAAGGGGATGCGCGTGTGCACGCAGCCCTGGCCGAAGTGACCGTACAGGCTCGGCGCGGTGTCCTCGGCGTAGCCGAACTCGCGATAGAGCCCCTCCAGGTCGCGCAGGTAGTCCCCGAGCCGCTCCGGCGGCACCGCCGAGTCCTCCCAGCCCTCCCAGGTGTCCGGGCGGCCCGGGATGTGTGCCGTCGCGCCGAGTCCGGCCTCGCGCACCTGCCACAGTTCGTCCTCGCGCTCCGGCTCGTCGAGGAATTCCACGTCCGGCGCATGCTCGGACTCGCCGACGGCGTCGAGCATCCGATGCGCGGCCCGGTCGGATTCCTCGAGGGTGTCCGCGCCGAACTGGACCATCAGGTACGCGCTGCCTTCCGGCAGCTTGCCCAGCGCCTCGGGGTTCAGGTGCTTGATCCGCTGGTCCCTGATGAGGCGGTAGTCGAGCCCTTCGAGCGCGATCGGCCGGTGCGGCAGGATCGCGGGAACCGCGTCGGCGGCCTTGGCCACGCCGTCGAAGCCGAGCACGACCAGCGTGCGCTCCTTGACCACCGGCACGAGTTCGAGTTCCGCGCGAAGCACCGTCACCAGCGTGGACTCGCTGCCGACGAGCAGGCCCGCGACGTCGAAGCCGTGCTCGGGCAGCAGCGAGTCGAGGTTGTAGCCGGAGACCCGGCGCGGGATGTCGGGGTAGCGCAGGCGGATCTCGTCCGCGTAGCGCTCGCGCAGCAGCCGCAGCCGCCGATACACCGAGGCGCGCGGGTCGCCACGGCGCTCGATCGCGGCGTACTCGTCGTCGCCGGTCTCGCCGCACCAAAACCGGGTGCCGTCGTAGAGCAGGACGTCGAGGCGTTTGACGTTATCGACGACCTTGCCGGTGTGTTGCGCCGTCGCCCCGCACGAGTTGTTGCCGATCATGCCGCCGAGCGTGCAGTTCGCATGCGTCGCCGGCTGCGGGCCATAACGCAGGCCGTACTGCGCCAGCTGCCGGTTGAGCACATCCAGCACGATGCCCGGCTCGACCACGCACGTACGCGCCTGCGCATCGACCGAGATCAGCCGGTTGCAGTACTTGGCCCAGTCGAGCACCACGGCAGTGTTCGTGCACTGACCGGCCAGGCTCGTGCCGCCGCCTCGGGAGAGGATCGGCGCGCCGTAATCCCGGCACACCGCCACCGCCTCGACGGCGGCGTCCACACTGCGCGGCACGACGACACCGATCGGCACCTGCCGGAAGTTCGAGGCGTCTGTGGAGTACGCGCCACGGGTCCCGGCGTCGAACCGCACCTCACCGTCCACCCGCTCCTCGAGGGCGCGGCGCAGCGCGAAGACGTCCACGTTCGGCGCCGGGGGGTGAGCCACGACCGGTGCCGGCAGATCCACTGTCGTCATGCGCAAGCTGGTAACCGGAGCCACTTCGGACAAACTACGCGAGCGGTGGAATACGATCTTTATTCCGTTTTGATGGCTCGAAGGCGCGTCAAGCGCTGCCGCGTAGTAGTGCTCCGGCGGCGCTCCGGGGGCCGGGTTCGCCGGCTGTGAGTACCAGCAAGCGGCCGCCCATGCGCACCAGTTCCCGCACCAGCACGTCACCGGCCCGGTCGCGTCGAGTGGCCGCGGCGCGCACCTCGCTCAGCTCCTCGGGATGCAGCGCCACCTGGCCCGGCTCGGGACCCCACCACAGCGGCGCGTCCATCTCCGGCGCGCCGTAACGCAACAGGAGCGTGTCAACCAAGCCGCCACGCAGCGCCTCGACCACCGGGGTCATGCCGTCCACCGCGCCGCCGTCAGCCAGCCGGCCCTCGAACCTCGCGGCGATCTCGAGCCGCTCGCGCGCCTCGAGGTGGGCGGCGGCGACCTGCGCAGCACGCCGGGCCAGGTCGCGAGCGTCGCCTGCGCCGCGCCCCACGCCGTCCAGCGACACCGCGCGGGGCCGCCACACCGGAGCCAGATGCTCCAGCAGCATGCCCCTGGCACGCACGTCCCCGCTCGCCGCGATCAGCGCGGCGTGGTGTGATGCGGCGGCCTGCTCGACCCGGGCCGCCACGCCACGCGCGTTGGCGTCCCAGGTGTTCTCCGCCCGACGCTGGTAGCGCGCCTGGTTCCAGTCACCCGTTCCGACCTTGGTGATCGGATGGGTCGAGCCGCCGACCTGTTCGCGGGCACTCACGCCGACCGGGGTGTGCACCTCGATGTCCGCGCCCATGCGATCGACCAGGACCAGCACATGCGCCGGGATGTCCGGGTACTGCGCGAGCAGCGGCATGACGTCCGGAACCGCGGCGAAGCAGGCGCGGTCGGCGACGTTCGGCGAGAGCAGTTCCTCCTGGAGCAGGACCTCTCCCCCGGCGGCGAAGATCGCCTGACCGCGCGGGTGCGGCAGGCCGCGGTCCGTGCCCACCACGGCGTCGATCGCGCCGAGGGTCTCGGCGTCGGCGCCCTGCGCGTCGAGCCGTCCGCGCAGCTCGCGCCACCTCAGCTCGATCATGCGGCCGGCGGTGGCAGAGGCGCGGTCGGTACCCAGGTACACCGACACGCACGGGCCCGGGTGGTCATAGAGCGGCTTGAGAAATGCGACATCCATCTCGAAACCTCCCCGTACTTCACGTGGCCATCGGCTTCGGCTACCCACACCGGGCTGCGTCAACCGAATGGGGTCTGTGGGCGGTTCACCCGTTTTCGTGCTGATTGGGTGACGGCTCAGGCGGGCACCCGCGATCTCGTGAACGGTCAGGCCGCAGGTGTCCGGCTGAACGGAGGTGTGGCAGGAATGGATCGCGACAGCAGCAAGCGCGGGCCACGGCTCGACGAGGAGATGAAGAAGGAGGTCGAGGGCCAGATACGCTCCGGCCGCCCCACACGGGCCGAGGAGTGGCACGACCCCGAGCCACAGGAGGACGAGAACACCCCCGACGTCGAGGAGGAGATCGAGGCCCGTCTGGCAGCGGAGAGGGGGCGCACCGAGGCCGGGGGCGGCGATGCCGAGGGTGGCGCCGAGGCCGAGTCAGCGGGTGGCGAGTCCGGGCAGACCGCGAGCGAGCGCGAGGGGTGAGCGGGACGAGGGAGCAGTGACCGTGGCAAGCCAGAGGGGGCGCGCCGACTCAGACGCGCCCTCTGGGACTGTGACGATCTGTGGACGCCCCACCGGACCGGCTACCACGGCGAGCGGGAACGCGCCGGACGTGCCCGCCTGTTCACCTGCTGTAGGTTCCGACCAGCGACGCCGTGGTCAGCGCTTTGTTGCGCAGCGGGGCCAGTTCGTCCGCGGTGAACCCCGGCCGCAGGCCGGAGTGCTCGGGCAGGGCGTAGAGGCGGAAGAAGTACCGGTGCGGCTTGTCCCCCGGCGGGGGATGCGGACCGCCATAGCCGGGGCTGCCGAAGCCGTTGCGTCCGGCGACTGCGCGCGCGGGCTGCCTGCCCGCCTCCAGCCCGCCCTCTTCGGGCGGGATGCCGGCCAGCAGCCAGTGCACGAAGCCGCCGCCGGGCGCGTCCGGATCCTCGCAGACCAGCGCGAGTTCCGCGGTGCCGTCGGGTATCTCGCTCCACATCAGCGGCGGGGAGAAGTCCCCGCGCTCGTGGGAGTACTGGTTCGGGATCGACGCCTGATCGCTGAACGCCGGGCTGCGTAGATGCATCGTCGTTTCAGTCATGAGCGCGCTTTGCCCTCTGGCGCGTGAGGCATGCGCCGTGACCGCAAACCTGTGAGCCATGTGGTGGTGGCCAGCGAATGCGCGGTCACCGGCTGCTCCCGAGTGCGGCCAGGCGGCGTCACGTGGGGCGGCGCGTCGAGCTTCGGCCCGATCGGCGCACTGCTCCGGCGCCGGCCGCCACGGCACCGGCCGCCACTGCGGCGAACGCCTTGCGGTGCATCGC
Organism: Actinomycetota bacterium; assembly: GCA_046724665.1. Lineage (GTDB taxonomy): Bacteria > Actinomycetota > Actinomycetes > Streptomycetales > Catenulisporaceae > Actinocrinis. The sequence goes on from JBKOWZ010000186.1 coordinate 13,058, forward strand.
GAGCGTCGTCATCGGGCTGTGCGCGTGCTGCAACGAGTCGAAGTCGCCGTGTGCGCCCTGATCCGCCGTCACCGGCTGCCACAGGTTGTCCTCGGCATCGGGATCGGCCGGCTCGTCGGTCAGCTGCGAGTCCACGGCGGTGCGAGCCAGGTAACGGTCCAGCCTGCCCGGCGCGAGCCGTCCGGCGAGGATGGCGGCGCCGGTGATCGCGCCGACCCACAGTTCACGGCGACGCGGATGCCCGGCCGTCCACACGATCGCCCTCGCCGCGATCTCCGGGGCGTAGATCGGCGGGACCGGCATCGGCTTGCGCGCCATACGCGAGCGCACGATCCGGAACTGCGGGGTGTTCATCGCGGGCAGTTGCACCATGCCGATGGTCACCGGGCTGCCGTCGTGCATCAGCTCGGTGCGCACCGAGTCGGTGAAGCCCTTGATCGCGTGTTTCGAGCCGCAGTACGCGGACTGCAACGGGATCCCGTGGTACGCCAGCGCGCTGCCCACCTGCACGACACGGCCGTGTGCGCGCGGAACCATCCGACGCAGCGCGGCCCGGGTGCCGTTGACCGCGCCGAGGTAGGTCACCTGGGTGACACGTTCGTACTCCTGCGCGGTGATTTCGAGGAAGGGCGCGAACACGGCGGTCATCGCGTTGTTGACCCAGAAGTCGATCGGGCCCAGCCGGGCCTCGATGCGGGCCGCGGCTTCCTCGACCTCGTCCGCGTTCGCGACGTCGGCCGGCGCGATGACCGCGTCGGCCCCGAGCAGCGCGACCTCCGCGGCGGCGCTCTCCAGGCCGCCGAGGTCCCGGGCGATCAGGCCGACGTCCGCGCCCGCGCGGGCGAAGGCACGGGC
>JBKOWZ010000047.1:0-18531 GCA_046724665.1 Actinomycetota bacterium
GGCCCGCCCTGCACCAGCGCCGCGAACTCGTCGCCGCCGAAGCGGGCGACGGTGTCCCCGGCGCGCACCGAGCCGCGCAGCCGGGCGGCGACCTCGGTCAGCAGCGCGTCGCCCGCGGCGTGCCCCCCGACGTCGTTGACCTCCTTGAACCAGTCCAGGTCGAGGAAGAGCACCGCGACCGGGTGCGTGGCGGCGGACCGCTGCGCCAGCGCCTGCTCAAGCCGGGCGGCGAACATCGCCCGGTTCGGCAGGCCGGTCAGCGAGTCGTGGTAGGCGTTATAGGCCAGCTGCTGCTGGAGCGCGACGCGGTCGCTCACGTCCCGACAGGTGAAGACGAGGCCGCCGCGGTGCCGGGTGAGCGTGGACTCGGCGTGCCGCCACAGCGCGGTGTCGCCGTCGGGCGGGAGCGGATGCGCGGCCCTGATCCGGCACTCGACCGCGGCCGAGACCGCGTTGCCGGCGAGGAAGCGCTGGACCGCGCGGGCCACGGCGCGCCGGTCGTCTGGGTGCACCAGCAGGTAAAGCGAGGTGTTGGCCAGGCTCTCCGGCTCGTAGCCGAAGACGTGCAGGACCGCCGGGGAGACGTAGCCGAGCCAGCCGCCCGGATCGACGGTCATGATCACGTCGCTCGAGCCCTGCACCAGCGAGCGGAAGTGGTCTTCGCGCACCGTCAGCTGCCGGGTCAGCCGCTGGTTCTCCAGCAGCGTGACGCCCTGGCGCACGACCAGCGCGGTCAACACCGTGGCGCCGACGGCGAGCAGCGCCGGATGCGCCCGGTTGTTGCCGGTCAGCCCATCGACCATGATCGCGGCCAGGCAGATCACCCCGGCGGCGTAGGGGAACAGCAGGCCGGCCAGGACCAGCGCGCGGCGCAGCCCCGAGACCAGCCGGGTCTGCACCCAGTGCCGCGCCCGGTGCCGCTGCGCGCCGCGGATCCACCCGCTCATCCACGGCGCCGCCGCGAGCAGCAGGTAGCCGAGGAACCAGCCGGAGTCGAGCAGCTGGCCGGAGGCGTACCCGGCGCGCACGGACGGCACGGTCCAGACCGCGTCGGAGGCGACGATGACGGAGTACCCGGCGACCAGCGTGGCCATCGAGGCGCCGTCCCGGCGTCCGCCCTGGAACCGCAGCGCGATCACCAGGCTGACCAGCAGGATGTCGAAGACCGGATACGCCAGGCTCAGCGCGACCCGCACCGGTGAGCCGCCACCCGATCCGGCGTCCTGCGCGAGGGCGACCGTCCAGCCGCCGGCGAACAGCGCCCCGGCGATCAGCACGCCGTCGAGCGCCAGCTTCAGCCAGCCGATCGTGGTGCCGGGGCCGCGATGGTGCACGACCGTGCCCGCCATCGCGAACGGCGCGAAGAACAGGAACATCCAGTCGGCGACCGACGGCGAGGGCGGCGCGTGGTCGAGTACGAGCTCGTACCAGCCCCACACGCCGTTGCCGAGCCCGGCGACCAGCGCGGACGCGGCGAACAGCAGCCAGGACGCCCGCAGTTGCCCGCGCGCCGCGAACGCCCGGCCGGCGCAGGAGGCCGCGGCGAGCGCGGCGACGGCGGCGAGACCGACGTCGCCCATGATGTCGGCGAGCGTGTAGGGGCCGCCCTCCCCGGGGTGCGGCGGCGAGCCCCAGTGCAGCACCGAGCCGACCGTGTAGGCGCAGGCCGGTACGGCGACGGCGGCGAGGGCGGCGGCTGCCCGGGCAGTCCCCGCCCGACGGTTGCGGTTGGCGGCCATCGTCCCGGTTCTGATCGTGCGTGCGGAGCGCGTCCTGAATCGTGCGGATCATCGCCGTGCGCGGGTCCGCCCACGGTACCGACCGCGAAAAGCCCTCCTCACTGTACGACACTCGCCAAGAGCGCTCAGTAGTGAAAGCGGGATCGCGCCACGCTTTCATCAAATCGGGGGTCTGAGAACAACCAAAAAGGCGCCCCGATCGTCTGTGTTCTAAATCAGCTCTCAGGGCGTCAATCCGTGCGCCATCAATCCGCGCGCCCGCTAAATCAGCTCTCCATGAGTAAGCCCCGCACCATGGATCGGCGCGGGGCGTGGAGACTCGGGGTTTGAGCCTCGGAGTGTTGAGGCTCGGGGCGTAGAGGCTCGAAGCGTTGAGACCCGATGTGGACCGGCAATCAGGACAGGGACGTTGAACCTCCAGGCTCGGAGACTCGAGGCTAGGAGCCTCGGGGCGTGGAGACTCGGAGTGTTGAGCCTCGGGGCTCAGAGACTCGAAGCGTTGAGACCCGGGGCTCGGAGACCCGGGCGTGGAGCCTCGGGGCTTGGAGACTCGGGTTGAGTCTCGATGTGACCGGTACTTAGGACAGTCGGGTGATCACCAGCTCGCGCACCCTCGCCGCGTCCGCCTGTCCGCGCGTCGCCTTCATCACCGCGCCGATCAGCACTCCGGCGGCGGCGTGGTTGCCCGCGCGGATCTTGTCGGCGACGGCGGCGTTCGCCGCGATGGCCTCGTCGATCGCGGCGAGCAGCGCGGAGTCGTCCGAGACCACCTTCAGGCCGCGGGCCGCGACGACCGCGTCCGGTTCGCCCTCGCCGGCCAGCACGCCCTCGACCACCTGCCGGGCCAGCTTGTCGGTCAGCTCCCCCGCCTTGACCAGCTCGACGATCCGGGCCACCTGCGCCGGGCTGATCGGCAGCTCGGACACCTCGACGGCGCGCTCGTTCGCGATCCGGGCCAGTTCGCCGGTCCACCACTTGCGCGCCTGGTCCGCCGGGGCGCCCGCGTCGATGGTCTGCACGATCGGGTCGAGCGCCCCGGCGTTGGCCACCTTCTGCATGTCGAAGTCTGAGATGCCCCAGTCGGCGGCCAGCCGGCGCCGGCGCACGGCCGGTGACTCGGGCAGCGTGCCGCGCAGCTGCTCGACCCACTCGCGCGCGGGGGCGATCGGCACCAGGTCCGGCTCGGGGAAGTAGCGGTAGTCCTCCGCCTCCTCCTTCACCCGGCCCGAGGTCGTGGTGCCGTTGTTCTCGTGGAAGTGCCGGGTCTCCTGCACGATCCGGCCGCCGGAGGAGAGCACCGCGGCGTGCCGCTGGATCTCGAAGCGTGCCGCGCGCTCCACCGAACGCAGCGAGTTGACGTTCTTCGTCTCCGAGCGGGTGCCGAACTTCGTCTGGCCCTTGGGCCGCAGCGAGAGGTTCACGTCGCAGCGCATCTGGCCGCGCTCCATCCGCGCCTCGGATACTCCCAGGGCCCTGATCAGGTCGCGCAGCTCGGTGACATATGCGCGGGCCACCGCCGGGGCCAGGTGCCCGGGCACCTCGATCGGCTTGGTGACGATCTCGATCAGCGGGATGCCGGCCCGGTTGTAGTCCACCAGCGAGTACTCCGCGCCGTGAATCCGGCCGGTCGCCCCGCCCACGTGGGTGGACTTGCCGGTGTCCTCCTCCATGTGCGCCCGCTCGATCCCGATCCGGAAGCTCTGGCCCTCCACCGCGACGTCCAGGTAGCCGTTGAACGAGATCGGCTCGTCGTACTGCGAGGTCTGGAAGTTCTTCGGCATGTCGGGGTAGAAGTAGTTCTTCCGGGCGAACCGGCACCACGGCGCGATCTCGCAGTTCAGCGCCAGCCCGATCCGGATCGCCCACTCCACCGCGGTGCCGTTGACCACCGGCAGCGAGCCGGGCAGGCCGAGACAGGTCGGGCAGACCTGGGTGTTCGGCTCGGCCCCGAAGGCGGTCGGGCAGGAGCAGAACATCTTCGTCTTCGTGCCGAGCTCCACATGGACCTCGAGGCCCATCACCGGCTCGTACCGCTCCAGCGCCTCGTCGAAGCCGAGCAGTTCCTCAGTCATCACGGTCATGTCGTCGTTCGCGTCCTTCTACCGGTCGGCGCCGACGAGCAGCGGCTGCTCGACCGGCGCGGCGTCGGTGGTCTTCTCGGCGTCGGCGGAGCGCACGGTGCGTACGGCGATCAGCACCGTCACCGCGAGGACCGCGGCGTTGAGCGCGCCGAGCAGCAGCCCGAGCTTGTCGCTCTTGGCGCGGGCGTCCCGGATGGAGCGGAAGGCGGCGAAGGCGCCGGCGGCCTGGGAGCCCGCGAACACCGCGCGGCCGACCTTGCCCTTGGGCACCTTGACCAGCGGCTTCTCCTGCTTGGCCCGCTTCGCCTTTCTCGACTGTCTGCTCACAGCGCCGGAACCTCCTCCAGGATGGGGTGCCCCCACCGGTCGTTCAGCGCGGCCTCGAGCGCGGCGCCGACCCGGTAGAGCCGGTCGTCCTCGAGCGCGGGCGCCAGGATCTGGAAGCCGACCGGCAGGCCGTCCTCCGGCGCCAGGCCGCAGGGGACCGACATGCCGGCGTTGCCGGCCAGGTTGGTGGGGATGGTGCACAGGTCGGCCAGGTACATCGCCATCGGGTCGTCGGCGCGCTCGCCGATCTTGAAGGCGGTGGTCGGGGTGGTCGGCGAGACCAGCACGTCGGCCTTGGCGAAGGCGGCCTCGAAGTCGCGGATGATCAGGGTCCGCACCTTCTGCGCCTGGCCGTAGTAGGCGTCGTAGTAGCCGGAGGAGAGCGCGTAGGTGCCGAGCATGATCCGGCGCTTGACCTCCGCGCCGAACCCGGCCTCGCGGGTGAACGCGGTGACCTCCTCGGCGCTGCGGCTGCCGTCGTCGCCGGCCCGCAGGCCGTAGCGCATCGCGTCGAACCTGGCCAGGTTCGAGGAGCACTCGCTCGGCGCGATCAGGTAGTAGGCGGGCAGCGCGTAGTCGAAGGAGGGGGCGTCGATCTCGACGATCTCGGCGCCGAGTTCGCGCAGCAGCTCCACCGACTCGTGGAAGCGTTGGCGCACTCCCGGCGCGTAGCCCTCCGCGTCCAGCTGCTTGACCACGCCGACCCGCACGCCCTTGACGCCCTCGCGCGCGCCGCGGCGGGCGGCCTCGACCACCGGCGGAACCGGGGCGTCGATCGAGGTCGAGTCGAGCGGGTCGTGCCCGGCGATGACCTCGTGCAGCAGCGCGGCGTCCAGCACGGTGCGCGCGCAGGGGCCGCCCTGGTCGAGCGAGGAGGAGAAGGCGACCAGGCCGTAGCGCGAGACGGCGCCGTAGGTGGGCTTGACCCCGACGGTGCCGGTCACCGCGCCGGGCTGGCGGATCGAGCCGCCGGTGTCGGTGCCGATGGCCAGCGGCGCCTGGAAGGAGGCGAGGCTGGCCGCCGAGCCGCCGCCGGAGCCGCCGGGAACGCGCTCGAGGTCCCAGGGGTTGCGGGTCGGGCCGAAGGCGGAGTTCTCGGTGGAGGAGCCCATCGCGAACTCGTCCATGTTGGTCTTGCCGAGTATCACGATGTCGGACTCGCGCAGCCGGCGGGTGACCGTGGCGTCGTAGGGCGGGATCCAGCCCTCGAGGATCTTCGAGCCGCAGGTGGTCGGCACGCCGCGGGTGGTGAACACGTCCTTCAGCGCGAGCGGCACGCCGGCCAGCGGGCCGAGCGGCTCGCCCTTGGCCCGCTTGGCGTCCACCGCGGCGGCGGCGGCCAGCGCGCCCTCGGCGTCGATGTGCAGGAAGGCGTGCACCTTCTCGTCCACGCTGGCGATCCGGTCCAGGTGCGCCCGTGCGACCTCGACGGCGGACAGCTCCCCGGAGGCGACGGCCGCGGCCAGGTCGGCGGCGGTGCGGCGGGTGATTTCGACGTCGGACACCTCTACTCCTCCCCGAGGATGCGCGGGACACGGAACCGGTCTTCCTCGGCGGCGGGCGCCTGCGCCAGCACCTCGCCGCGGTCGAGCACCGGCGTGCCGGCCGGGCGCACCACGTCGGCGCGGAAGACGTTGGTCAGCGGCTGCGGGTGCGAGGTGGGCGGCACGTCCTCGGTCGGCAGCTCGCCGACTCGCGCCACGGCGCCGACGATCGCGTCGAGCTGGCCGGCGAAGTGATCGAGTTCGGCGTCACGCAGCTGCATGCGGGAGAGCTTGGCGAGGTGTGCCACCTCCTCGCGGGTGATCGAGGGCATCCGAGGCCTTCCTAACGCTCGACGCTGTCCGTTCGGGTCTGCGTCAAGCTTATCGGCGGACGCGGCCGCGGCCCGCCGCATTTCGCCGGCCTGTGGATAACTCCGGAACCCGCGCGCGTCTCAGCGCACGAGGTACGACTCGCGCTCGGGGCCGGCCGAGCGGCCGTTGAGCCAGCGGGTGGCCTCCGGCGCGGGCAGCGCCTTGGCCAGCAGCCAACCCTGCGCGGCGTCGCAGCCCAGCGCGGCGAGGCGGTCCCAGGTGACGTCGTCCTCGACGCCCTCGGCGACGACGTGCAGGCCGAGGGAGTGCGCCAGATCGACCGTGGAGCGCACGATCGCGGCGTCCTCCGGGTCATGCGCCAGCCGGGCGACGAAGGACTTGTCGATCTTGATCTCGTTGACCGGGATCTTGCGCAGCAGCACCAGCGAGGAGTATCCGGTGCCGAAGTCGTCCAGCGAGAGCCGCACGCCGAGCGCCTCGAGGCCGCCGAGGGTGGCGGCGGCGCGCTGCGGGTCCTCGAGCAGCACCCGTTCGGTGATCTCCAGCTGGAGCGCGGTCGGCGGCACGCCGTACTTGAGCAGCCCGGCCTGGATCGCCGGGACGAAGCCGGGCCAGTGGATGTCGCGCATCGAGACGTTGACCGCGACCGGCACGGCCAGGCCGGAGCGCCACCAGCGCGAGGTCTGCGCCAGCGCCTGGTCCACCACGTACTCGGTCAGCTTGGGCATCAGCCCGGTCTGCTCGGCCAGCTCGACGAACTCCTCCGGGTTCACCGCGCCGCGGGTGGCGTGCTGCCAGCGCACCAGGCCCTCGAAGCCGACCACCTGGCCGGTGGCGAAGGCCACCTTCGGCTGGTAGTGCAGCTGGATCTCGCCGTTCTCCAGCGCCCGGCGCAGGTCGCCGAGCAGGGCGAGCCGGTCGGGGGTGTTGCGGTCGCGGCCGGCCTCGTACCGGGCGACCACCGAGCGGGACTTCTTGGCCAGGTACATCGCCACGTCCGCGCGCTGGAGCAGCTGCTCGAACTCCTCGGCGTGGTCCGGGTAGAGCGCGACGCCGACCGAGACCTCCAGATCGAGGGTGATCCCGTGCAGCGGGAACGGGTCGGCGAAGGTGTCGGCCAGCCGCTGCGCCATCTCCAGCGCCTCGCCCTCGTCCGCGACGTTGGGCAGCAGCACCGCGAACTCGTCGCCGCCGAGCCGCGCCACGGTGTCCGCCGGGCCGACCGCGCCGCCCAGCCGGGAGGCCACCACCCGCAGCAGCCGGTCGCCGGTCAGGTGGCCGAGGGTGTCGTTGACCTCCTTGAACCGGTCCAGGTCGAGCAGCAGCAGCCCGACGTGCCGGCCGGTGCGCGCCGCCTCGGCCAGGGCCTGCTCGCCGTGCTGGCGCAGCAGCTTGCGGTTCGGCAGCTCGGTCAGCTCGTCGTGGTTCGACTCCCACTCGCGCTCGCGGCCGGCCTCGGCGTTGCCGTGCACGATCAGCAGCACCGGGACGAACAGCGGCAGCAGCCACGGGTCGCTCAGCGCCACCGAGCCGACCAGCGGGGCCAGCACCACCATCGCGCCGGTGGCCCGCACCTGGTGCGGGCCCTCGCGGTGGATCAGGTCGCGCAGCGGCACGCCGCGGGAGAGTGAGAGCGCGGTCCACACGAACAGGTGGTTCGCCATCGCGTACACCACGCCGGCGACCACCAGGGCGAGCGCCCGGTGCCAGCCGAGCACGGAGCCGAACTCGATCGGATATCGGAAGAAGAGCCCGAAGACCAGGCCGCCGAGGGCGAGCGCGACGCAGTACTGGGTCACGTTGAAGGCGGTGCGCCACCAGCTGTGCTGGTTGACCACCCCGGCCACCACCACCGCGCCGGCCTGCGCGAGCACCGCGGCGTGCCAGCCGGACAGGCTCAGCAGGGCCAGCGAGAAGGCGACCGCGGTGGAGGAGCCGTCGTGCTCGTGCCGGGAGAGCACCGGGCGCATCTCGCCGACGACCACCAGGAAGCCGAGCAGCCAGGCGGCGCCGGAGCCGCGCAGATGGCCCACCCCGAAGTCGCGGGCCACTCGGGCGGCCGCGTAGCCGATGACGCAGGCGCCCGCCACGTTGATGACCGCGAGATAGGCCCGGAAGGCGAGCGGGCGCGCGAAGGCGTCGGTCCGGTTCACCGCCTCCGCCATCCGCCCTCGCCCTGGTCTCTCGTGCGTTCCTGTCGCCGCCGCACGGCCGACAGGCGAGTCCGGCCGCGGTCCCGGGCAGCTCCGACCGGTTCCGACCGACCAAGACTATTCGCAAGGCTCGTACTCGCGCGAGGGTTTGCGACGGATCGTGACTCAATCAGGCCGGATTGATATTGGCAGGATTACGCCGTGGCCGGCGGGGAACGCTATTGCGCGGACAGCTTATCTGACATGTCATCCGGCACGGCCTCTTTGCCGGGAACGCTTTCGTTTCCGGCTTTTGACGCGCCGCCCGCCGGTTCGGCCGTTTCGGCCGGCGGGCCCTGCTCGAGCAGCCGGCGGAAGCCCTCCTCGTCGAGCACCGGGACGCCGAGTTCGACGGCTTTGTCGTGTTTCGAGCCCGGATTCTCGCCGACCACCACATACGAGGTCTTCTTCGACACCGAGCCGGACACCTTCGCCCCGGCCGCCTGCGCCGCCTCCTTGGCCCCGTCCCGGGTGAAGCCGGCCAGCGTGCCGGTGATCACCAGGGTGAGCCCGGCCAGCGGCTTCGGGCCGGTGTCGGCGGGCACCGCGGGCGCCACCCCGGCGGCCAGCCAGCGCTCGAGGATGCCGCGGTGCCAGTCCACCGCGAACCACTCGACGATCGACTGCGCGATGGTCGGCCCGACCCCCTCGATCGCGGCCAGTTCCTCCGCGGAGGCCTCGGCGAACCGCTCGAGCGAGCGCAGCTCGCGGGCGATCTCGCGGGCCGCGCTCGGCCCGACGTGCCGGATGGACAGCGCCACCAGGTAGCGCCACAGCTCGCGGGTGGTCTTGGCCCGTTCCAGCTGCTCGATCAGCTGCTCGGTGGTCTTGGTCGGAACGGAGGGCTTCTTCGCGGTGGGCTTGGTGTAGAAGTACGGGACCAGCTCGCGGTCGCCCTCCTTGGCGTCCTTGCCGCGGGCCTGCTGCCACATGCGCGGCGCGGCCAGCTTCTCCAGCGTCAGGTCGAAAAGGTCGCCCTCGTCACGCAGCGGCGGCTCGCCGTCGTCCGGCTGGGTTAACGCGACCGCGGCCTCGTATCCGAGCGCCTCGATGTCCAGGGCGCTGCGACCGGCCAGGTAGTTGACGCGCTCCCTTATCTGCCCCGGGCAGTGCCGGGCGTTGGGGCAGCGCAGGTCGATCTCGCCCTCCTTCTGGGCGGCGATCGGGGTACCACAGTCCGGGCAGTTCTCCGGCATCTGGAATGCGCGCTCGCTGCCGTCGCGCAGGTCGGCCACCGGGCCGACGATCTCCGGAATGACGTCGCCGGCCTTGCGCAGGATCACCGTGTCGCCGATTAGCACGCCCTTGCGCTCGACGACCTCCTGGTTGTGCAGGGTGGCGTACGCGACGGTGGACCCGGCGACCTTGACCGGCTCCATCACGGCGTACGGCGTGACCCGGCCGGTGCGCCCCACCTGCACCTTGATGTCGAGCAGCTTGGTAGTCACCTCCTCCGGCGGGTACTTGAAGGCGATCGCCCACCGCGGGTCCTTGGAGGTGGCGCCGAGGCGGCCCTGCAACGCGAGGTCGTCCACCTTGACCACGACGCCGTCGATCTCGTGCTCGACGTCATGCCGGTGTTTGCCGTAGTACTCGATGTACTCCTTGACCTCGTCGAGGGACACGACGACCCGGACGCGGTCGGAGGTGGGCAGGCCCCAGGCGTGCAGCAGCTCGTAGGCGTGCGACTGGGAGTCGATGGTCAGGCCGCGGCGCGCGCCCATGCCGTGCACGACCATCCGCAGCGGCCGCTGCGCGGTGATCTTCGGGTCCTTCTGCCGCAGCGAGCCGGCCGCGGCGTTGCGCGGGTTGGCGAAGGTGCGGCCCTCGGACTCCTGTATGGTCGCGTTGAAGTCGTCGAACATCGCGGCCGGGAAGTAGATCTCGCCGCGCACCTCGACCAGGTCCGGCACCGGATGTTCGTCGTCGCCGGTGAGGCGGTGCGGGACGCCCTTGATGGTGCGCACGTTCGGCGTGACGTCCTCGCCGATGCGCCCGTCGCCGCGGGTGACCCCGCGCACGAGTCGGCCGTGCTCGTAGACCAGGCTGATCGCCAGGCCGTCCACCTTCAGCTCGCACAGGTACGCCGGGGTGGCGCCGACCTCCTTGACCACCCGGTCGTGCCAGGCCTCGAGCTCGGCGAAGTCGAAGGCGTTGGCCAGCGACAGCATCCGCTCGACGTGCGCGACCGAGGCGAAGTCGGTGGAGACCTCGCCGCCGACCTTCTGCGTCGGCGAGTCGGGGGTGCGCAGCTCCGGATGCTCCTGCTCGAGCGCGTCGAGTTCGCGCATCAGCGCGTCGTACTCGCCGTCCGAGATGGTCGGCGCGTCCGCCACGTGGTAGCGGAAGCGGTGCTCCTCGATCTGCTCGGCGAGATCGGCGTGCCGGGTGCGCGCCGCGCTCAGCGGGTCCGCGCCAGCGGGTTCGCCAGCCATCCGGTCCGTCCCCTCTTCGTCGCCCTCGTTCGTCCGCGGTACCCCAAAACTACCGGGCGCCGCCGACAAAGCTAGTCAACCTCTTCAAGGGCGCGAGCGGTGTCCCGGCACAGTTTCAGCGCGCGGCGGGCCCAGGCGGGCGACGCTCCGGCCAGCCCGCAGGTAGGTGTGACGATCACACTCTCGGCCACCCGCTGCGCGCTGAATCCGAGCCGCCGCAGGGCGAGGACGCGATCGGCGAGCGCCTTGAATGGCGGCACGTTGGCGGGTGCGGTGGACGGAACGACGCCGACGTACAGCGGCACTCCGCCTTCGATCAACCCGCCGAGTACCTCATCGTGGCGCTCGGAGAGCAGCGACAGGTCGAACGAGATGCCGTCCACGCCCGCGTTGCGTAGGGAATCGAACGGTACGTCAGGCGCACAGCAGTGCACGATGACCGAGTCCTGCGCACCGCCGCTGCTACTGCCGCTACCGCTCCCCCGCACGCCCTCGATCACCGTACGCAGCAAGTCCCGTGCCACGCTCTCCTCGACGGACCGCAGCCTCCCGAAGCCGCTCGCCGTCGGGACGGTGCCCTTGAGCACTCCGGGCAGCGCAGGTTCGTCCAGTTGGAGGATGAGTTGCGCACCGGGGACGCGTTTATGCACATCCTCGCCGAGCAACCGCAGACCTTCTGCGAGCGACGCGGCGACGTCACGCACCGCACCGGCGTCGGCGAGCAGCTTGTCACCGTGCGGCAGCTCGACGGTCGAGGCGAGCGTCCACGGGCCGACGGCCTGTATCTTCAGCGGTCCCGCGTAGCCCTGCGTGTGCTCTTCAAGCAGGTCCAGGTCGTTGGAGAGGTAGCTGCGCGCCCTGCGGTGGTCCCGGCCTGGCCGATCGGCGATCCGCCAACCGGACGGCTGCACCTCGGCGTAAAGATCGACGAGGAGCGACGTACTGCGTCCGACCATGTCCGCACCGACGCCGCGCCCAGGCAGCTCGGGCAGGAAGGGCATGCCGGGCCGTTCGCCCAGTTCGCCCATCACCAGCCGGACCGATTCGGCGGTGTCCTGGCCCGGCAGCGATCCGACGCCGGTGGCGGACGGCCTGGTGAACGGGGTGCGGGCGGGCGTGACGGGCTGCGTGGTCATGAGCCGAGCGTAGACGGAACCAACCGGTTCCTCCGACTCAGCGATTCCCCGGACAATTCCGCTGCGCAAACCGCGCGGTTCTGCGACACTCAGGCACCTAACGGCACTCAACGGGGTAGTGAATCCGGACGGGGTTGTGATTCCACCGCCGGTGTGCATCAGGACTCAGATGCGCCGGAACGGGTACGGGAGTGTCGATCGTTGCTTCGAGGGAGCACCGAAACGCAGCGGTAGAGGAGGGATTCCGCGTGCATACCGTCTTCTTCGCGGCCGATGCCGCGCAACTGCCGCGGCTGGCGGCCGCCGGGGGCGACCTGGACGGGTTCGGCCTCGCCTGTGTGGACGCCGCGGACCTGGACCCGGCGCAACTGCTGGAGCTCGACACGCTGATGACCGGCCACGACCCGGTGGCCGTGCGTGAGGCCGTGCTGACTCCGGCGCGTGAGCTGGGCCGTCCGGGCGCGCTGGCGCAGGGCACGGAGGAGCGCGTCGTGCTGTGCGTACGACCGGCGCTGTGCGTCAGCCTGCTGGGCCGCACGGACACCGAACTCGACGCGATCGCCGAGGGCTGGGAGCTGCGCGCCTGGGGCGCCGACTGGAACGCCCAGCGCTACGGCGCGCTGCTGCGTTCGCTCGCGCTGCTCGCCGAGGTCGCCGACAACGAGCAGCACGGCGTTTACGTACGGTTCGACGTCTGAGAGCCTGCCGGCCCACCCGAGCGGCTACGCGACCTGCGCGGTAACCGCCGACCGACGACGCGTCGCGGTGACGGTTACCGACCCGATCACGCGGGTGCCGTCGTAGAACACGGCAGTCTGTCCAGGTGCGATCCCCCGCGCGGGCTCGATCAGCCGCGCGGTGACCGTACCGCCCTCGGCGTCGTAACGCGCGACCACCGGTACGGGCTCGCCGTGCGCGCGCAGCTGCGCGAGGCACTCGAACTCGACAGGTCCCTCAGCGATCCGGCCCTGACGGACAACCCCAGGCTGCACGCCGCACCACCGCGGATGCTCACCGTCCAACTCGGCGACGGCGAGTTCGTCCGCGGTCCCGACCGTGACCGTGTTCGTTGCCGGCGAGATGTCGAGCACGTAGCGCGGCCGACCGTCCCCGGCCGGGTCGCCGATCCGCAGCCCCTTGCGCTGGCCGACGGTGAAGGCGTACGCGCCCTGATGCGAGCCGACGACCTTGCCGGAGCTGTCCACGATCGGGCCCGGCTCGGCGCCGAGCCGCGCGGCCAGGAACCCGCGCGTGTCGCCGTTCGCGATGAAGCAGACGTCGTGCGAGTCGGGCTTGTCGGCCACGGCCAGCCCGCGCCGGTCGGCCTCGGCCCGCACCTCGGTCTTGAGCGAGCCGCCGAGCGGAAAGAGCGCGTGCGCCAGCTGCCCGGCGTCGAGCACGCCGAGCACATACGACTGGTCCTTGGCCGGATCGACCGCACGATGCAGCTCACGCACCCCGGCAGCGCCGGAGCCGGGCCCGCCGCCGGAGCGATCCACGATCCGCGCGTAGTGCCCGGTGCACACGGCGTCGAAGCCGAGCGCCAGCGCCTTGTCCAGCACCGCCTCGAACTTGATCTTCTCATTGCACCGCAGGCACGGGTTCGGCGTGCGCCCGGCCGCGTACTCGCTGACGAAGTCGTCGACCACGTCCGCGTGGAACCGCTCGGCCAGGTCCCAGACGTAGAACGGGATGCCGATCACGTCGGCCGCCCGCCGGGCGTCGCGCGAGTCCTCGACGGTGCAGCAGCCGCGCGCCCCGGTGCGGAAGGATTGCGGGTTCCTGGACAGCGCGAGATGGACACCGGTCACCTCGTGCCCGGCCTCGGCCGCCCGGGCGGCCGCGACCGCCGAGTCAACGCCGCCGGACATCGCCGCGAGAACACGCATGCTTCCAGGGTACGTGCTGCCGCGACCGCTTTAGATCAGACGATCAGCCCACGCACTCGGACCGCTACAGCTTCGGCAGCTCAAGCGGGATGTCGATCGGGAACGGGATCTCGGTCTTCAGGTGGCCGATGTGGGTGTGCATCAGGCGGTAGGCACCACCGTAGAGCTGGTGCTCGTGCACGATCGGCGCGTTGTCCGGTCCGCGTTCGATGAGCCAGAACGTCGGGATGCCCATCGCCGCGTACATGAGCGGCTTGTCCTCGCGGTCACGCTCCTCGGACTCGGGCGAGACCGCCTCGGCCGCGAGCAGGACGTCCTCGGGTGAGTAGATGCTCCTATCCCAGTCCAGGGCGCTGGCGCGAACAATCGACAGGTCGGGCTCGGGCGCGGACCGCAAACTCCGCTTGATCGCCATCTCCCGGAAGATCACGTACTCGCTCGGCACCTGCCCACGTAGCAATGTCCGCAGCGTCTCGAGGATCGCCATGTGCCATGTCTTCTGCGGGCTCATGACGAGGACCCCCCGGATCAGTTCAGTGTGCTTTGGCAGGTTGTCCGGAAGGTTGTCGAGCGTCCATCCTTCAGGGGGCGTTATGGGCAGGGTTGGCGTGCTCATGACGCGACTCCTTCCAGTTGCTGCCAATGCGTTCAGAGTAGCAACCCGCACTGACAGGCGCGTCAGCTCAGACCGGCGGACCTGGCGCGTTCGACGACTGCGGGTAGCGCGTCTACCAGCGTCTTGACGTCTTCGGCGGTCGAGGTGCGGCCGAGGGAGAAGCGCAGCGAGCCGCGGGCCAGGTCGGGGTCGGCGTTCATCGCAAGCAGGACGTGGCTCGGCTGCGCGATCCCGGCCGAGCACGCGGAGCCGGTGGAGCACTCGATGCCGCGGGCGTCGAGCAGCATCAGCAGCGAGTCGCCTTCGCAGCCGGGGAAACAGAAGTGCGCGATGCCGGGGAGCCTCGCCTCGGGGCCGCGGGCCGGGTCGCCGGAGAGGATCGCTTCGGGGACCACGGACAGGACGCCGTCGATCAGCGCGTCGCGCAGTTCGGCCAGGCGTGCGGATTCGTGCCGCTGCTCGCGGACCACGGCGCTCGCGGCGGCCGCGAAGCCGGCGATGGCCGGGGTGTCCAGGGTGCCGGAACGGGCACGCTCCTGGCCGCCGCCGTGCAGCAGCGGGACGGGCTCGACGTTGCGGTCGAGCAGGAGCGCGCCGACGCCCATCGGGCCGCCGATCTTGTGGCCGGTGACCGTCATCGCGTCCAGGCCGCTGGCCGCGTAGTCCACCGGCAGGTGCGCGAAGGCCTGCACCGCGTCGGAGTGGATCGGCAGGCCGTACGACCGCGCGACGGCCGCCAGTTCCCGGATCGGCTGGACCGTGCCGACCTCGTTGTTCGCCCACATCACGGTGATCAGCGCGACCGAGTCCGGGTCGCGGCGGATCGCCTCGTCGAGCGTGGCGGGGTGCACGCGGCCGTGCCCATCGACCGGCAGCCAGTCCACGACCGCGCCCTCGTGCTCGGCGAGCCAGTGCAGCGGGTCGAGCACGGCGTGGTGCTCGATTCTCGGGGCGAGGACGCGCACGCGCCCGGGGTCCGCCTGCCGGCGCGACCAGTACAGCCCCTTGACCGCGAGGTTGTCCGCCTCGGTGCCGCCGCCGGTGAACACGACGTGGCTGGGCCGCGCGCCGAGCGCCTCGGCCACCGCCTCGCGGGACTCCTCGACCACCCGGCGCGACGTGCGGCCGGAGCCGTGCAGCGAGTTGGCGTTGCCCACGCGCGCGAACTGTTCGGCCATCGCCGCGACGGCATCGGGATGCATCGGCGTGGTGGCGGCGTGGTCGAGGTAAATCATTTCACTCTCAAGCATAGTGGCCCCGGGCGACGGCGCCGGGGCCACTTTCCGCGCGCTCGCGGCCGCTACTTGCGCTTGGCGATCTCCTCGGTCAGCTGCGGGACCACCTTGAACAGGTCGCCGACCACGCCGTAGTCGGCCAGCTCGAAGATCGGCGCCTCGGGGTCCTTGTTGACCGCGACGATGGTCTTCGAGGTCTGCATCCCGGCCCGGTGCTGGATCGCCCCGGAGATGCCGGCCGCGATGTACAGCTGCGGCGAGACGGTCTTGCCGGTCTGCCCGACCTGCGACTGGTGCGGGTACCAGCCGGAGTCCACCGCGGCGCGCGAGGCGCCGACGGCGGCGCCGAGCTGGTCGGCCAGCGCCTCGATGAGCGCGAAGCTCTCCGCCGAGCCGACGCCGCGGCCGCCGGAGACGACCACCGCCGCCTCGGTCAGCTCGGGCCGGTCGCCCTTGGGCACGACCACCCGGTCCACCACCTTGGCCAGCTTCGCCGCGCCGGTCAGCTCCACCGCGACGTCCACACGCTCGGCGGCGGCAGCCTCGGGCACCGGCGGGGTCGAGTTCGGGCGGACCGCGACGATCGGGGTCCCGGCGGTGACCGCGGAGTGCACGATCGACGAGCCGCCGAAGATGGACTGCTCGGCGACGAAGGCGTCCCCGTCGAGCTTGAGGTCCACCGCGTCGGTCAGGATGCCGGAGCCGGTCTTGATCGCCAGCCGCGCGGCGATCTCCTTGCCCTCGGCGGTCGCCGGGACCAGCACCGCGGCCGGCTGCGCGTCGGCCACCAGCTTGGCCAGCAGCTCGGTCTTCGGCGCGACCACGTAGCCGTCCAGCTCGGGGTCGGCCGCGACGTAGACCTTCGCGGCCCCGTACTCGGCGAGCCGGTCCTTGGCCGCGTCGAAGCCGTCGCCGACGAAGACGGCGACGGGCGTGCCAAGCTCGCGGGCCTTGGTGAGCAGTTCGAGGGTGACCTTCTTGACCGCGCCGGCGGTGTGGTCTACCAGAACGAGGATCTCGGCCATCTGACAGGTACCCGGCCCTTCCTAGACGAACTTCTTCGAGGCGAGGTAGTCGGCGAGCTCGACCCCTCCGTTGCCCTCGTCGGTGACGATGGTGCCCTTGGCCCGCGGCGGGGCGACGGCCGCGTCGAGTACCTTCGAGCGCGACCCGGGGACGCCGACCAGCGCGGCGTCGATCTTGGCGGCGGCCGCGTCCAGCGTCTCGACCGGCTTCTTCTTCGCGGCCATGATCCCCTTGAACGAGGGGTAGCGCGGCTCGTTGATCTTCTCCACCACGGAGACGACCGCGGGCAGGCTCGCCTCGACCACGTCGTGGCCGTAGTCGGTCTGCCGGTTGATCCGGATCGCCGAGCCGTCCACCTCGACCTTGGCGGCGAAGGTCAGCTGCGGCAGGTTCAGCCGCTCGGCCAGCAGCGCCGGCACGATCGAGGTGCGCGCGTCGGAGGCCTCGCAGCCCATCACGATCAGGTCGTACTCGAGCGTGCCGAGCACCTGCGCCAGCGCGTACGAGGTGGCCAGCGCGTCGGAGCCGGCCAGCGCCGGGTCGGTGAGGAAGACCGCCCGGTCGGCGCCCATCTGGAGCGCCTTCTTGTAGGCGTCGGTGGCGTCCTCGGGCCCCATCGAGACGACGGTGACCTCGCCGCCGTGCTTCTCGGCGAGCTGGAGGGCCTCCTCGACGGCGAACTCGTCCATCTCGTTGATGAGGCCGTCCACGGCCGCGCGGTCTACGGTCAGTGTGTCCGGGTCGAGCCGCTTGTCGGCCGCCGTGTCCGGCACCTGCTTCACAAGGACGACGATCTTCATTGCTCCGGCGCCTCCCGCACGATGGATCCAGTTCCTCAAGCCGAGGATACGGGATTCCGGTTACCAAACTACCGTTCAGTAATGTGTCGTGGACCACAGGATACGGCAGGACGGCACTGATGGACGGCACTGGTAGCCGCCGGGCTCGCGCGGCCTCACATCCGGGCTCGCAGCACATCGACCTCGCAGCCCGGCGCGTACGGGTCGAAGCCGTGCTCGACCAGCCAGCGGATCGCCGTCAGGCTTCGCAACGACCACCACCCGCGGATCACGTCGAGATCGACGTCGGTGCCGTAGCCGGCGAGCAGATCGCCGAGGCGCTCCTCGTGCCCGAGCGTCAAGATGGCCAGGTCGAAGTGGGCATCGCCCCGGCTCGCCTCGGACCAGTCGAGCACGCCGGTGACCTGGTCGCCATCGACGAACACGTGGGTGATCTGTAGGTCGCCGTGGGTGAATACCGGTTTCCAGGGCCGCAGTGCGGCCTGGGCGACTTGGCGGTTGACCGCGACCAGGTCGGCGGGAAGGGCGCCGCTGGTGACGAGCCACGCGCATTCGCTGTCGAGCCGGGATGCGTACTCGTCGATGGTGCGGCCGGGCCAGGGCGGCAGCGGCGCGTCGTGCAGCTTCCGCACAGCGGCACCAGCGGCAGCCCACGCCGCACGCGACGCTGCCGACGGCTCGCCGAGGAGGCCGAGCGCGGCGCCTGGCAGGGCCGCGAGAGTGAGCACCGGCGGCTTACGCCACAGGATCTCCGGCGTCGGGATCGGCGCCAGAGCCATCGCCTCGACCTCGACATCGAGGCGTGCTTGATCGGCGTCGATCTTCAGGAATACCTCACCGACGCGCAGAGTCGCGCGCTCACTGTGAGCGACGACGACCTCGATCTGCTCCATGGCGGCGATTGTCGCGAGACGACCACCGGCCTCGCCATGGGATTACAGGTGCGGCTTGACCTGCTCCACGAAGAGCCGGCGGCGGTGTTCGACGCCGATGTGGCAGCGCACGAGGTGCCGCTGTCCGGTGTCGAGGAGCTCCGGCACTTCGGCGGACGAGTAGCCGCCGGTGAAGTCGGCGAAGGCGCAGCGCGGATGGAACGCGCAGCCGGACGGCACGTTGATCAGCGACGGCGGGCTGCCCGGGATCGGCAGCAGCCGCTCCTGCACCGCACGGTCGAGCCGCGGCATCGAGCCGAGCAGACCCCAGGTGTACGGATGCTCGGGCGAGGTGAAGACGGCCTT